>NZ_MTHE01000006.1:0-228565 GCF_001956865.1 Brevundimonas sp. ZS04
CCGCCGCAGGTTCGCCCGCGGCTCTTTTGTTTTACTCGCCCTCACGGGCCTCCAACCGGGACGTCCGACCATGAAGGTCCGTAGCTCGCTGAAGTCGCTGAAGGGTCGCCACCGCGACTGCAAGATCGTTCGCCGCAAGGGCGTTCTGTACGTCATCAACAAGACCGACCCGCGCTTCAAAGCCAAGCAAGGCTGATCAGGCGTGATCGGCGCGCCCCGCCTTTCGCGGGCGAGGCGCGCGCCGACCGTCGGTGGATGGGATGACTATCCACAGGGCCGCGGGCGTTGTCCGCGGCTTTTTCGCGTCCGGCGTTGAGCGCAGGCTCGCGTCTGACTAGTGATTCTTTTCCAAGTCGTCCCAATGGCCCTCGGCCTGCTTGAGGACGTGCTTTTTTCTTGCCCTAACGGTCCTAGGCCTGCTTGAGGGCGCGGTTCTTTCCTGCCCTGACGGCCCTCGGCCTGCTTGAGGGCGCAGCTTGATTTGAGTTCTGGAGTTCAGTCATGGACGACGCTTCCTTCGACGCCAGCCCCGACGTCCTGACCGCCACGGCCCAGGGCCGTCTTCGCTCGATCATCGAACGCCTGGAGCGCCTCGAAGAGGACAAGCAGGCCGTCATGGTCGACATGAAGGAGGTCTTCGCCGAGGCCAAGGGCGAAGGCTATGACGTCAAGGTGCTGCGCAAGGTTCTGCGCCTGCGCAAGCAGGACAAGGCCAAGCGTCAGGAAGAAGAAGCGATTCTGGACCTCTACCTCTCGGCTCTCGGCGAGATCTGAGGGAGGCGGGCCTGAAGCGCACGCCCTTCAAGCCCTCCGGCGACGGCCCTTCACGCTCCAGCAGCCTGAAGGGCGGCGGCGCCCTTAAAACCAAACCTTCTCTGAGCCCCTGGGAGCAGCAGAAGGAGGCGGCGAAACGATCCGCGCTCAATGCCCTGAAACGCGCCCGCCGCTCGGCAGAGAAGGCGGGCGTTTCCCTGTCCGAATGGGAGGGGGAGTTCCTCGATTCGGTGGGCGAGCGAATCCAGACCCATGGCCGCGCCTTCGCCGACCCGGAAAAGGGCGCGCCGGGCCAGGCGCTGTCGGCCATGCAGGGCCGCAAGCTGAAAGAGATCACGGCCAAGGCCAAGGGCGAACCGCGTCGATTCGGGCGACGCCGGAAAGAAAGCCAGTCGACGCCCGATGAGGTTGAATGAAGCCCGCAACCGTTCAGCTTGGCCGTGCGTTGCGTCTGCGGATATCCAAGCCTCTTGAGAGGGAAGACTAATGAAACCCTTCGCCCCCGCCGTCCTGACCGGCGGTCTTCTGAGTTTGAGCCTGGCGCTGGCGGCGTGCGGCGATCGTCCGGGGGCGGCGCCCGAGGCCGCGTCTGAGGCGACGGTCGATCTCAGCGGCGGCCCGGCGGCGGCGCCCCAGGCGGTCAGCCCGACGCCGAACGCCGTCCTGGCCTTGCCTGTCGTCGACGAGGCCGCCGCGCGCGCCTTCGTTCGTGAGGAAGGCTCCACGCTGGAGGTGTTGACCTTCGAGCGGGCCGGATCGGTGACGAAGGAAGGAACGGTGAAGGGCTATGCGGCGCCGGTCTACGCCGTACCCGTCGCGGCGGGACAGACGCTGAAGGTCGCCTTCAAACCGTCCAACACCAACCTGTATTTCAACATCAGCGACGCGGCGGACCAGAGCGGCGCGGCCGTGTTCCGGGGCGAGGTCGAGGGCGAAACGGCCGAGCTGAAGGCCGCCAAGGACACGACCTATGTCATCACCCCGTTCCAGCCTCGCGCCACGGCGCGCCGGGGATCGGAAGGCGCCTACGCCCTGACGGTCAGCCGGAACTGACTCGGGGACAGCGAAACGATGGCGAAGGGCGGCGGAGGCGAACTCAGCCGCCCTTCCAATCGCTTTCAGGGCAGGGCGTTCAGGCGCATGGCCGACAGATAGGGTTGATAGGCCGCGCGGGCGGCCGCCGCGCCGGACAGGTCGTCCTGTTCGATATGGATGGTCAGACCGTAGCGGCCCTTGAGCGCGCTCATCATCGAGCCGACGCGGCCGCCTGAATCCTTGGGTTCGACGCCGATGACGATGGGCTCGCCGGACGGAGCGTCCATGACCACGGGCAGATAGTCCTCGCCGCCGATCGAAGCCAGGGCGGGCGGGGAGGACAGGGCCATCTCGCGCACGCCCTTGGTCATTTCCACGCCTGCGACGACGCTCTTGAAAGCGGTCTCCTGAGCTGCGGCGAGCAGGCCGGACATGGGACCGCTTTCCTCGGGAACGGGGGCCTTGGAATCGATCAGCAGGATTTCGGCGCTGGTCCCCGGCTCGCCATAGGTCATGGAGACGGAGAAGGCCTGGCACTCGACCTCGGTCAGCGGCTTACCGGCGATGGTCTGGGCCGTCGGCATGGCCGCCAGAAGCGGGTGATCCACGCACTCGGACGGCAGGGCGGCCTTGGACAAAAGGGCGGAAGCGCCGGCTTCAGCCGGGGGCGGGGCCTCGGCGTTGGAGCAGGCGGTCAGGGCGACGACGGACGCCACGGTCAGAACGGCGGCGGTATGACGAAACAAGATGGCGGGCTCCCCCCGGTTGAACTGGAGGGGAGACCTGTGGCCGGAACCGCCGCCGTTTGGAAGCCTCAAGCATCGTGGGTCAGTCCAGTTCCTGAACGCCGCCGCCGGAGACGGTCAGGATCTGGCCGCTGATCCACGACGCCGCGGGCGAGCACAGGAACAGGGCCGCGCGGGCGATGTCCTCCGGCTGCCCCAGGCGGCCCAGCGGCGTGTGCTTGAGCATGGCCTGTTCGATCTCGGGCGTCAGGACGCCGGCCAGGGCGTCGGTCTTGATCGCGCCTGGCGCGATGGCGTTGACGCGAACGCCGCGCGGACCCAGGTCGAAGGCGACGTTGCGGGTCAGATGACTGACCGCCGCCTTGGACGAACCGTAGGAGGCCATGCGGGCGTTCTTGTTGTCTCCGGCCATGGAGGTGATGTTCAGGATCGCCCCGCCGCCTGCGTCCTGCATGTGCGGCGCCGCCAGTTGCATGAAGCGGAAGGGGGCGAAGACGTTGAGCTGATAGGCGCGCTCGAAATCGCTCATGGGCATGTCGAAGGGCTTGGGGCCGCCGCCGCCCGCATTGTTCACCAGCAGGGTCAGCTTGCCGAAGGCCGCGACCACGGCCTCGACAGTCGCGATGCGCTGGGCTTCGTCGGTGACGTCGCAGGCCAGGCCGACCGCGCGTCCGCCGGCCCGGGCCACGCCGTCCGCCACGGCCAGGGCCTTGGCTGCATCCAGGTCCGTGACGGCCACGGCGGCGCCCGCTGCGGCGAAGGTCTCGGCGATGGCGCGGCCTATTCCGGCCCCTGCGCCCGTCACCAGGGCGACGTGACCGTCCAATCGGAAATGTGCGTCCATGGTGCAGCCCCTGTGTGAAATCCCACTAGGGAAGCGTCAGGCGCGCGCGAGGGTTCCTGCGCCTGTGGTCTTCGGGCCTCTCAGCCGGCTTCCTTGAGCTGTTCCTCAAGGCCCTGTTCGCGGACCTTGCGATAGAGGGTAGAGCGGCCGATGCCCAGGCGGCGGGCGATTTCGGACATGTGGCCGGAGTAGACCTCGATGGCGTGCTGGATCAGGTCGCGTTCGATCTGCTCCAGTGTGCGGACGTGGCCGCGGTCATCGGTGATGCGGACCGGGCTGTCGTGCTGGGCGTCCTCGTCGCTCGAGGCGGACTCGGAGGCCGAGGCGGGCGCGTGCTCGCCGCTCCGGGGAGCGGCCACGGCGTCCAGCGGCACGGCGACGCCCGAGATGGCCGGGAAGTCGTGCGGCTGCAACAGGGGAGAGTCGGCCAGGACCAGGGCGCGATAGACCGCATTCTCCAACTGGCGGACGTTGCCGGGCCAGTCGTGGCCCTGCAGCAGGGCCAGAGTCTCGGGCGAGCAGCCCGCGACGCGCTTGCCTTCCTCGACGTTGAAGCGGGCGATGAAGTGCTCGACCAGGGCCGGGATGTCCTCGCGCCGTTCGCGCAGGGCCGGGGCCTCGATCGGGAAGACGTTCAGACGATAGAAGAGGTCTTCGCGGAAGGCGCCTTCCTTGACCTGCTGGGCCGGGTCGCGATTGGTGGCCGAGACGATGCGGACGTCGACCTTGACCGGGCGTTTGCCGCCGACGGGATCGACCTCGCCTTCCTGAAGCGCGCGCAGCAGCTTGACCTGCATGTCCAGCGGCAGTTCGCCGATCTCGTCCAGGAATAGGGTGCCGCCGTTCGCCTCGACGAACTTGCCCGCGTGTTTTTCGTGCGCGCCGGTGAAGGCGCCCTTCTCGTGGCCGAACAGGATGGATTCGACCAGATTGGCGGGCAGGGCGCCGCAGTTGACCGCCACGAAGGGCTTGCCCGCCCGGTCCGAGGCGCCGTGCAGGGCGCGAGCGATGACCTCCTTGCCGACGCCGCTTTCGCCGGTGATCAGCACGGGGATGGAGGACTTGGCCGCGCGCTGGCCCAGGGCCTTGACCATCCGCATGGGTTCGCTGTCGCCGACCATGTCGTCGAAGGAGGAGCGGCCCGCAGCGCGCTTCTTCAGGCGGCCGATCTCGGCGGTCAGCTGGGTCATCTGCAGGGCGTTGCGGACGCCGACCAGCAGGCGGTCGGGGCCGACCGGCTTGACGAAGAAGTCCTGGGCCCCGGCCTGCATGGCCTTGACCACCGTCTCGATGCCGCCGTTGGCCGTCAGCACGATGACCGGCGTGGCCACGCCCGCCGTGCGCATCTCGGCCAGGGCCTCCATGCCCGACAGGCCGGGCATGACGAGATCCAGAAGCACCACGTCGGCGCCGCCGCCCTTGGTCAGACGGTCGATGGCCTCGCCCCCGCTTTCGGCGTGGACGACCGCATAGCCTTCACGGTCGAGCACCGCCTGAATCAGGCGGCGCTGCGTGGGATCATCGTCGACGACCAGAACGGTCTTGGCCATTGGAGCACACCCTTCAACATCACCATCGAACGGCCGTCCTCATTGGGTCGGGACTGGCTCGTTTCGACACAACCCTAGAACGGAGGGAATGAAGATCGGGTTTCGGAGACCTGAGTCAGGGGTTAACGGGGGCGGGCTTCGGGCAGACGGCTTCCGGCTGCAGCCGCCCGGTCACGGCGCCCATGTTCAGATCGGGCCAGGGCGATGCGGCGGTCTTCAGATCGGGGTGCTTGAGCGACTCGCGCAGATCGCGGCCGCCGGGACCGGGACAATGCGGAACCTGATAGTCGCCCTGATGGACCCAGCGGCCATCGGCGCCCTGAGCGAACAGGGCGATCCTGTAAGTGGTCGCCAACAGGATTTCGTCGCGGCCGTCGCCGTTCAGGTCGCGCTGTGCGGCGAGGCAGTTGTAGTCGCTGTTGCAGGCGTAGCGCGGATCGCCGGACGGCGCCGGGGCCAGGAAGGCGGCGGGCAGGGGCTTGTCCTCCGGCCACGGGGCGATGTTCGGCGCGCGCGGGGGCAGGGCGGCTTCCTCTATGTCATAGCGCGAGGTCACGGCCTGGGCCGCCTTGGCGCGACGGGCGATCTCGGCGTCGGAGGATTTCGCCAGCTCGGCCAGGGCCGCGCGTCCCGTCTTGCCCGCGCCGAAGCGCAGGAAGGCGTAGTCGAACTGGGCCGCGCTGACGGCGCCGCGCTTGAGCCGGGCGGTCTGGTCGTTGACCGACAGGCGGGCCGGATCGGCCAGGGGGCTGAACAGGGCCAGGATGACCAGCACCGTCAGGACGGCGGCCAGGACGTTGGAGCGCTCCAGCGGCTTCATCCAGGCGGTCTTGCGCCACAAGGGCGACAGGGCGGCCCAGCCGTATCCGACGGCGTACAGGACGCCGACCAGGGCGCAGGCCGAGGCGATGATGCGGTCGGGCGTCAGGCCGTGCTGGCCGATACGCAAGGACAGGCCCCAGACCGCGATCAGGATCAGCGGCGTCAGCAGCACCGAGGCGACCCGCACCGCCAGGCGCAGGGCGGCGGGCGGCAGATTGTCCTCGCGTCCATCCTGATAGGCGGTGTTGATCAGCACGATCAGGGCGGCGGCGGCCGACAGCACCAGGGCCGTGGCGCTGCCCGTCTTCCACAGCCCGTCCAGTCCGGTGAAGGGCAGGGCGGCCAGGAAGCCCGCCACCAGGACGGTGATGACCAGCAGCAGCCAGGACAACAGCATCAGCGCCACCGTCCGCACGCCCCGGATCAGGCCGCCGCGCACGTCGGTCAGCTGCACCGCCACGGCGAAGACCAGGCAGGTGACGGGGATGGAGAACCACTCCTCGCCCAACAGGTCGCTCAGGAAGCTGAGGCCGATGACGCGGAACAGGGCCGCGCCCAGGAACAGCAGCAGCCAGAAGGCGCCGGTGAAGCCCAGCGACAGCACCAGTTGCACGCCCGCCTTCCAAGCGGTGTCGAAATAGTCGTCGTAGTCGGCGATCCAGCGTCGCCCTTGGACGGCCGGAACGATCAGGTGATGGGCGATGAACAGGGCGGCTGCGGCGAAGGCCACGACCGGGAAGCGCAGATAGGGCGGGCGGAAATAGTCGCTCGCCTGCTGGGCTGCGTCGTGCCAGCCCAGCAGCGCCAGAACCGCCGCCGCGACCGCGCCCCACAGCGCCAGCGTCTTCCATCCCATCCGCCCGACGCCCGCCAGCAGCATGATCGGCGCGAACGCCGCCGCCAGCGCCAGGGCGGCGAAGAGCGAAGGCTGGGTTGCGGGCCAGGCCAGGGCCGTGGCGTCCGACGCCGAGCGATACAGCAGATAGAGAACCAGCCCCTGGATCAGACCGATCCCGATGCGGATGGCGGCGAGCCCGCGCGCGCCTTCCAGCGAGGCGCGGCCGGTGGGGTCGGGGGCGGTATGGGTCATATTTGAACAGTGCTCGATTTTGACGGCGAAGGGAAGACGCTTTTCATCGTCCTGGTTTGAGGCTGACCTGCTGAGAGAAGGGCGGCTTGCATCGCGCCCCTCGTCTCTCCACAACCAAGGGCATGAACGCGCCCGTCAAAACGACCGAATTCGCCGACGCCCCGCTGTGGGATCTGTCCGACCTCTACGCCTCGCGCGAGGATGCGCGCATCGCCGCCGATCTGGAGCGGGCCAGGGCGTTGGTCGACCGGATGAACGCTTGGCAGGGGCGGCTGGCCGCGCTGTCGGGCGCCGAACTGGGTCGGGCGCTGGACGAGGCGATCGGGCTTTATGAGCAGGCGGCGGACGTGATGGGGGCCTTGGGCGCCTACGCCTTCCTGGCCGCCTCGACCAATCGCGAGGATGCGGCGGCGCAAAGCTTCGAGGCCGATGTGCGCGAGAAGTTGACGGTCATCGCCACGCCGACCGTCTGGCTGACGCTGGAGATTAATGCGCTGGACGAGGCGGCGGTTGAGGCGGCGCTGGCGGCCCATGCGCCCGCCGCGCGCTGGGCGCCGTGGCTGCGCCGGGTGCGGGCGATGAAGCCGCATGAACTGTCGGCCGAGCTGGAGACCTTCATCGCTGAGCGCGGCCCGATTCAGGCGCAGTGGCCGCGCCTGTTCGACGAGACCCTGGCCGTGCTGCGCGCACCCGTGGGGGATGATGAGCTGACCCTGGCCGAGGGGCTGAACCGTCTCAGCGACGCGGACGGCGCCAAGCGTCAGGCGGCGGGCGAGGGCCTGTCGACGGCCTTTTCCGGCATCGCCCGGACCATGGCCATGGTGCTGAACACCGTCGCCGCCGAAAAGGCGCTGGAGGATCGCAAGCGCGGCTTCAAACGCCCCGCCGACAGCCGCCATCTGGGCAATGAAGTCGACGGCGAGAGCGTGGACGCCATGGCCGAGGCGGTGGCGCAGGCCTATCCGCGTCTGGCGCATCGCTATTATGCGTTGAAGGCCAAGGCGATGGGCAAGGATCGGCTGGCCCACTGGGACCGCAATGCGCCGATCGAGGCGGCGGCGTCGCGCGCCTATGACTGGGCGGGCGGGCGCGCGGTGGTGCTGTCCAGCTTTGCTGATCTGGGCGGAGACTTCGCCGAGCGGGCGGGCTGGTTCTTCGACCGGCCGTGGATCGATGCGCGGGCGCGGGCGGGCAAGCAGTCCGGCGCCTATGCTCACCCGGTGACGGCGGATCGGCACCCCTATGTCTTCTTGAACTGGATGGGCGAGCGGCGCGACGTGCTGACGCTGGCGCATGAACTGGGCCACGGGGTGCACCAGACGCTGGCGGCGGGGCAGGGCAGCCTGCTGGCCGATACGCCGCTGACTCTGGCCGAGACGGCGTCGATCTTCGCTGAGGGCCTGACCTTCGACCGCCTGCTGGCCGAGGCGACGCCGGACGAACAGCGCGCCCTGCTGGCGGGCCGGATCGAGGACGGGCTGAACACGGTGGTGCGCCAGATCGCCTTCCACCGCTTCGAGACGCGCTTCCATGACGAGCGGGCGGCGGGCGAGGTGCCGGTCGAGCGCATCCGCGAGATCTGGATGGAGGAACTGGGCGCCAGCCTCGGGCCCGCAGTGGACCTGACCGGCTATGAGGACTGGTGGGCCTATGTCAGCCACTTCGTCCACGCGCCCTTCTATGTCTACGCCTATGCGTTCGGCGACCTGCTGGTCGCGGCGCTGATGGAGACGCGGGCCAAGGATCCGGCGGCCTTTACGCCCCTGTATCGCGACCTGCTGTCGGGCGGCGGGGCGCGGACCTATGTCGAGGCGCTGAAGCCGTTCGGCCTGAACCCGCGCGACCCGGCCTTCTGGACCATCGGCACCAAGCGGCTGGAAGGCCTGATCGATCGGTTCGAGGCGCTCTGACTTCCTTCTCCCCTTGTAGGAGAAGGTGGCCCGTCAGGGCCGGATGAGGGGGTTCTCCGCAGCTTGATGGGGGGCTGACCTTAATGTCCCGCAACCCCTCATCCGTCAGGCTCCGCCTGCCACCTTCTCCTACAAGGGGAGAAGGGAAAGGGCGTTGACAGGCGGGACGCGGCGTTGAAGCGTGGCCGCATGAAAATCGCGTCCCGTGTGCTTGTTCTCGCCGCCGTCCTCGCCCTGCCGACGACGGGCTTCGCCCAGACGGCTGAACCTTCCGCCAATCACCGCGCCCTGGCGGCGGGCTATAAGGCGTTGACGGTGTGCAGCGCCCTGCATTCGGCGCGTGCGGCGGGAGCCGATCGCACGGTCGCCAGCGTCGAGGCGAACGAGCTGGTCGGCGTCTATCCCGAGCTTCAGCCGCTGGTCAGAAGCATGAAGGCCGAGATGGCCGGGAACGCCGTCACTGTCGCCTGGGATCAGGCCGCGCCGCCTCGCGTCGCGACCTGGACCGACGGGCGCGGCTGCGTCATCGAGCCGATGGGCTATGCGCCGGGCGCCGCGCCTGAGCGGACGCCGCTGGCGCGCCGGGCCTCGGCGCCGGACCTGCCGACCGCGCGGCCCAAGGGGAACGCTCGCGCGCTGGAGGCCGCCGTCGCGCGCGCCTTCGATCAGGGCTTCGGCGCAGGGACCAACACCACAGGCGTCGTGGTCATGCAGGGCGGCAAGCGGGTGGCGGAACGCTATGCCGCCGACTTCGGCCCGAACACGCCCCAGCGCACCTGGTCGGTGGCCAAGAGCCTGGCCGGAACCGTCATCGGCGCGGCGGTTCAGCGCGGCGAACTGGATGTGAAGGCGCCCGCCGCCATCGCCAATTGGAGCCGCCCCGGCGATCCGCGCGCGGCGATCACCGTCGACGCCCTGATGCGGATGTCGTCGGGCCTGACCAGCGACACGGCGGGCAACCGCACCGACGGCCTCTATTTTGGCGGCGTGGCCGTCGATGAGCAGGCGCCGGGCTGGCCGCTGCTGGCGCCGGTCGGGACGGTCTATCGCTACGCCAACAACGACACCCTGCTGGCGACCATGGCCGCCGCCCCGACCTTCACCGCCCATCCGCCCGCCGAACTGTTCGATGCGCTGGGCATGACGCACACCTGGGCCGAGACCGACTGGCGCGGCAACTACATCCTGTCGAGCCAGGTCTGGACCACGGCGCGCGATCTGGCCCGCTTCGGCCAGCTGTATCTGCAGGACGGGGTGTGGGAGGGCGAGCGCCTCCTGCCGGAGGGCTGGCGCGACTACGTTACCGCCCCGACCGGGCCGCAGCCGCCGACGGGCGACTTCGGCTATGGGGCGACCTTCTGGCTGATGAACCGCTCCGAAGGCGTGCCGGTCGATGTGTTCGCCGCTTTCGGCAACCGGGGGCAGTATGTGGTGATCGTGCCCAGCCGCCAGGTGGTGATCGTGCGGCGCGGCGAAGACCCGGCGGGCAAGCCCTTCGACGTCGCCGCCTTCGCGCGTTCGGTGCTGGAAAGCCTCGACTGAGGCGCCCTTGATCCTGACGGGCTTGAGCCGCGCGCAGGCCTCGCTATAAGAGCCGTCGAAATCTCGACTCTTTTTTTGGATGCCCCATGGCCGACCAGCACGCTGAAGCGACCGCCCCCCACGTCCACGGGGATATGAACATCTCGGAACAGGCCTGGACCTGGAGCCTGTTCATGGGCCTGACCAAGTGGCTGTCGCTGGCCACGGCCGTGCTGATCCTGTTCCTGACGGTGTGGTTCGCCGTCGGCGCCGGCTTCGTTCCCGCCTTCATCAGCGGCGCGGTTCTGTCGGTGGCGGGCTACTTCATGCTGAAGAGCAAGAAGGCGCACTAAGCGCGATCCGACCTATTGAATGCAGCAAGGCCCGTCGGCGTGTCCGGCGGGCCTTTTGCTTGTTTGACGACCCTTCGACCTTAGGCCTAACGTCGATCTGACCCTGGGGAGTGGGAGGGATTCGCTTGGCCGTCGCCATCGCCGTGACCCGTGAACGTCGTGAAGGCGAGACGCGCTGCGCGGTTACGCCTGAAACGGTGAAGAAGCTGATCGCCTTGGGCGCGACGGTGAGCGTCGAGGCCGGGACGGGCCTCGGCTCATCCTTGCCTGACGCCGACTACGCCGAGGCCGGGGCCAGCGTGAAGCCGGACCTGTCGGCGGCGCTGGCGGGAGCGGACATCCTGCTGAAGGTGCGCGGCCCGACGGCGTCGGAGATCAGCGCCCTGAAGCCCGGCGCGGTGGTCGTCAGCCTGCTGGACGCCTGGCGCGACAAGGCCACGCTTGAGGCGTTGAGGGGCGCAGGCGCCACCGCCTTCGCCATGGAGTTCGTGCCGCGCATCACGCGGGCGCAGGTGATGGACGTGCTGTCGTCACAGGCCAATCTGGCCGGATATCGGGCGGTGATCGAGGCGGCCTATGCCTATGGCAAGGGCTTCCCCATGATGATGACGGCCGCCGGGACGGTGGCCGCCGCCAAGACCTTCGTCATGGGGGCGGGCGTCGCGGGGCTTCAGGCCATCGCCACGGCGCGGCGCCTGGGCGCGGTCGTCACGGCCACCGACGTGCGCCCCGCCGCCAAGGAGCAGGTCGAGAGCCTGGGCGCCAAATTCGTCGCGGTCGAGGATGAAGAGTTCAAGGCCGCTGAAACGGCGGGCGGCTACGCCAAGGCCATGTCGGCCGAGTATCAGGCCAAGCAGGCCGACCTGACCGCCGCCCACATCATCAAGCAGGACGTGGTGATCACCACGGCCCTGATCCCCGGTCGTCCGGCGCCGATGCTGGTGACGGCGGCGCACGTCGCCTCGATGAAGCCGGGCTCGGTCATCATCGACCTGGCGGTCGAGGCGGGCGGCAACGTCGAAGGCTCCAAGCCGAACGAGGTCGTGACGACCGCGAACGGAGTGAAGATCGTCGGCTGGAGCAACATGCCCGGCCGCATCGCCGCGGACGCCAGCGCTCTTTATGCGCGCAACCTGGTCGCCTTCCTGGGGTTGATGATCAAGGACGGCGCCCTGGCGGTCGACCTGGAGGAGGAAATCCTCAAGGCCGCCGTCGTCACCCACGGCGGCGCCGTGGTGCATGAAGGAGTGAGAGGCTGATGGAACACGTCGATCCCACCGTCTTTCGCCTGGCGATCTTCGTCCTGTCGATCTTCGTCGGCTACTATGTCGTCTGGAGCGTGACGCCCGCGCTGCACACGCCGCTGATGGCCGTGACCAACGCCATTTCCAGCGTCATCATCGTCGGCGGCCTGATCGCGGCGGCGGCGATGAGCGCGCAGGCGGGCGGGCCGAACGCCTGGATCGCCAAGGGCGCAGGCGTGGCCGCAGTCACCCTGGCCAGCGTCAACATCTTCGGCGGCTTCATGGTCACGCGCCGGATGCTGGCCATGTACAAGAAGAAGGAGCGCGCCTGATGTACAATCTTATCAACGGCCTGATCCTGGTTCTTCTGGCCGTCGCCGTGTTGGTGGTTCTGGCGGCCGCTACGTTAGGCGGCAGGTTGTCGGCTGAGGCGCGTCGTCGCGTCGAGCTCGGCCTGGCGCTGGTCTTCTTTCCGATCGGCGTCGCCCTGTTGATCTGGCGCGCGGCGGGGTTGATGGAGGCCGGAGACAAGTTTGCGGCGCTGGGCGCCGTGGTGTTCACCCTGTTCATCGCCTGGAGCGGCGTTCGTATAATCTGGGCGCGGCGCAAGCGTTTGGCTGAAGGTTCCGCCGCCTCGTGACCCTGTCGCCTATCCTGCTGGCCTTCTATGCCTCCTGGGCCGTCACCGGCTTGGGCGTGGCCCTGTGGATCTGGAGCTGGGTGCGGGTGAAAGACCCCATCGGGCGCCTGCGGTTCCAGGACTGCGGGGTCGTGCTGGTTTTCGCCGCCGTCCTGACGCGCATTATCATCCAGGATCGTCAGATGACGGTCTTCGACTGGGCGATGATCCTGCTGGGGCCTCTGTTCATCGCGGCGGCGCTGTGGCGTCTGTCGCGCACCCAATCCGTCAAACGTTAACCTCGAAGAGTATTGCGTGATGAAAGCTTCCCTGATCTCTGTCCTGGCCCTGTCGGCCGCCGCTGTCGCCGGCGCGGCCTCGGCGCAATCCGCGCGCGAAGTGGGCAATGATCCCTATACCGGCCTGCACTGGTCGGTGGCCGCGCCCCAGGGCGCCAGCTGGACGTTGGAGTGCGGCTTCGCCCCGGTGACCATCAGGGGCGTGCACATGAACCGCATCAACCACACCGGCTCGGGCCGGATGGCCGGACGCCTGCCGGGCGACAACGGCAGCTGCCGCGTGACCAAGACGGGCGGCCGGGGTCCGGTCGGCGTGGCCGTGGTCAAGAACGGCCAGGCGACCGCCGCCGGCACCAACGGCGCGGCGCCCGCCGTGGTCAACGTTTTCTGATCTAGGCATGAAACAAGGGGGGAGGGGATGAACGCATCGATCGCGGCGCTGGCCTATCTGGCGGCGGGGGTTCTGTTCATCCTCTCGCTCAGGGGGTTGTCCAGCCCTGTGACCAGCCGACGGGGCAATACGCTCGGCATGGTCGGGATGGCCCTGGCCGTCGGCGTCACCCTGCTGACGCTGGGGACGTCGGGCGCCCTGGACCCCCTGACCCTGGTCCTGATCGCGGGCGGGGTCGTGGTCGGCGGCGGCGCGGGCGCGGTCATCGCCAACCGCGTGCCGATGACGGCCATGCCGCAACTGGTCGCGGCGTTTCACTCCCTGGTCGGCCTGGCGGCCTGTCTGGTGGCGGTGGGAGCGGTCTATGCGCCCGACGCCTTCGGCATCGTCACGGCGACGGGCGGGATCAAGACCCTGTCCATCGTCGAACTGAGCCTGGGCGTGGCCATCGGGGCCATCACCTTCACCGGATCGGTCATCGCATTCGCCAAGCTGGACGGGCGGATGAGCGGGGCGCCGATCATCCTGCCGGCGCGGCACCTCATCAACATCGCCCTGGCGCTGGCCCTGGTCTTCCTGATCGGCATCCTGATCGGGACGGGCGGGACGGCGATCTGGGCCTTCTGGGGCGTGTTCGCCATCGCCCTGATCCTGGGCGCGACCCTGATCATCCCCATCGGCGGGGCGGACATGCCGGTGGTGGTGTCCATGCTGAACTCCTATTCCGGCTGGGCGGCGGCGGCGCTGGGCTTCACGCTGGAGAACATCGCCCTGATCATCACCGGCGCCCTGGTCGGGTCGTCGGGCGCGATCCTCAGCTACATCATGTGCAAGGGCATGAATCGCAGCTTCATCAGCGTCATCCTGGGCGGTTTCGGCGCCGAGGCGGGCGCGGCTGCGGGCGGCGGGGCTGTCGAGACGCGGCCGGTCAAGCAGGGCTCGGCCGAGGACGCCGCCTTCATCATGAAGAACGCCTCCAAGGTCATCATCGTGCCCGGTTACGGCATGGCGGTGGCGCAGGCCCAGCACGCCCTTCGCGAAATGGCCGACACGCTGAAGGAAGAAGGCGTCGAGGTGAAATACGCCATCCACCCCGTTGCGGGCCGGATGCCGGGGCACATGAACGTCCTGCTGGCCGAGGCCAACGTCCCCTATGACGAGGTGTTCGAGCTGGAGGACATCAACAGCGAGTTCGCCTCGGCCGACGTGGCCTTCGTCATCGGCGCCAACGACGTGACCAATCCGGCGGCCAAGACCGATCCGCAGTCGCCCATCTATGGGATGCCGGTGCTGGACGTGGAGAAGGCGGGCACCGTCCTGTTCATCAAGCGGTCGATGGGCAGCGGCTACGCCGGGGTCGAGAACGAACTCTTCTTCCGCGACAACACCATGATGCTGTTCGCCGACGCCAAGAAGATGGTCGAAGGCATCGTGAAGGCCCTCTGACGGTCGTGCGCGAGAACCCTTCGCGCGGCGGTGCGTTGGCTTGCGACGCTCAACCTGAGCCGTGGAGAGATCATGACCGCATTCCAAGGACTGAAAACCGTCGCCGTGCTGGGCGTGCTGGCGGGACTGGCCGCTTGCGGTCAGGCGGAGAAGACGGCCGACAAGGCTGACGCTCCGGCCGAGGCGACCCAGGCGGCGCCTGAAGCCGCGCCTGCAACGGGCGGCGCGCCGACCATCGACCAGATGATGGGCGTGCAGGTGGCCTATCTGGAATCCAAGCTGGGTCCGGCCCGCACGGTTCAGGACAAGGAGCGCACCTATGAGATCGGCGGCTGCACGGTCCGCGTCCGCGCCGAGGGCGACGAGGTCGTCGGCTACGCCGTGCCGATGACGTCGGCCTGCTCGACCCAGGCGCTGGCGGCGCTGAAGGACTATGATCTGCCGCAGAAGATCGACCTGACCATGGGCGAGTTCGCCGCCGCGCGCGGCAACGCCGACTTCAAGGCCGACTGCCTGATGCTGTGCGGCAATGCGGCCGACCCGTGGCTCTATCTGGAAAGCGCCGGTCCGCGCGTGTCGCCGGGCATTCGCGCCTCGGCCGTGATGGTCAGCGACGCCACGATCGACGCCTCCTTCCGCATCCGCGACGCCATCAAGGCGGCCAAGGGCGAGGATTACGTCATCGATGCCGGCTTCAACTGTAGCGCCGACTTCGATCAGATGGCGGTGCGCGAGCTGAAGACCGTCCGCATCGACGAGATCGAGGTCGGCTACATCCCCTACGGCGGCTGCTGAGGGCGAGGGTGATGAAACGCGGCGCGGTTTGGCGCGTCGGAGCGGCGCTGGCGACGACGGCCGTCGCCCTGGCCGCGTGCTCGGCGATGATCCCGGTCAACATCAGCGGCGGGCTGGAACGGCCAGTCGCGACCTTCGGCGCCGATCCCGCCAAGCCCGAGAAGGCCTGCCTGGGCGGCATCGCCGTGCATAAGCGGTCGAACGCCATGATGCGCCCGGTCTGGTCGATCGAGGCGCGCGGCCGCGACTGCCGGGGCCTGAGACAGGTGGTCTATGGCGAGACGCCCGAGGGGTTTGAAACGACAGTAGAGGCGGCGCCGCTGAAACCCGGCGTGCGATACGCGATCGTCGGTTACGGCCTGACCGGCGGGCCACTGAGCCGCGTGCCCTGGCGCGGCGGGGACGAGGTGGTGTTCGAGAACGGCCGTTGGCGTCCTGTCACGCCGCAGGAGCGCGGTCCGCGCGTGGACGCAGGCGGCGAAGCACCTCACTAGCGGCTGGATGGAAGGCGAGGCGGATTTCACGCTCGAAGAGGTCGTCGAGAACCTGGGGCTGCGGCCGCTGGTCGAGGGCGGTTGGGGGCGGCCGATGGCGTGGGCGGACGCCGCCGCGCGCGGAGAGGCGGTCGGCGCCTATCGCCTGCTGACGCCCGAGGCGCCGCTCGATTGGCGCGTGGTCGAGGCCGAAGAGCTGTGGACCGCCTATATGGGCGCGGCGCTTGAGGTCGAGCTGGCCACGGATACGGGCGTGCGGCGCGAGACCCTGGCGGCGGGATCGGGTCAGTGGGTGACGGTTCCGGCGGGCGGCTGGCTGAGGACGCGGGCGGTCGGCGGATGGTGTCTGGCGGGCCGGATCGGACAGGCGCAAGGTGACGGCCTGTCCTGAGCGGGAGGCCGAAATGAGCGAGCCGAAGACCAAGCCTACCGACGCCTCGGTCGAGGACTTTCTGGCGGCGGTCGAACCGGCGCGGCGGCGCGAGGAGGGGCGGACGCTGTGCGCCCTGATGCAGGCGGTGTCGGGCGAGGCGCCGGTGATGTGGGGGCCGTCCATCGTCGGCTTCGGCCGCTACGCCAACGTCACCGCGAACGGCAAGAGCGCCGACTGGCCGCGCATGGGCTTTTCGCCGCGCAAGGCGGCGCTGACCCTTTATCTCGCCTCGACCCCGCAGACGGAGGCCATGCTGGCGCGGCTGGGTCCGCACACGACCAGCACAGCCTGCCTCTACATCAAGCGGCTGGATCAGGCGGACATGGGCGTGTTGCGCGACCTCTGCGTCGCCAGTTGGGACGAGATGAAACGCCGCTATCCGTGATTGGCTTGCCGACGGCGGCCAACGGACTATAGCGGATTCATGCGCACCTTCCTGATCGCCGCCTCCGCCCTGTTGTCCGCCTGCGCCCTGGCGCCGCTGGCCGCCGCCGAAACGCCGGTCCAGCCGGTCGATCTGCTGCTGACCTCGGCCACGGTGGTCGATGTCGAGAAGGGAACGACGACGCCGGATCAACTGGTCGCCGTGCGCGGCGGCGACATCGTGGCCGTGGGGCCTGAGGGCGAGGCGGGCCGCTATCGGGCCGCGCGGACGTTGGATCTGGGCGACCGCTACGTCATGCCGGGCCTGTGGGACATGCACGTCCACTTCGGCGGCGGCGAGCCCCTGATCGAGGAGAACGCCGAGCTGATGCCGCTGTTCGTGGTCAATGGCGTGGTGGCGGTGCGCGACGCGGCGGGCGACCTGGCGCAGCAGGTGCTGGACTGGCGCGCGTCGCCGCCGACCGCCGATGCGCCGCGCATCTTCACCTCCGGCCCCAAGATCGAGGGCGTCGCCCCCGTCTGGAAGGGCGTGATCGAGACGGGCAGCGAGGCGGAGGTGGACGCCGCCCTGGACCGACTTCAGGCCCTGCGCGTCGACTTCGTCAAGATCACCGACAACACCCTGACGCCCGAGCTTTTCCTCTACGCGGTGCGCGAGGCGAAGAAGCGGGGCATGAAGACTTCGGCCCACATCCCGGCCAGCATTACGGTGCTGGAGGCCGCGGAGGCGGGCCTGTCGTCGATCGAGCACCTCGACTACGCCATGAAGGCCGGCTCGCGCGATGAGGCGGCCATCGCGGCCGACTATCTGGCGGGCAAATACACCTACGCCCAGACCATGCGGCGTTACGCCGACACCTTCGACGTGGAGACGGCGCGCCGGGTCTATGCGCGGCTGGCGGAGCTGGGTACGGCGGTATCGCCGACCCTCTACGGCTCGACCACCCTGGCCAATCTGGACAAGGACGACCATACGCACGACGACGGCCTGGCCTATGTCGGGCCGGGCATCCGGGCGACCTATGACTGGCGCGTCCAGCGCGCCGCCCAGGCCACGCCGCAGCAGGTCGAGGATCGTCACTTCGTCAAGGACGTCACCGCACGCACCCTGCCCATGCTGCGCGATGCCGGCGTGACCATCCTGACAGGGACGGACGCGGGCTTCCTCAACTCGTTCAACTATCCGGGCTTTTCGCTGCACGACGAGCTGGAGCTCTATGTGTCGCTGGGCCTGACGCCGCGCGAGGCCTTGATGGGCTCGGTCGTGGACGGGCCGCGCTTCCTCAATCAGGGGGAGCGTTACGGCGCGGTGGCGGCGGGCAAGTCGGCCGATCTGCTGGTGCTGGAGGCCGACCCGCTGACCGACGTCAGCGCCACGCGCGACGCCGAGGCCGTGGTGCTGCGCGGCCGACTGATCGATGCGGCTGAACTGGAGCGGATGCGCGCCGAAATCCGCGCTCGGGTCGCGGCGCGCAATGCGGTCTTTAAGCCTTCGCCAGCTTCCTGACCTTGAAGGCGACCCAGATCAGCAGCAGGCCGAACAGCACGGCCCAGGCCGCGATCAGCCACAGCAGACCCAAGGCCCCCGCGCCCGGCATGAAGACCAGGATCAGGCCGAAGATCACCGACAGGGCGCCGGCGACGCCCAGCGTCCACTCATTGGCGATCTCGTTGCGCAGACGGATGGCGCCGATGATCTCGAGCACGCCGCGCAGGATCGACCAGAAGCCGATCAGATAGACCAGGACCAGGGCCGTCAGGCCCGGCCAGGCGAAGGCGACGACAGCAGCCAGGATGCTGACCACGCCGCCCAGCGCCAGCCACCAGCGCGGGACGAACCCGCCGCCCCGGATCGCTGCGATCAGGGCTAGAACGCCGTCGATCAGGGCGTAGACGCCGTAGACCATGATCAGGGTCAGCAGGCTGATCTGCGGCCAGACGAAGGTCAGCACGCCGAAGGCCACGGCGGCGATCCCGCGCAACAGCAGCAGCCACCAGGATCGATGCAGGGCGGATTTGACGAAGCCTTCCAGCGAAGGCGCGGCGTTGGACGAGGACATGGTTTCAGCTCCCCTTGGGCGTGGCGGCATATGGCCACGCTGGCGCAACGTCGGAGCGGGGGCGGGAGTTCCGCAAACTTCTCGGCTCAGGCCGCCGCGCGCCAGTCGGACCGGGCGTTGAACGGCGGGGTGTGGAACTCGTCCCACAGGGCGTCTTCGTTGGTGTAGCGGCTGGTCGAGGCGCTGATGACGTCCACGACCTGTTCCTCCTGACGGTCCCAGATGACGGCCAGGTCGCTCTCGGTCTCGCACGGCACGATCATGTAGCGATCGGAAAAGGTCTTGCGGGCGGGCTTCTGGACGGTGGGGGTGCGGACGAAGGCCATAGGGGAAAACTCCTGGTGCGGAGGCGGTCGCCTCTTGCTGACAGGATGAAGATGCGACAGCATTGCGCCAGTTTCGGACGTATCTCTGTGGAGAAGTCATTTGCGGCACGACAAGGCGGCCATGGTCATCGATCTGGCGCGGGGCATGGCGGCCAGCGCCGAGGGGCTGACGCTGAACGAGATGGCGGCACAGCTGAACGTCGGGCGCCGCACGGCCGAGAGGATGCGCGACGCCGTGCTGATGCTGTTCCCGCAGGTGGAAGAGGTGTCGGATCCGCCGACCAAGCGCTGGCGCATCCGGGGGGGGCTGTCGGCCTTTGAACAGGCGCCGACGGCCACCGAGATGCTGGAGCTGACCAAGGCGGCGGCGGCCCTGCGCGCGGCGGGCGAACCGGCGCGGGCGGCGGCGTTGGAAAGTCTTGAGCGCAAGGTGAAGGCGGCGATGCGCTCGACCACCCTGAACCGCATGGCGCCGGATCTGGAGGCTCTGGTCCGGGCCGAGACCATCGCCGTCCAGGCCGGGCCGCGCCCCAGCGCCGATGAGACGGTGCTGGCCGAGATTCGCGGGGCGGTGCTGGCCGAGCGGCCGCTGAACTTCATCTACGCCCGGCCGGGGGCCGAGGCGCGCACCCGCACCATGACGCCGTGCGGCCTGATGTTCGGGCGGGCCAACTATCTGGTGGCCGCCGACCGCGAGAGCGGGCGCATCCAGACCTTCCGTCTGGACCGGATGAGCGCGGTCGAGGCGGGCGAGGGCACGGCGCGCCCGCCCGAAGACTTCGACCTGGGCGCCTTCGCCAGCCAGTCCTTCGGCATCTATCAGGACGAGATCGAAGAGGTCGCCGTCCGTATCGCGCCCGAGGGGGCGGACGAGGCGCGCGGCTGGCGCTGGCACCCGACCCAGACGATCGAGGATCGGGCCGACGGATCGGTCGTGGTGCGGTTCCGCGCCTCGGGCATGCGCGAACTGGCCTGGCACCTGTTCACCTGGGGCGAGCAGGCGACCATCCTGGAGCCGGAGCGGCTGAAGACGGTGATGGCCGAGGCGCTTGGGGCGGCGGGCCGCGCCCTCGAACGGGCGTAAAGCTGAGGAAACCGTAAGGTGACGGGCGACGTTTGGGAGCCCTAAGCTGCGCCGTTCCTTGTAGGAGACTGCTCTTCGTGCGTCTGAAAGCCCTGTCTGCAACCGTCCTTTCTGTCGTCGCCCTGCTGACCGCCTGCGCCGCCAGCCCTGCGCCCGGCCCCTGGAACGTCGAGGCGGCGCCGCAGGTGACGGTGACGCGCGAGGACGGGCGGTTGACGGTCGATTATGTCTTCAACCGCGACGCCGTGGTCTGGGCCTTCATGGACTCGGCCCTGATCTCGGAGGTGCGCGAGCCGTGGAGGCCGCGCCAGTGGACGGTCGAGACGCCTGGCGTGGTGATGGAGCGACGCGGCCATTACGACATCATCCGCAGCACGAACGGCGGTCCCGTGCCGCGCCATGTCCGTTTCAGCGTGACGCCCAAGGCGGTCGAGCTGGAGGCGGAATACAAGACCCTGGTCTTCTCGGACGGGGCGGTGGCCCTGCCGACGCGGCAGATGGACGTCTTCGCCCTGGGCTCGCCCGAGGCGGCGGAGGCGATGCCGGCGGACCTCAACGGCGTCAATCTGGACGGCGGGGCGTCGCGCGTGACCTGGCGCGACCTGGACGGGCCGGTGCTGTTCAACGGCGAGCGCCACGCCGAACTGACGACGACGGGCGAGCGCTCCTATGTCCTGCTGGGACAGGCGCGGGTGACGCCGGGCGAGGGGCTGACCACCGTCATGGACCCCAATCTGCCGCCCTGGATCGGCGAGAAGATCCGCGACTTCGCCCCGCGCGTGGGCCAGTTCTACCTGCAACGCCTGGGGCGGCCCGGCTCGGGCGGCGACAAGCCGGTGGTCATGGTGTCGTGGAACGGCCCGACCGAGCGGATGACCAGCATGGGCGGCAGCGTCCTGCCCGGTCTGATCGTCATGTCGTTCGAGGGGACCGGCGTGACCCGGCCGACGGCGGAGATGGAGCGGGTGTCGCGCTGGTTCATCGGCCATGAGAGCGCCCACTTCTGGCTGGGCCAGACCGTGCGGTACGAGTTCGCGCGCGACGCCTGGATCACCGAGGGCGGCGCCGACCTGATGGCGGTGCGGGCGCTGAAGGCGCTGGACCCGGCCTATGACGACCGCAAGGCCCTGCAGGAAGAGGTCGACGACTGCGTGACCCTGAGCCAGGGGCGCGGCGTGGCCGAGGCGGGCGTGCGGGGCGAACACCGCGCCTATTACGCCTGCGGCGCCGTCTTCGCGATGACGGCCGAGGGGGCGCAGAAGCGGCGCGACGGCGGCGACTGGTTCGGCTTCCTGCGGCCTCTGCTGGACGCCAACCGCCGGGACGGGGTGCTGAGCCGCGCCGAATGGCTGAACGCCCTGACGCGCGTGTCGGGCGATCCGACGCTGGCGGCCGACATCGGGCGGATGCTGGACCAGGGCGCGGCCGATCCCGTCGCCGAGATCGCCAGCCTGTTCCGCCGCGCAGGCGTGCCGCACCGGGTCGAGGACGGGCGCATCCTTCTGGCGAATTGATCCTGCTCAAGGCGCGGAACGGCGGTTTGTGCGTTGATGTGGCGTATCCTGAAGCAGGAGGCCGCCATGCCCTGGACCAGTCTGATCGTTTATGTGGACGATGAAGCCGACAACCCCGCCCGCCTGACCGAGGCCTGCGCCCTGGCCGGCGCGCATGGGGCGCGGCTGATCGGGGTGTCGGGCTGCGCACCCGAGACGCCGGTGGCCGACGCCTATGGGGCGGGCATTCTTCTGGGCGAGGTGATGGCGGCTCAGCAGACGCGCAACGAAACCACGCTGAAGTCCGCTGAGCAGCGCTTCCGGGGCGCGATCGAGGCGGCGGGCGTCGAGGGTGAATGGCGGGGCGACGTCGGCGACCCGACCGGCCTGACCCTGCGCTGCCTGCGGGCGGCGGACGCGGCCCTGGTCGGGCGCGACGCGGGCGGGGCCAGCGCCTGGCGCGCGCCGCATCCGGCTGATCTGGCCATGCGGGCGGGGCGACCGATCGTGGTCCTGCCGCCCAATCCGATCCGCTCGATGGTGGATGCCACGGCGCTGCTGGCCTGGACCGACACGCGCGAGAGCCGACTGGCGGCGCAGGCGGCCATGCCCCTGTTGAAACGCGCTGACGGGGTGCGGGTGGTCGAGCTGTGCGACCCCGAAGACATGGACGGCGCCCGGTTGCGGACGCAGGATGTCGTGCGCTGGCTGGCGGGGCACGGGATCGCGGCTGAACCAGACGCCCGCGCCCATGACGACCGCTCGGGCGGGCGGCGGCTGATCGACTGCGCCGAGGAAATGGGGGCGGGGCTCATGGTCTCCGGCGCCTGGGGGCATGCGCGGATGCGGCAGTGGATCTTCGGCGGGGTGACGCAGACCTTGCTGAACGAAGCGCCCGTGGCGCTGATGCTGGCGCACTGACTTTCCTTCTCCCCTTGCGGGAGAAGGTGGTCCGTAAGGACCGGATGAGGGGTTGCACTGTCGGTTGAGAGACCCCTCATCCGACCTCGCTTCGCTCGGCCACCTTCTCCCACAAGGGGAGAAGGGGAAATTAGGCGAACGGATAGGGGCTGACGGACTTGGACCAGTCGTCCACCGTCAGGGCGCGGCCGACCGGCGGGGCGGCGCGTTCGGCGCAGGGGTGGCGTTCGCACAGGCGGCAGGCCGGGCCGATGGGGGTGACCTCGGGCTTCTGCAGGTCCAGACCGCGGGCGTAGATCAGGCGGTGGGCGTGGCGAAGCTCGCAGCCCAGGCCGATGGCCAGGTCATGCCCCTCGGTGAATGCGTCCTGACCCTGACGGTCGACGGTGCGGGCCAGGGTGAACCAGCGCGATCCGTCCGGCGTCTCGATGATCTGGGTGACGATGCGGCCCGGCGTGCGGAAGGCCGAGTGCAGCCGCCAGCGCGGGCAGGCCCCGCCGAAGCGCGAGAAGGGAAAGGCGTCCGACGCATAGCGCTTGGACACATTACCCGCCTGATCCACTCGCATCAGGAAGAAGGGCACGCCCCGCGCCCTCGGCCGCGACAGGGTGGTCAGGCGGTGGGCGACCTGTTCGAAGCCGACGCCGAAGCGGGCCTGTAGCCGGGCCAGGTCATAGCCGGTTTCCTCGGCCGTGCGCTGGAAGGCAGCGTAGGGCATCAGCACGGCGGCGGCCAGGGTGTTGGCCAGCGAGGCCTTCAGCAGGTTGCGCGTCGGGGCGTCGGGAGCGTTCGCGGCCTCGGTCAGGGCCTGAAGCTCAGGCCCGTGCTCCATCAGGGCCAGCTGGTTGGCGACGGCGAAGGCGCGCGACGACGGGCCCAGCGCGTCGGACAGCAGCAGGCGCCCCCGGTGCGGATCGAAGCGGCGGGTCCATTCGACCATGACCTCGGCGGGCAGGGTGCGGACGGTCAGGCCGTGGCGGGCGAACAGGCGCGCGCGGGCCAGGGCCTCGAATCCTTCGTCGGGGGCGGGGGCTTCCGCGCGCAGGGCGTCGTGCAGGGCTTCGCCCAGGGCGTCCAGTTCGGGGAAGTGGTTGTGGCGGGCCTGAACGTATTCGCGCACCCATTCCGAAGGGCTGTCGGTCGGGGCGGCGCCGCCGCCGGCCTCGGTCTCGGCGCGGTCGCGCACGCGGCGGTCGGAGAAGGCGCGATAGAGGCGCAGCACGGCGTCAGCGGCGGCGGGCTGATCCTCGGCCAGCTGCATGATCTCGTGGCGGGGCACGGCCAAGCCGTGGAACAAGGGGTCGGCGAAGACCTCGGACAGTTCGGCCTCCGACGCCGGGCCGCCGGACTGGCCGAGGTTCCTCAGGTCGACGTCATAGGTTTCGGCCAGACGCAGCAGAAGCTGAGCCGAGACGGGGCGCTGGTTGCGCTCGATATGGTTCAGATAAGAGGGCGAGACGCCCAGGTCGGCCGCCATCGCTGTCTGCGACAGGTCAAGTTCGCGCCGCAGCCGCTTGAGGCGGCCGCCCAGAAACAGCTTGCGATCGGCGGCGGCGTTCATGGCGCTATCATGTCACATCATGACTTCATGGCAAGTGTCATGATGTGACTGTTTGACTTGAATGACGTGTCTAGCTCTGTGTCATTCGTGACGGATGCATGTTCAGGTCTTGGGGACAGCGGCTGCGGCCGCGCCTTATCGAGACCGAGACGAGACATGACGACCTTCGCCGATCTGGTTCCTTCGCCCGCCGGCCGTTTCGACGGCATCGAGCGCCCCTATTCGCCTGAAGACGTCCTGCGTCTGCGCGGCTCGGTGCCGGTCACGCACACCCTGGCCGAGCGCGGCGCCAACCGCCTGTGGGAGCTGCTGCACACCGAGCCCTACATCAACGCCCTGGGCGCGGTCACAGGCAACCAGGCGATGCAGATGGTCCGCGCGGGCCTGAAGGCCATCTATCTGTCGGGCTGGCAGGTCGCGGCCGACGCCAATACGGCCGGCGCCATGTACCCGGACCAGTCCCTGTATCCGGCCAACGCCGCGCCGGAACTGTGCCGCCGCATCAACCGCACCCTGCAGCGCGCCGACCAGATCGAGCACGCCGAGGGCGGCGCCAAGCGCGACTGGTTCGCCCCCATCGTGGCGGACGCCGAGGCCGGCTTCGGCGGCCCGCTGAACAGCTTCGAGATCATGAAGGCATTCATCGAGGCGGGCGCCGCCGGCGTCCACTTCGAGGACCAGCTGGCGTCTGAGAAAAAGTGCGGCCACCTGGGCGGCAAGGTGCTGATCCCGACCCAGGCGCATGAGCGCAACCTGATCGCGGCGCGCCTTGCGGCCGACGTCTGCGGCACGCCGACCCTGACGGTAGCGCGCACCGACGCCGAGTCGGCCCAGCTGATCACCTCGGACATCGACGAGCGGGACCATCCCTTCATCGACCGCGAAAACCGCACGCCCGAGGGCTTCTATCGTCTGAAGCCGGGCACGGGTCTGGATCACTGCATCGCGCGCGGCCTGTCCTACGCCAAATACGCCGACCTGCTGTGGTGGGAGACCTCGCACCCCGATCTGGACGACGCCAGGAAGTTCGCCGAGGCGGTCCAGAAGAAATATCCGGGCAAGCTGATGGCCTACAACTGCTCGCCCTCGTTCAACTGGGAAGCCAAGCTGGACAAGGACACCATCGCCAAGTTCCAGCGCGAGTTGGGGGCCATGGGCTACAAGTTCCAGTTCGTGACGCTGGCGGGCTTCCACAGCCTGAACAACGGCATGTTCGAGCTGGCCTCGGGCTATCGCGATCGCGGCATGGCGGCCTATTCCGAGCTGCAACAGCGCGAGTTCGCTAATGAGGCCGCCGGCTACACCGCCACGCGCCACCAGCGCGAGGTCGGCACCGGCTACTTCGATGATGTCGCCACGGTCATCTCCTCGGGCCAGTCCTCGACCACGGCTTTGAAGGACTCGACCGAAACCGCCCAGTTCCACGCCGCCTGAGTTCCACGCCTCACAGGAAAGGAAACGACATGGAGCCCATGACCCGTCCGCAAGCCATCATCGACTTCTGCCTGGCGCCGCTGGCGCTGGACGGATCGACCGAGGCCGAGCGCGAGGTGCGCCGCCGTCTGGAGCACGTCCTCAAGACCTTCGAGGCCAAGGCGGTCCGTCCGCTGAGCGTGGACTTCTCGACCATGCCCAGCCAGGTCATCAACGAGGCGGCGCACGGCTACGAGTGAGCCGCCTCGATATTGGAAGAAAGAGACCTCAGGCCGCGGCTTCCGCGATCTTAGGCGTCTGTGCGGTCAGGTCAGCGACCATGGCCAACAGGTCTTCGACGCTGAAGGGCTTGGCCATATGGCGGTCGGCGCCGGCGGCCAGGGCCTCGTCCAGATGTTGGGGCAGGGCGTTGGCGGTCAGCATGACGACGGGAACGTGCGGCAGGCCCAGGACGGACTCGTGCAGCCGGATTTCGCGCACGGCGGTCAGGCCGTCCATGACCGGCATCTGCATGTCCATCAGCACCAGGTCGAAGGTCTGGGCGCGGTAGGCTTCGACGGCCTGGGCTCCGTTCTCGACCGAGACGAGGTCGAAGACGGCGCCGTCCAGGATCAGCTCGGCGACGCGGCGATTGGTCGGGTGATCGTCGGCGGCCAGGATGCGCAGGCGGCGCGGCGCCTGGTCGACCTCGGCCGCGAAGGCTGTGTCGGCGTCCTGCCGGTCGGGACGAAGCGGGACGGGCGGCGCCTGAGCCGGCTTGAACGGCAGGCTGAGGATGAAGGCGGCGCCCGCGCCCGGCTCGCTTTCGCAGCCCAGGTCGCCGCCCATCATGGCCGCCAGTTCGCGGCAGATCGCCAGGCCCAGGCCAGAGCCGCCGTAGTGGCGAGTGATGTCGCCGTCGGCCTGTTCGAAGCGGTTGAACAGCCGGGCCTGCGTCTGGGCGTCAAAGCCGATCCCAGTGTCCTGGACCACGAAACGCAAGGTCTGGGGCGCCTCGGCTGGGACGGCGTCGACGGTCAGGCTGACGAAGCCCGAGGCGGTGAACTTGACGGCGTTGGAGACCAGGTTGGTCAGAACCTGCTTCAGGCGGACGGCGTCGCCATAAATCCAACGCTGCGCCTCAGGCGCGACCTCGACAATGAACTGCAGCCCCTTGTCGCGCGCGGCGGCGGCGTAGAGGAGGGCGGCTTCCTCCACCGTCCGGGCGAGGTCGAGCGGTTCCTCCTTCAGCTCCAGTCGTCCGGATTCGACGCGCGCCAGATCCAGTATGTCGCTGAGCAGGGTCTGGAGGGTGCGGCTGGAGGACTGGATCAGCTCAAGCATTTCCTGCTGATGCTGTGACAGTTTCGTGCGGGTCAAAGCCTGGGCCACCCCGATGACGCCGTTCAGGGGCGTGCGGATCTCATGGCTCATATTGGCCAGGAAGCGGCTCTTGGCGCGATTGGCGGCGTTTGCTGCATCGCGCGCTTCCGCCAGGGCGGCCGCGTCGCGTTTCAGGTCGCTGATGTCCGAGCAGACCGTGACCGCGCCGCCGCCGACGGTCGGGCGATCCTGAACCCGCAGCCAACGGTCGGCGACCTTGATCTCGCGCGGGGCGGTGGCGATGCGGCGGCAGGCCAGCCGCTCTTCGATCCAGGCGTCCTCTCGGCCCACGATGTCGGGATAGACGCCGCTTCTGATCCCGGCCTCCAATACTTCGCGGAAGGTGACGCCGGGCCTGAGCACGCCTTGCAGATGAGGTGCGATCTCGCTGTAGCGCTGGTTCCACAGGATCAGGCGGTCATCGGCGTCATAGACGCTGACGCCGTCGGGCATGGCGTGGACGGCTTCCAGCAATTGACCCAGAACGCTGCGCCGCGACCACCAGATCATGCCGGTGAAGAAGGCCGCCACGACGACGGTCAACGTCACGCCCAGGCCGATCCACAGGGCGACGACGAGGGCGCTCGCCGCGTCGCTGGGCAGGATCACGCCGGGCGCAGGCGTCAGGCTCACGGCGGTCATGGCGATGAAGTGCAGCCAGGCGACGCCGCTGGCGGTCAGGGCGGTCGCTGCGGCCAACTGCTTCCAGCGGCCGAGGGGCGGCAGGAAGACGACCGTGCTGAACAGGACCAGCCCGCCCGCGACGGCCAGGCCGACGCGCGGCGCATTCCACGTCAGCACCGCGCCCGACAGGCGCATGGCGTCCATGCCGACGAAGTGCATGGCCGCGACGCCGGTTGTGACGGCGACTGCGGCGACCAGCCCCCACCGACGCCGCAGCTTCGCATCCGCCGGGCCGATCAGGTGCAACTGCATTCCGATCCAGAAGGCGGCCGCCACGATCACCAGCGACAGGAAGGTCTGCAGGGCGTCGTAACGGACCTCGACGCCTACGTCATAGGACAGCATGGCGATGAAATGGGTGGTCCATACGCCCAATCCCCCGACCAGGGGCGCGGACAGGGTGTAGGCGCGGCGTGCTCGGGGCGACAGGCGTCGCGCACGCTCGGACAGCAACAAGGCGATGCCGAGGCTGAAAACGCAGGCCAGGATGGCGAAAGCGGCGATTCGCCAGTCGTGGCGTTCAACCAGACAGCTCAGAACACCGTCCAACATGATGCGCCCTCAGCCCCTAAACCGTTCCGCCGTAAATCCGTGAAGAAACCAAGCTACACATCCCGTGCGTCGAACCGGCCGACTCAGCGGGCTGCCGACGGACCAACCTAGGTCGAGCTGCTGAAGAATGAGATAACGTCGGTCGAAATGCCTTACGATCACTCTCCGTCTCCCGTTGCGCCTACAGCGTCGTCCCGTTTGTGGACGGCCGGCGCCAGCGGCGGCGTGGCCATACTGGTGATGGCGGTTCTGGCCGTGATGAAGCCGGAACTGGCCGGATGGCTGGCGGCGGGGGCCGTCGCGGTCGCGCTGGCGACCTGGCTGGTGAACCGCAATCCGCCGCCGGCCGCCGATGAGATGGAATTCGAGCCGGGCGGGGTCGATCTGGGACCGGACGCGGCCCTGCTGGGCGATGTGTTCGAGGCGCTGGACGACCCGCTGCTGATCATCAGCGGAGGCGAGGCGGACGACATCGCCGGGCGCCGCATCGCCCTGGCCAATGCGGCGGCGCGCGAGCTGTTCAAGCTAAACGGGACGGGCGGGGGGCTACTGGTTTCGGTGCTGCGCGAGCCGCGCGTGCTGGAGGCGGTGGACGAGGCCCTGTTCGGCGGCGTCGGAGCCGAGGTCGACTATGTGGGCGGCGGCGTTCAGGAACGGCATTGGCGCGCCTTCATACGACCCCTGCCCGCACGCGAGGATTCGGCCTGGGGCGGCGGGATGCTGGCGCTTCTGGCTTTGCGCGACGAGACGGACGTGCGCCGCATGGAGAAGATGCGCGTCGACTTCCTGGCCAACGCCAGCCATGAGCTGCGCACGCCGCTGGCGTCGTTGTCGGGCTTCATCGAGACGCTGAAGGGCCACGCCAAGGACGACCCCAAGGCGCGCGACAAATTCCTCGACATCATGGCGGTGCAGGCCGACCGGATGCGGCGGCTGGTGGCCGATCTGCTGTCGCTGAGCCGGATCGAGCTGAACGAACACATCGCGCCCCTGGGGCGGGTCAATCTGGCGCGGGCGACGGCCGATGTGGTCGATGCGGTCAGCGTCCTCTCGCGCGAGCGTCAGGTGACGATCCATGCGGAGCTGCCGCACGGCGGCGCGGCTGTGACCGGCGATCGGGACGAGATCGCCCAGGTGGTGCAGAACCTGATCGACAACGCCCTGAAGTATTCCAGCGCGGGCGGGACCATCGAGGTCGGCATCGAGATCGACCGCACCCTGGACGAGGCCATGGCGGCGCGAATGCCCGAGGGCAACCGCCTGTCGCTGGCGACCCCGGATCGCGAAACGGGTCAGCGCTACGCCGTCGTCACCGTGCGCGATCACGGGCCGGGCATGGCGCGCGAGCACCTGCCGCGCCTGACGGAGCGATTCTATCGAGTCGAGGGTCAGAAGAGCGGGGATCGGCAGGGCACGGGCCTGGGCCTGGCCATCGTACGCCACATCATCATCCGTCACCGGGGCGGCCTGTCAGTGGACAGCGCGCCGGGGCATGGAGCGATCTTCGCGGCCTGTTTCCCGCTGGCTCCTGCATCCGAGGCGTGAGGTCCGTATTCGGAGCGATCGTCATGCAGCTGCGACATTGCGGCTGGGCGTCGTAACAGAACTGTCATCCAGCCGTCTTAATCCGCTGACGTATCGCAGGCAGTTTCCCGGCCGAAACGCACCGAACCCGGCGCGTTGCTGATTTCTGCGCTGATCGGACCGGATGATCTGGATTTTCCTGCTGCTGCTGATCGCCTTCGCCGTCCTGGCCTATGTGGCCGGGCGGACCTTGGCCGTTCGTCGGAGCCAGGGTGCGAAGTCGCATTCGCGTCCTGGCCAACACGGGCTTTACGCCCTGATCTGGGTCGGTGTTCCTTCCCTGGCGATGCTGATCGCCGCCTCGATCTTCTCCACGCCCATCGAGCAGCAGATGATGCGGGCGGGCGCGCCTGACAGCGTCACCCAGCTGGAGCCGTTCCGCCGCGAAGCCTTCTTCGCCGACGCCCGTCTGGTCGGGGCGGGGCAGGAGGCGCGCCAGATCTGGCCTGCGCCCTACGCCGAGGAACTGCCGGCCGAGGGCCGCCGCGCCCACCGCATCGCCGCGGCCCTGGACTGGGGCGGGGGCGTCGCCGCCCTGATCGCCGCCGTGTTGGGCGGCCTGTTCGTCTTCACCCGCATTCGCCCGGACCTGCGCGCGCGCAACAAGGTCGAGGGCTGGATCACCGGCGTCCTGTTCGCCTGTTCGGCGGTGGCGGTGCTGACCACGGTCGGCATCATCTTCTCGCTGGTGATCGATTCCTTGCGCTTCTTCAGCATGGTGCCGATCACCGAGTTCCTGTTCGGGACCAAGTGGAGCCCGCAGATCGCCATCCGCGCCGATCAGGTCGGGTCGTCGGGCGCCTTCGGGGCCGTGCCGCTGTTCGCGGGCACCTTCCTGATCATGGCCATCGCCATGGCGGTGGCGGCGCCGATCGGCCTGTTCTCGGCGGTCTATCTGTCGGAGTATTCGGGCAAGAAGACCCGCGCCCTGGTCAAGCCCGCGCTGGAGGTTCTGGCCGGGGTGCCGACCGTGGTCTACGGCTTCTTCGCCGCCCTGACCGTTGGGCCGGCTCTGCGCGTCTTCTTCAACGGCATCGGCGAGATGCTGATCGGCGGGCCGTTCAACGATCTGGGCCTCTACCTGTCGCTGGTGCAGAACCAGATGGCTCTGGTCGCGGGCGCGGTCATGGGGATCATGCTCATCCCCTTTGTCAGCTCCCTGTCGGACGACATCCTGAACGCGGTGCCGCAGTCGCTGCGCGACGGCTCCTACGCCATGGGCGCCACCAAGTCCGAGACGATCAAGAAGGTGCTGCTGCCCGCCGCACTGCCGGGCGTGGCCGGGGCCCTGCTGTTGGCCGTGTCGCGCGCCATCGGCGAGACCATGATCGTGACCATGGCCGCCGGTCTGGCCGCCAAGCTGACCTTGAACCCGCTGGAGACGGTCACGACCGTCACCGTCCAGATCGTCACCCTGCTGACCGGCGACCAGGAGTTCAACAGCCCCAAGACCCTGGCCGCCTTCGGCCTGGGACTGACCCTGTTCGTGGTCACGCTGATGCTGAACATCGTCGCCATGCGCATCGTGCAAGCCTATCGGGAACAGTATGACTGACGCCGCCTCTCCCTCGACCGGCGTCAGCCCGCGCACCCAGCGTCTGAAAAGCCGCCTGCGCGCCCGCTATGCGCGTGAGACCCGCTTCCGCTGGTACGGCCGTGCGGCCATCGGCGTGGCTCTGGCCTTCCTGGTGATCCTGCTGGGCAGCATCGTCACCCAGGGCTACACCGCCTTCTACGCCCATACCGTGACCCTGCCGGTCTACATGGACCCGGCGCGGATCGACCGTTCCTATCCGCAAGGCGCTAATTTCGAGCAGATCGTCGCCGAGCAACAGATCCGCCGCCTGGGAATCCAGGACGACGCGCAGGGAACCAAGGCCTCGACCATGAAGGCCCTGCTGTCCTCGGAGCTGAAGTTCCAGGCCGCCAAGATGATCGCGCGCCAGCCCAGCCTGCTGGGCCAGACCGTGCCGGTCGCCGCGCCGCTGTCGGACGACGCCGAGATGTATCTGAAGGGCAAGATCACCCGCGATCAGCCCGAGGACCAGCGCCGCGTCACCAATGAGCAGATGGACTGGCTGGACCGGATGAAGGCCTCGGGCGCCGTGCGCGCCCACTTCAACGCGGCCCTGTTCACCAAGGGCGACTCGACCCAGCCGGAGCTGGCGGGCCTGCTGGGCGCCGTGGTCGGTTCGGCCCTGATGCTGATGGTGACGGCCCTGATCGCCATTCCGGTCGGCGTCGGCGCTGCGGTGTGGCTGGAGGAGTATTCCCCCCGCAACCGCATCACGGCGATCATCGAGGTCAACATCAACAACCTGGCCGCCGTGCCGTCCATCGTCTACGGCCTGCTGGGTCTGGCGCTGTTCATCAACTTCCTGCACCTGCCGCGCGCCAGTCCGCTGGTCGGGGGTCTGGTGCTGGCGCTGATGGCCCTGCCGACCATCATCATCGCCACCCGCTCGTCGCTGAAGGCGGTGCCGCCCTCGATCCGCGAGGCTGCTTTGGCCATGGGCGCCAGCCGCACCCAGACGGTGTTCGGCCACGTCCTGCCGCTGGCCATGCCCGGCGTGATGACCGGCGCCATCATCTCCATGGCCCATGCGCTGGGCGAGACGGCGCCGCTGCTGCTGATCGGCATGATCAGCTTCGTGCCGGGCGTGCCGCACGCCATCGACGAGCCCGTCGGCGCCCTGCCGTCGCTGATCTACATCTGGGAGAACGCGTCCGAGCGCGCCTTCCACGAACGGACGGCGGCCGCCATCCTTGTCCTTCTCGCCTTCATGATCGTCATGAACGCCGCCGCAGTCCTGCTGCGCCGTCGCTTCGAACGCCGGTGGTAAATCTTATGAAGTCCCGCATCTTCCGCGCTCCCGACGGCTCGTCGACCGGCGCCGCCCCCTCTGAAGCCGCCACCCTGTCGACCGCCCCGGCCGTCGGCGCTCACGCCTCGGCGCCGCTGGGTCCGATCAAGATCGCCGCGCGCGACGTCTGCGTCTTCTATGGCGAGAAGCAGGCCCTGTTCGACGTCTCGTTGGAGATTCCGGACAAGACGGTGACGGCGCTGATCGGCCCGTCGGGTTGCGGCAAGTCGACCTTCCTGCGGACGATGAACCGCATGAACGACACCATCCCCGGCACCCGCGTGACCGGCCGGATCGACATGGACGGCGCGGACATCAACGACAAGAAGATCGACCCGGTGCTGCTGCGCGCCCAGGTCGGCATGGTGTTCCAGAAGCCGAACCCCTTCCCCAAGTCGATCTATGAGAACGTGGCCTATGGGCCCAAGATTCACGGCTTGGCCTCGACCAAGGGCGAGATGGACGAGATCGTCCAGAAGTCGCTGAAGCGCGCCGGCCTGTGGGACGAGGTCGCCGACCGCCTGCACTCGCCGGGCACCGGCCTGTCGGGCGGTCAGCAGCAGCGTCTGGTCATCGCCCGCGCCATCGCGGTCGAACCCGAAGTCATCCTGATGGACGAGCCCTGCTCGGCGCTGGACCCGATCGCCACGGCCAAGATCGAGGAGCTGATCGACGAACTACGCGAGCGCTACTGCATCGTCATCGTCACCCACTCGATGGCCCAGGCGGCCCGCGTGTCGCAGCGCACGGCCTTCTTCCATATGGGCAAGCTGGTCGAGACCGGCGACACCGAAGAGATCTTCACCAACCCGCGCGAAAAGCGCACGCTCGATTACATCACCGGCCGCTTCGGCTGAGGACGCGACGATGAACCAGCATACGGTCAAGGCTTACGGCGACGAGCTGAACCAGTTGACGGCCGAGGTGGTCCGCATGGGCGGCCTGGCCGAGGCGCAGGTGGCGGACGCCATCGAATCCGTCGCCCGCCGCGACGTGGCGCTGGCCAAGGCGGTGGTCGAGCGCGACAACCGCCTGGACGCCCTGCATCGCGACATCGAGAAGAAGGCGATCCGCCTGATCGCCCTGCGCCAGCCGGTCGCCAGCGACCTGCGTCGGACGCTGGGAGCCATGAAGCTGGCCTCGGACCTGGAGCGGACCGGCGACCTGGCCAAGAACATCGCCAAGCGGGCGCTGATCCTGGCCGAGGCCGAGCCGATGCAGCCCCTGACCCGCTCGATCGAGCGGATGGGACGGCTGGTGTCGAACCGCCTGCGCGACGTGCTGGACGCCTATACGGCCTCTGAGATCGAGCGCGCCTTGTCGGTCTGGCAGACCGACGACGAGGTGGACGAACACTACAACGCCCTGTTCCGCGAACTGCTCACCTATATGATGGGCGACCCGCGCACGATCACGGCCTGCACCCACCTGCTGTTCATGGCCAAGAACCTGGAGCGGATCGGCGACCACGCGACCAATATCGCCGAGACGGTCCACTATGAGATCACGGGCGAGGACATGCTGGGCGAGCGGCCGAAGGCCGTGCCCGGTCCCGGCGAAGAGCCGACGCCGACCCCGCACCTGTCTGCGTCGCCCGACGCGGCGGACGACTGATCCCCCCTACATCGCTGACGACTTCGACGAACCGGAGAGGCTGACGTGCAACCCTATATCCTGGTGATGGAAGACGAGGACGCCCTGGCCACCCTGCTCCAGTACAATCTGGAGAAGGAAGGCTATGACGTGGCCGTCGCCGCCGACGGCGAGGAGGGGATGTTGCAGATCGACGAACGCACCCCCGACCTGATCCTGCTGGACTGGATGCTGCCCAAGCTGTCGGGCATCGAGGTCTGCCGTCGCGTGCGCGGCCGGGCCGAGACCCGCAACCTGCCCATCATCATGCTGACCGCGCGCGGCGAAGAGACGGACCGCGTGCGCGGCCTGGACACCGGCGCCGACGACTACATGACCAAGCCCTTCTCGATGACGGAGCTGACCGCGCGCATCCGCGCCGTGCTGCGCCGCATCCGTCCGGGCCTGGCCGACGACCGGGTCAATCATGCCGACATCATCATGGACCGCGTCGCCCACCGCGTCAGCCGCGCGGGCCGCGAGGTGCATCTGGGGCCGACGGAGTTCCGTCTGCTGGACCACTTCCTCAAGCATCCGGGCCGGGTGTTCAGCCGCGAGCAGCTGCTCGACGCGGTCTGGGGCTCGGACGTCTATGTCGAGGCCCGCACGGTGGACGTCCACGTCGGCCGCCTGCGCAAGGCGCTGAACGTCGAAGGCACGGTCAACCCGATCCGCACCGTGCGCTCGGCGGGCTATTCGCTGGACTTGAACAACTAGGCGGCGCCTCCTGCGGCGCGGGCCACGTCACTCCACACCGCTCTACGACGCGCCACGGCGCCCCATCCCCTGCTGTCATCCTCGGGCTTGCCCCGAGAATCCAGCCGTCCGCCTGCACGGCGTTGAACGGGTGAGCGCGCCGTCGCCCTGGATCCTTGGGGCAAGCCCGAGGATGACGGCGTGTAGAGGCGGGAAACGGTGCGTATGGGGCGAAGCCCGGGCGTGTGGGGGCGAGGAGCAGGAGCTTAACTTTTCTTCATCTGCATCTGCTCGGCCATGCCGCCGCCTCTGAACGACGACGTCGCATCGGGGGAGGGAAGCCATGCCGGACGCCATTATCGCCATGTCAGGCTGGGTCGGGGCGGTCGCACTGGCGGGCGGGGCGGCGGCCGTGCTGTCGCGCGGCAAGGTGCGCTGGGGCTGGCTGGCCGCAGCTCTGCTGCTGATGGCGGTCTATGACGCCGTGCTGACGCGCGGCTATGGCCATATCCCGCTGGACTTCGGTCCCTCGCGCTGGAACTGGGAGGGCAAGACGCTGGCCGTCCTGCTGTCCTTGGCGGTCGCCAGCCTGCCCATCGTGGGGTGGCGGCGCAGCGGCCTGACCCTGCATCAGAACCGGCAGGGACTGAAGGGGGCGCTGATCCTGTCGGGCCTGCTGGTCCTGCTGTTTCTTGGGCTGGCGATCGCGATGCCGGGCGAGGGGTTCGACGCAGACAGCCTGGCTTTTCAACTGACCATGCCGGGGCTGGACGAGGAGATCTTCTATCGCGGCGTGCTGCTGCTGATGCTGAACGAGGCGTTCGGGCGGCCGGTCCGCGTGCTGGGCGCGCCAATGGGCTGGGGCGCGGCGCTGACGGCGCTGGCGTTCGGCCTGACCCACGCCCTGGGCTATCAGGACGGCGGCTTCACCTTCGACTGGGCGCCGATGGCGACGACGGGGCTGGCGGGCCTGTTGCTGGTCTGGCTGCGCGAAAAGACCGGCAGCGTGCTGCTGCCGGTCCTGCTGCACAACTACGGCAACGCCGTCTTCATGCTGGTCTGAGGGATCAGGCCTCGGCCGTTTCCAGCTCGGCCGGGTCGATCTCATAGTTGGTCGAGCAATACTCGCACGTCACGCGGATCTTGCCGTCGTCCTCGACCATTTCGGCGCGTTCTTCCGCCGGGAAGGATTGCAACACGGTGGCGATGCGGTCCTTTGAGCAGCGGCAGACGGCGGCCAGGGCCTTGGCGCCTTCCAGCCGCACGCCGTCCTCATGGAACAGACGGTACAGCAGGGTCTCGGCGCTGATGGTCGGGTCGATCAGCTCGTCGTCGCCCAGGGTGGCGAACAGGGCGCGGGTGCGCTCCCACACTTCTTCGGTCGAGCCGCGCGACTCGTCGCCGGCGATGACCTGGATCATCGCCCCGCCCGCGCGCCAGGTGCGGCCCGCGTCGGTTTCGACCTCGCCGACGGCCAGGCGAACCTTGGTCGGCACCTGCTCGGACTGGGTGAAGTAGTGTTCGGCGCACAGCGACAGGCTCTCGCCCTCGATGGGGGTCACGCCCTGGGTGCGTTCGAAGTCGGCGCCGCGGTCTACCGTCATGATGAAGACGCCGCCGCCCAGCAGGGTCTTGGCCCCCGGACGGGCGAAGCCTTCCGACGCCTTGGCCACTTCTTCCGGGTCGAACCGGCAGAAGCCGCGCAGATGGCCGTCCGTGCCGTAGTCGGCGACGACATAGCGCACCGGGCCGTCGCCCTGGGCCTGAACGATCAGGCGGCCGTCGAACTTCAGCGCCGAGCCGACGATGGCGGCCAGGACGCAGGCCTCGCCCAGCAGGGCGGCGACCGGCTCGGGATAGGCGTGGGCCGACAGGATCTTGTCGACCGCTTCGCCCAGGCGGACCAGGCGGCCGCGCACCGGCCAGCCTTCGATCTGGAAGGCGGCGGCGAAGTCGTCCGTCGGGGCGGCGATGGGGGCGTCGGGCGCGTGATCGGTCACGGCGTGAAATCCTGAAAACTGTCGGAAGCGGCGCAACATAGGGAGCCGCGGGCGGCTTGGTAAGGGGAGGGCGTGTCGCCTGCGTCACGACCGCGCGCGGCGGCGACAAGCTTGACCGGATGAAGGGAACCCTTTGTGCTGAAGCTCGCTCCCTTAGATGAAACCGTTTCCTTCCCGAGAGGTCTGACATGATGGATCGTGAGTTCAACGTCGTGGACGAGGTCCGCAAGCATCCCGGAATCACGGCGGGGGTGGTGGCTGTGCTGGCGGGCGTGGGTCTGGCGACCATCCTGCTGAGCCAACGCACCGGCCCGACGCGTTATGAGCGGATCAAGACCCGCATCGACCCGCGCGGCTGGTTCGACGCCGAGGCTCTGCGCCACCGCTTTGACGACATCGCGCGCGGCGTGCGCGACGGCGCGGACGACCTGACCCACCGTGCGGCCGATCTGGGCGGCTACGCCCAGGACCGCGCGGGCCGCTTCGGCGCCGAGGCGCGGGATCGGGCTGACGACTGGTATCGCCGCACCAGGAAGAAATCGCGCCGTCCGATGCGCCGCTACACCAAGCAGGCGCGCCGCTATGTCGAGGACGCCGGCGACTTCGCCCGCGATCACGCCAAGGAGGGCGGCGCCCTTCTGGCTGTGGCCACCATCGCCGCTGCCATCGGCGCGGCGGCGCTGGAAAGCCGCCGGCGCGCCGGAAACGGCGGCCGCTGAGCCGGTTTTCCGCCGTAAATGGAAAAAATATGCGGAAAGGGGTGCTGCGGCGCCCCTTTTTATTGCTGCGAGTGCGAAGAAGGTCTAGAGCCCGCGCATGATCTCGCCCGTCTTCATCTTCGACTTCGATTCCACCCTGGTTCGCATCGAAACGCTGGAGGCGCTGGCCGATCTGGCGTTGAAGGATGCGCCGGACGCCGCCGAGCGCAAGGCCCGGATCGCGGCCCTGACCGACGACGCCATGAACGGCCGCATCGGCTTCGGCGAGGCGCTGAAGCAGCGGCTGGACCTGCTGGCGCTGCGCCGTGAACACGTCGAGACCCTGACCGATCGCATCCTGGACGAGGCGACGGTCTCCATTCGCCGCAACGTCGACTTCTTCCAGCGCAACGCCGAGCGCATCTACATCCTGTCGGGCGGCTTTCGCGAGGTGATCGCCCCCCTGGCCGAGCGGCTAGGCGTGGCGTCCGATCATGTGCTGGCCAACGACCTGATCTATGACGATGAAGGCCGCGTCACGGGCGTGGACACGGCCAACCCGCTGTCGCGCGAGAACGGCAAGCCTGAGGTCATCCGGGCGCTGAACCTGGAAGGGCCGGTGGTCATGGTCGGCGACGGCTGGACCGACGCCGAGGTCAAGATTCAGGGCGCGGCCGACCGCTTCTACGCCTTCACCGAGATCGTCAGCCGCGCCAAGGTGATCGAGGCCGCCGACGCCGTCGCCGCCTCTCTGGACGAGGTGCTGTACGCCGAGGGCGTGGCCGGGCGCTGGTCCTATCCGCGCAACCGCATCCGCATGCTGCTGCTGGAGAACGTCCACCCCGCCGCCGTCGAACGGCTGGAGGAGGCGGGCTATACCGTCGAGACCATGAAGGGCGCGCTGGACGAGGACGACCTGATCGAGGCGATCAAGGGCGTGCACGTCCTGGGCATCCGCTCCAAGACCAATGTCACGCGCAGGGTGCTGGACGCCGCGGACCGGCTGATGGCCGTGGCGGCCTTCTGCATCGGCACCAATCAGGTCGATCTGGACGCGGCGGCGGACAAGGGCGTGGCGGTGTTCAACGCCCCCTATTCCAACACCCGCTCGGTGGTCGAACTGGCCATCGGCATGATGATCGTGCTGATGCGCGACGTGGCGGACAAGTCGCGCGAAATGCACAAGGGCGTGTGGAACAAGTCGGCCACGGGATCGCGCGAGGTGCGCGGCAAGACGCTGGGCATCGTCGGCTACGGAGCCATCGGCAGCCAGTTGTCGGTGCTGGCCGAGAACCTGGGCATGAGGGTGCTGTTCTACGACCTGTCCGAGCGGCTGGCGCTGGGCAATGCGCGGCGGATGCGCTCGCTGGACGCCCTGCTGGCCGAGGCGGACGTGGTGACGCTGCACGTCGACGGCCGCAAGGAAAACACCGCCATCATCGGGGCCGACCAGTTCGCCAGGATGAAGCCGGGCGCCCTGTTCCTGAATCTGTCGCGCGGCCATGTGGTCGATGTGGACGCGATGGCGGCGGCGCTGAAGTCCGGCCGTCTGGGCGGGGCGGCGGTCGACGTCTTCCCCGAGGAGCCGCGCACCAACGCCGACCCGTTCGACAGTCCTCTGGTCGGTTTGGACAAGACCATCCTGACCCCGCACATCGGCGGCTCGACCGAAGAGGCGCAGGAAGCCATCGCCGAGTTCGCGGCCGAGCGGCTGCTGGGCTATCTGAACCGGGGCGACACCACCTTCTGCGTCAACCTGCCCAACGTGCAGCTGGCCGAGGTGACGCGCGCGCACCGACTGCTGCACATCCACCGCAACCAGCCGGGCGTGCTGGCCGAACTGAACCGCGCCCTGTCGGATGCGGGGCTGAACATCCTGGGCCAGCACCTGAAGACGGACGAGCGGACCGGCTATGTCATCACCGACGTGGATCGCGACTATGACCGCGAGGCGCTGACGGCGCTGAAGCAGCTTCCCGGCACGATCCGCTTCCGCCGACTGCACTGATCGTCGATCACCTTCCGTCACGTCATCTTGCGTCCTGCGAAAAGCGGCGCAGAGTGGCGGATAACGACCGCATACGGACGGTCGATGGGAGGGAAATCGATGTCTCGTCTTCTTCGCGGAGCGGCGTTGGCTGCTCTGAGCCTGGCCGCCGTATCCGCCGCCGGGGCCGCTTCGGCCCAGAGCTACAACCGTCTGGTGGTGTTCGGCGACAGCCTGTCGGACAACGGCAACCTGTATCTGGCGACGGGCGGAACCACGCCGACCTCGCCGCCCTATGGCGCGGGGCGATTCTCCAACGGGCCGGTGTTCACCGAGCGGCTGGGCTTCACCGCCGCCAACTTCATGGGGCCGGTGACGGGCAGCATCAACTACGCCTTCGGCGGAGCGCGCACCGATAGCCAGGCCCAGCCGCTGGGGATGCGGCTGCAGCTGGGTCAGTATCTGCAGCGCGGCGGCAAGTTCGGCGCGAACGATCTGGTCAGCGTGCTGGGCGGAGCGAACAACATCTTCCAGGGTCTCCCGGCGGCGGGGGCTTCGCCCAACCCGACCGGCTCCATCGCCCCTGTGGCGCAGAGCGCGGCGGCGGACATCAACTTCATCGTCAACGGCATCGCCGAAGCCGGGGCGGGGACCGTGCTGGTCACCAACCTGCCCAAGCTGAGTCTGACGCCGCAGTTCAGAGGCACGCCCGCCGCGCCGCTGGCCGACTACGCCGTCACGACGTTCAACGGGGCCCTGCTGACCGGGCTGAACACGACGGCTGCGGCGCGGCCGGGAACGAACATCATCCTGATGGACCTGTTCAAGGTCGGGGACGTGATTTCGGCCAACCCCAGCGCCTTCGGCGTGTCGAACGTGACCCAGGCCTGCTTCAACGGTGTGACCCTGTGCTCCAACCCGGACGACTACTTCTATTTCGACGGGGTTCACCCGACGGCCAAGGGCCATGCGGTGATCGCGCGTCTGGCGAACGACTACCTTTACTACGGCGATCTGGGCAGCCAGACGGCGGTGCTGGGCGAGACAGCGTGGCGGCACCGCGAGGACGCGCTGGACGGCTCGACCGCCGTCCTGTCGGGGCGTGAGGCGTGGACGGGCGGAACCTCGATCTCGGTCGAGGGGCTGGCCGACAAGACCGAGACGGATGCGCGCGGCGCCATCGGCAAGGCGACTTCCGACGGCTATGGCGTGCGCATCGCGTTGGAAAGCGGCACGGAAAGCCTGCGCTTCGGCCTGGCCGGCTCCTATCGCAACGCGGACGTGGATGCGGGCGCCCTGCGCGCCGACGTCGACAGCTTCGGGCTGGACGTCTACGGCGGCTGGCGCTCCGGTGATGTCTTCCTCAATGCGGCGGCGGGCGTGGCCCAGGACGACTTCAACGACGTTAACCGCCTGACCAGTCTGGCGCCGATCGTCCACAGCGGCTCGACGCGCGGCGTCTCGACCGGGGCGCGTCTGCAGGGCGGCATGTGGTTCGATCTGGGCGGCTTCGCCCTGTCGCCGCGCGCGGCTGTGGCCTGGATCAACGCCGACGTGGACGGATTCTATGAACAGGGTCCGGCGGCGCAATACGCCTATGCCGACCGTTCGGTGCAGGCGACGACGGCCGAGATCGCCCTGCGCGCCGAGGGCGGGACCGAGCGGATCCGTTTCTACGCCGAGGGCGGCTATCGTGACAGCCTGAGCGACGACAGCGACGCCGTGCGCACCGGCATCCTGGGCAATCCCGCCCAGGTTCTGGCCCGCGACGTGGATCTGCCGTTCGGGGGGCAGGTGCTGGCCGCCGCCGGGATCGAGGGCACGGTCATGGAGCGGCTGAAGGTGTCGATCGGCTACAAGGGCCGCTTCGGCGATCATGCCGACAGCCATATGGCGGCGGTGAAACTGAGCCTGCCGCTGTAGGTCTGGAAAACGAAGGTTTCCGAGGTGCGACCCCGTGTCGCCCTCGGAGCGCCCCATTCATGTCCCGGTGAAATTGCAAAAGACGGTCAATTCCTGCCGTCGGCGACTTTGAGTTTTCGCTGCCTGTGCGCGTGTTTCGCGCCTTTCTGACGGCTCCTCCGCGCTGACGATGCGCTCAAAATGAGTCGTTAGAGTATGCGTTTAGTTCCCCCGGCCGTGCGGCCGCATGTGATCCGTTTCGGTCAGACAGGCGCCCTGGCCGGTCTGGCGATCCTGGCGATGGCGGCCGCCCCTGTCGGCATGATCGCCGCCTCGCCCGAGAAGGTCGTCGAGGTTTCGGCGCCCATCGCTCCGCCGGTGAAGGCGGTGGCGGAGCCTGCCGGTCCCGTCACCCGCAAGATCGTCTTTGAGGCCCCGCTGAAGGGGTATCGCATCAACTCGCCCTTCGGCCTGCGCAAGTTGGCGATCGAGGCCAAGGCGCGGGCCCACAAGGGCGTGGACGTCGCCGCCCCGACCGGCACCGGCGTCTTCGCCACGACCGAGGGCAAGGTGCTGCGCGCGGGTTATCAGGCGGGCGGCTACGGCAACTTCATCGAGCTGCAGCATCCCAACGGCATGACGAGCCTGTACGCCCACCTCAGCCGCATCGACGTTCACTCCGGCAAGACGGTGACGGCGGGCGAGCGCATCGGCCTGGTCGGCTCGACCGGCTATTCGACCGGCCCCCACCTGCATTTCGAGGTGCGTCGCAACGGCGGTCAGGTCGACCCAGCCAAGATCGTCGGCCAGAGCTTCGACATCCGGGTGAAGGCCCCGGTCTGACCCCATCAGACGGCGCGGCATCATGACCAAACCGTAATGTAAAATACCCTTTCCATTGCCTGCGCGCTGCCGTTAGATTCGATCCTTGGGCTTTTTGCAGGGGGACCGAATGGTCGCGGCGCTGACGCTGGATGGAATCAGTAAGAGATACGGAGGCTTCCAGGCGGTCTCCGACCTGAGCTTCCAGGTCGAGAAGGGCTCGATCTGCGGTTTCTTGGGCCCGAACGGGGCGGGCAAGACCTCGACGCTACGGATGATCCTGGGGCTGCAACCGGCCACCACCGGCCGCATCGACATCTTGGGCGCGGACGACGGCCGCAAGGTGCGCGATCGGATCGGCTTCCTGCCCGAGGAGCGGGGCCTCTATAAAAAGATGACGCCGGTGGACGCCATCGCCTTCTTCGGCGGGCTGAAGGGCCTGCCCCTGCCCGAAGGCCGCCGTCGCGGCCGCGAGATGCTGGAGCAGATGGGCCTGGGCGAAGCCAGCAAGAAGAAGATGAAGGAACTGTCCAAGGGGATGGCCCAGAAGGTTCAGCTGATCGCCTCGGTCGTGCATCAGCCGGAGTTCGTGATCCTGGACGAGCCGTTCTCGGGCCTCGATCCGATGAACCAGCAGGGACTGGAGGCCATGATCCGCGCTCTGGCCGACAACGGGGCGACGGTTCTGTTCTCGACCCACGTCATGCAGCACGCCGAGCGTCTGTGCGACAAGGTGGTGCTGCTGGCCCGCGGCCGTAAGGCGTTCGAGGGCACGGTGGATGAGGCGCGGGCGACTTCGCCACGCTTTCTGGAGCTGGAAGGGGCGCTGGATCGAAACGCGGTCGCCGCCCTGCCGGGCGTCGGCGGAATCGAGGTGCTGGTCGAGGACGGCCCCGTCAGCACCCTGCGCGTCGGCCTGACGCCGGGAGCGGAGGCGCAAAGCGCCCTGCGCGCCGCCTTCCTGGGCGGGCTGGACGTAAGGCGCTTCCAGATGAAGGAGCCGACCCTGCACGACGCCTTCATCGCCCTGACCGGCGACCACCCGGACGAAGATCAGTCCGTCTCCAAGACCGATAAAGCGGGAGCCGCCTGATGAACCGGATTCTTCTGATCGCGCGCCGCGAGTTCCTGGCCTACGCCAAGACGGTCGGCTTCTGGCTGTCCCTGCTGGCCTTTCCGCTGTTCGCCGTTCTGGGCGGGGCGATCCCCGCCTTGATGAACCACGCCGAGCCGGTGCGCGAGGCCGTCATCATTGACGAGACCCCGGCCGGGTCCGGTCTGGCCGTCGCCGTGCGTCAGGCGCTGGAGATGGAGCGCGGGCGGGCCGACATCGCCGCCCTGCGGATGGCCGCCGTGCCCGAAGCCGGGACGGCGGGCGGCGACCGCGTGCGCGAAGCCGCCGAGAAGGGCGGCTTCGACGCCGGGCTGGAGGCGTTGAAGAAGGAGGCGCCGCGCGCTGGGGCAAGCTTCAAGACGCCCAAGCGCGCGTTCGAACTGGTCGAGGCGCCCGCCGCCCTGACCGCCGCTGCGCCGGGCGAGGCGCGCGACGCTCTGGCCCGCCGCTATGTCGACAAGGACGCGCCCGAGGACGAAAAGCTGAACGCCGTCGTCTTCCTGACCGAGAAGGACGGCAAGCCGGGCGCCCGCGTCTGGACCGGACGCGCCACCGACGACGTGGTCGAGGACGCCGTCCGCGACGCCCTGAAGTCCGCCAACCGCAGCCGCGTCTTCGTCGCCAGCGGCATCGACCCCGCGGTGGTGTCGGATACGGAGATGTTCCGCCCGGACGTCTCGGTCTTCTCGCCGCGCGCCGCGTCGGGGGGCGAGGTGTCGTTCCGTGACAAACTGCCGGTGATCGTCGGCCTGGCGGTCGGCTTCATCCTGTGGTCGCTGATCATGACCGGCGCCTCCATCCTGCTGAACAGCGTGATGGAGGAGAAGTCGAACAAGATCCTGGAGGTGCTGCTGTCCTCGGCTTCGGCGACCGAGATCCTGACGGGCAAGGTGCTGGGCGTGGCCCTGCTGACCCTGGCCGTGCTGGGAACCTGGGGCGGCATCGGCGCCGTCGGCCTGATGGCCGCCATGCCCGATGTGGCGCGGGACATCGGCTCGGTGCTGCTGGCCGACGGCCTGTTCGTCTACTTCCTGCTGTTCCTGGTCGGCGGCTATCTGATGTATGCGGTGCTGTTCGCCGCCATCGGCGCCTTCTGCGACACGCCGCGTGACGCCCAGACCCTGATGGGACCGATCATGATGGTGCTGATCGTGCCGATCCTGGTCATGCAGATGGCCATCCGCACGCCGGACGCCATGGTGGTGAAGGTCATCAGCCTGATCCCGCCCTTCACCCCCTTCGTCATGGCCGCGCGCGCGCCCAGCGGGCCGCCCCTGATCGAGATCATCGGCGGCCTGATCGGGATGTTCCTGTTCGCGGCTCTGATGGTCTGGGCGGCGGGGCGCGCCTTCCGCGCGGGCGCCCTGTCGGACGTGAAGCTGAGCTGGAAGAGCTTCATGGGCGCCGTGACGGGGCGATGAGGTCTAGGGGAGGGAGGGCCTTGCCTCTCTCCCGTTCATCCCGGCGGAAGCCGGGGCCGTGAGCCGAAACAGACAAAGAAAAAGGCCGCCCCGGCGATCCGGGGCGGCCTTTGATCTTTCAGGCGTCAGCGGGTCTTAGCGACCGCGACCCTTCGGAGCCGGCAGCAGGCCTTCGCGCTGGGCGCGCTTGCGGGCCAGCTTGCGGGCGCGACGGACGGCTTCAGCCTTTTGGCGAGCGCGCTTTTCCGACGGCTTTTCAAAGTGCACGTGACGCTTCATTTCGCGGAAGCTGCCTTCGCGCTGCATCTTCTTCTTCAGGGCCTTGAGCGCCTGATCGACATTGTTGTCGCGGACGAAAATCTGAACCAGGGGTCTCTCTCCTTTGGCCGCCCGCCGCGTCCTTTCCAAGGGAGACGGGCAGACAAAACAAAACCACGCTCGAGAGGAAGGCCTCTCAAGTGAAGGCGCGCTGATACATGATCGGGGGGGGCGTGTCCAGATCGTCGCGCCTAATCGTGATGGGTCGAAACGCCCGCCGGATGGGCGTATCGTGCCGCCCATGACCGAGACAGCCGACACCGCTCCGAAAGGCGATTGGGCCGACCGCACAGAACAGGCCGTTCTGGCTGCGGCCATAGAACGCGCGCCCGCGCTGGGCTGGAACGCGCGCCTGACGCGCGCCGCGTGCGAGGCCTGCGGCCTGTCGCTGGGCGACCAGGAACTGCTGCTGCCCAACGGCCCGCGCGATCTGGCGGTCCTGCTGTCGCGTCGCCACGACGCCCGCGCGCTGAAGGCGCTGGAAGCCACGCCCGCGTCCACGATGAAGATTCGCGAACGAATCGCCGCCGCCGTCTCGGCGCGAATGGAAGCGGGGGCGCAGGACATCGAGGCCGCCAAGCGCTGCGCGGGCTTCCTCAGCCTGCCGACCAACGTCGACCTGGGCTTCAAGTTGGCGTGGGAGACGGCGGATCATCTGTGGCGCTGGGCCGGGGATACGGCGACGGACCAGAATCACTACTCCAAGCGAACGATTTTGGGCGGCATCCTGATTCCCGCCCTGACGATGCGCTGGTTCGACGGGCGCGAGGCGGCGGAAGGCTTCGTCGCCCGCCGCATCGACAACGTCATGGCCTTCGAGAAGTGGAAGGCGGGCAAGGACTTCGACGCCCCGGTCCGCACGATCACCGACGTGCTGGGGCGGCTGCGGTACGGCGCCAAGGCCTAACTGCCCTCTCCCGATGGGAGAGGGCTTGAGCCTCCAAGAGCGCAGCGATTGGCAAGGCGAAAGGGTGAGGGTTCCCGGCTTGCCGTTCCCCCTCGCGGCTCGCACAGTCCTTCTATGACGAACTCCCGAACCGACCGTGCGCGTGGGTTGCGCCAGTCGTCCGGGCGGGCGGAGGAGCGTGTCTGGGCGGTTGTGCGCGGCGGGAAGATTGATGGGCACAAGTTTCGCCGTCAGCACCCTATCGGACCTTATTTTGCGGACTTCGCCTGCGACCGGCTGCGTCTGATCATCGAGATCGACGGCGGGGTGCATCGGTTGGACGACGTGGCGGCGCGTGATGTTCAGCGGCAGCAGGCGCTTGAGGCGCTGGGCTGGGCCGTGATCCGGGTGACGAACGATCAGGTCTTTGAGGCGCCGGAGTTCTTGGTTGAAGCGGTGAAGGCGTACGCGCGGCGCATGAACGGCTGATCGCCAACCCTCACCCTTTCGCCTTGACCAATCGCTTCGCTCTTGGAGGCTCAAGCCCTCTCCCATTGGGAGAGGGAAGGCGGGGAGAGGGTTAAAGGATGCGGTTGACGTGCGCCATCTTGCGTCCCGGCCGGGCGTCGTGCTTGCCGTAGAGGTGCAGGCGGGCGTCGGGCTGGGCGGCCAGCGCGCGCCAGTCCTCGACCTCGGCGCCCAGCAGATTGGTCATCTCGATGCGGGCGTGGGCCTGCGTGGGGCCCAGGGGCCAGCCGACGACGGCGCGGACGTGCTGCTCGAACTGGTCGCAGACGCAGCCGTCCTGGGTCCAGTGGCCGGTGTTGTGGACGCGCGGGGCGACCTCGTTCACCAGCAGTTCGCCGTCGCCCATGTCGAACAGTTCGATGCCCATGACGCCGATGTAGTCGAGGCCGTCCAGCACCGCGGCGGCGATCTGTTCGGCGCGCGCCTGCGTGGCGGGATCGACGGCGGCGGGGGCGATGGTGGTCTTCAGCACCCCGTTCTTGTGGACGTTCTCGCCCAGGGGGTAGACGGCGACCGCGCCGTCGTGGCCGCGGGCGGCGATGATCGACAGCTCGCGCTGGAAGACGGCGGCGGCTTCCAGCACGGCGGGACGGCGGCCGATGGCGTCGAAGGCGGCCTCGGCCTCGGCGGCGTCGCGAATCCAGACCTGGCCCTTGCCGTCATAGCCCTCGCGTCGGGTCTTCAGCAGGGCGGGCAGGCCCAGGCGTTCGATGGCGTTGGTGAGGTCATCCAGCGTCGTCACGGCGGCGAAGGCCACGGTCGGGGCGTCGACGGCGTTCAGATAGGTCTTCTCGTCCACCCGGTCCTGGCCGACGGCCAGGGCGGTCGGTCCCGGCGCGACCAGGGCGCCCGCTTCGGCCAGGGTCTCGACCGAGGCGGCGGGGACGTTCTCGAACTCGAAGGTGACGACGTCGCACAGACGGCCCAGCGCCTGGAGCGCGTCGGGGTCGTCATAGGGCGCGGTGATCTGGGCGCGCGAGACGCGGGCGGCCGGGCAGTCCGGCTGGGGATCGAGGATCACCACGTCGAAGCCCAGGCGCGAGGCGGCCTGGCTCAACATCCGGCCCAACTGGCCCCCGCCGAGAATGCCGAGGGTCGATCCGGGGGGCAGGGGCAACTGGGGCATCAGTCCTCGACCGTTTCGGCGACGGATTCGGTTTGGGCGGCGCGGAAGGCTGACAGGCGCTCGGCGACGGACGTGTCGGACAGAGCCAGGATCTGCGCCGCGAGAATCCCGGCGTTCGCGGCGCCCGCCTCGCCGATCGCCAGCGTAGCGACGGGCACGCCGCCGGGCATCTGGACGATCGACAGCAGGGAATCGAGGCCCTTCAACGCCTTGGACTGGACCGGCACGCCCAGCACCGGCAGGTCGGTCATGGAGGCGGCCATGCCCGGCAGGTGGGCCGCGCCCCCGGCGCCCGCGATAATGACCTTGAAGCCCTTGTCCTTGGCCGTGGTGGCGAAGTCATAGAGGCGCTGGGGCGTGCGGTGGGCGCTGACGACTTTGGCCTCCCAGGCGACGCCCAGCTGATCCAGACGGTCGGCGGCCAACTTCATCGTGGGCCAGTCGGAGCGGCTGCCCATGATGATGGCGACAGGAGGCGTCGTGGCCGGCGGCGTGGAGGCGGTCATGCGCAAAGGCTCCCCAAGCGGAAAGCGGCCCGTTACAGCACCCGCGTTGCGCCCGCAACCGAGGACGCTAGACTCTGGTGCGTCGCGGGCCTTTGAGTCGGCCGGAAAAGCGACGCCGGAGCCCGCCTTGAATCCACTGGCCGATCAGACCATCGCTCCGGTTTCGGAAGACGAACTGCACGCCGAACTCGCGCGCCTGCGCGCCGAGGTGACGGCCCTGACCGAACGGGCCGAGCGAGCCGAGGCCCTGGCGGATCATGACGTGCTGACGCCCGCGCTGAACCGGCGCGGCTTCATGACGGTGCTGGCGCGCAACCTGGCCTATTGCCGCCGCCACGGGGTCGAGGCGGCGCTGCTGTATCTCGACCTGGACGGGTTCAAGGGCATCAACGACGACCTGGGCCATGCGGCGGGCGACGCGGCGCTGATCGCCGTGGCCGAGCTGTTGCTGGCGAACGTGCGCGAGTCCGACGCCGTGGGCCGCATGGGCGGGGACGAGTTCACCGTGTTGCTGATGAACGCCGGCGCCGAGGAAGGGCGCGAGAAGGCGCGGCGGCTGAGCGAGGCGCTGCAGAGCGAAGGCTTCATCTGGGATGGGACGCGGTTGGCGCTGGGCGGTTCGTTCGGCGTGCGGGCCTATGCTGAACAGGCCGACGCGGAGGTCTGGCTGTCCGAGGCGGATGCGGCCATGTGGCTGCGCAAGAAGGCGCGGCCGGAGGCGACGCGCTGACGAATTGAAAAGGGCGCCGAGGTCAGCCTCGGCGCCCTTCTTTTCTTAGTCGTTCAGCAGGCTGTTGCGGCGGCTGTACAGCAGATAGACCGCCACGCCGATCACGTTCCAGATGACGAAGTTGATCTGGGTCGAGGCGGGCAGGCTGAAGAACAGGTAGACGCAACCCGCGATGGCCACCGGGCCGACCAGCCACCACACCGGAGCACGGAAGACGCGCGGACGGCCAGGCTCGCGACGACGCAGCACGATCAGGCACAGGCCGACCGAGGCGAAGGCCACCAGCGTTCCGGCGTTGGCCAGGGCGGCCAGGTCGCCCAGCGGAATGAAGCCGGCGATGATCGCCATCAGGACGGCCGTGCCCGCCGTCACGCGCACCGGCCCGCCCGAACGCTCGGACACATGGGCCAGGCTGCGCGGCAGCAGGCCGTCGCGCGCCATGACGAAGAAGATGCGGCTCTGGCCGAACATGAAGGCCAGGATGACGGTGGGCAGGGCGACGACCGCCGCGCCCGCGATCAGCGTGGCCCACAGGTCCGATCCGACGGTGCGGATGATGTGAGACAGGGGTTCGGGCGACTTCATGAAGTCGGTGAAGGGCATGGCGCCCAGGGCGGCGATGGCCACGGCCATGTAGATGACGACGCAGGCTGCCATCGAGCCGATGATGCCGATGGTCAGGTCGCGGGCGGGGTTGCGGGTCTCTTCTGCCGCCGTGGCCACGGCGTCGAAGCCGTAGAAGGCGAAGAAGATGATGGCCGCCGCCGCCATGACGCCCATCTCGGCGCCGATGCCGTGCGAGAAGCCGTAGGGCATGAAGGGCTTGAGGTTGGCCGGGTTGAAGTGGGGCAGGGCGATCGCCACGAAGGCGATCAGGGCGGCGATCTTGACCACCACCAGCACGGCGTTGATCGAGGCGCTTTCCTTGGTGCCGGCGACCAGCAGGCCCGCCACGGCGGCGACGATGATGACGGCGGGCAGGTTGACGATGCCGCCCTGCGACGGGGCCGAGGTCAGCATGGCGGGCAGGCCCATGCCGATGCCTTCCATCATGCCCGAGAAATAACCCGCCCAGCCCACGGCCACGGCCGAACAGACGACGGTGTACTCAAGGATCAGGCTCCAGCCGACCATCCAGGCCGCGCCCTCGCCCAGGGTGGTGTAGGAATAGGTGTAGGCCGAGCCCGACTCCGGGATCATGGTCGCCAGCTCGGCGTAGGCCAGGGCGGCGCAGACGCAGACGATTCCCGCAATGACGAAGGCCAGCATGACCGCAGGTCCGGCCCGTTCGGCCCCCACGCCGATCAGGGTGTAGATGCCGGTGCCGACAATGGCGCCGACGCCCAGGGCGACCAGATGCGGCCAGGACAGGGTGGGTTTCAGGCCATGAGCCTTGGGCGGCCCTCCCAGCGCAGGCAGAGCCTTGCGGCGTGTCATGAAACTCATGCGTCTTCCCCCAGACGGTTCTTGGCGGCGGATGTGAAAATATTCGGAATAACGGTGTTTTTCCGTAGTATTCTCGGCAAAGGCTTGGGGTGGCCAAGCTATGCCGCAACAGAAAAAACGACCCTGAAAGGCCGCTTCATATCCTGATCATTGGATCATAAATTCAGATTTGCCGCAGAAACAACGTTTCGATCCTGCATTTGGCCTGAAAAAGCGCATTTCGAAGATGGCTCAGTTTTTCGACGATCGTGTGAATTTTATTTCGTCGTACCGGCAATATCCGAAGCTCATGCTTCCTCCGGGGTGCTAGCGATTCAAGGACCGGTCAAACGCCGGACAAGCGCTTGCAGGGGCTTCGGCCCCCAATCTTGGGAGGGATTGCAGCTTGCGGACGACGCTAGGGGTGAAGGCTGTCCTTATGGGGGCGGGGGCTGTCTGCGCGGCGGCGCTGTTGTTGGCGACGGGGGCGCCGAGCACGGCTGTGGCCCAGACGCAGGCCCAGGGCCAGGCTCAGGCGGCTCAGGCGCGCGCCACGCTCAATCCGGCGCCGCCGCGCCGCGCCGATGAGGGTTTCGGTCCCTATCCGTTGATGGTGGTGCGCGGCGCCATGCTGATCGACGGCACGGGCGCGCCGCCCATGGGGCCGGTCGACATCGTCATCGAGAACGACAAGATCACGGACATCATCCAGGCCGGTTGGCCCGGACTGCCCGAGCGTGAGGGCCGCCCGCCGCTGAACGCGGCGCATGAGATCGATGCGCGCGGCATGTACGTCATGCCCGGCTTCGTCGACGCCCACGCCCACGGCGGCAGCCCGCAGAAGGCGCCGGACCTGGAGTATGTCTACAAGCTGTGGCTGGCCCACGGCGTGACCACTGTGCGCGGCGTCAGCCTGGCGCCGCATGACATCGCCGTGTCGGAGAAGGCCCGTTCGGCGCGCGGCGAGATCGTCGCCCCGCGCATCTTCAACTATCAGACCATCGGCTCAGGCTGGTCGCGCGGCCGCATCCGCAACCCCGAGATGGCGCGCGAATGGGTGCGCTGGGGCGCGGCCAACGGCGTGGACGGCATCAAATTCTTCCTGCGCGGCGACGAGACGCCCGAGGTGGTCCTGGCCGCCATCGACGAGGCCAAGAAGAACCACATGGGCACGGTGGCCCACATCGCCCAGCCGGGCGTGGCCCAGTTGAACGCCGAACAGCTGGCGGCGGCGGGCCTGGGGACCATCACCCACTTTTACGGCCACTTCGAGTCGCTGCTGGGCGGGCGGACGATCCAGGACTATCCGACCGACTACAACTTCTACGACGAGCAGAAGCGCTTCGGCGAAGCGGCCGAGATCTGGGACGAGGTCGAGCCGGGTTCGGCGCAATGGTACGCCTATCTGGAGGCGCAGAAGAAGGCGGGCGTCGTCTTCGATCCGACCATGACCATCTATGCGGCGTCGCGCGATCTGATGCGGGCGCGCAACGCGCCCTGGCACCAGACCTATACGCTTCCGGCGCTGGCGGACTATTTCCAGTCCACGCGCGACAATCACGGCAGCTACTTCTTCGACTGGACGACTTCGAACGAGGTGGCGTGGCGCCGCTTCTACGAGCGGTTCATGCGGCTGGTGAACGACTACAAGAAGGTCGGCGGTCGGGTGACGGTGGGATCGGACTCCGGATTCATCTGGAAGCTGTACGGTTTTGGCTACATCGAGGAGCTGGAGCTGCTGCAGGAGGCGGGCTTCCACCCGCTGGAGATCGTGCGCGCCGCGACGATGGACGGGGCGACGACCCTGGCCGAGCCGACCGGCAAGGCGCCGACCTTCGGTATCGTGCGGCCGGGCATGAGCGCGGATCTGGTCATCACGACCGAGAATCCGCTGGCGAATTTCAAGACCTTGTACGGCACCGGACATGAGCGCCTGAGCCCCGAGAACCGCATCGAGACGGTCGGCGGGGTGCGTTGGACGGTGGCGCGCGGGGTCGCCTACGACGCGCCGGCTCTGCTGGCCGACGTCAAGGCGATGGTCGATCGGCAAAAAGCCGAACGAGGGGAGGCGCAAGGAGGGCGCTGATCCAAAACAGCGACGCAGGCGACGCCGAATGGGGACGGCCCGCCTGGGTTTCAGATCAAAAACGAGGGGTGATCGAATGAGACTGTCTGCGTATCTGAAGACCGGCACGATAATCGCCGGTCTGGCCGTCACGGCCGCCGCCGCCCAGCCTGCCTGGGCCCAATCCGAAACGCCTGCCTCCGAGCCGGAAGCCAGCGCTGTCGCCGACATCGTCGTGACGGGCTCGCGTATCCGCCGCCCGAACGTCGAGGCGGCGACGCCCGTCAACGTCGTCGACGCCCAGGAGATCGAGAACACCGGCGTCACCAACCTGATCGACGCCATGTCGCGTCAGCCGCAGGTCGGCCTGGGCGCCTCGGCCTCCAGCACCACCAACACCGTCGCCGGCCAGGGGCTGGCCACGCTGAACCTGCGTAATCTGGGGGCCAGCCGCACCCTGGTGCTGGTCAACGGCCGCCGCCATGTCGCCGGCACGGCGGGCACCAGCGCGGTGGACGTGAACTCCATCTCCAAGACGACGATCGCACGCATCGACACGGTGACGGGCGGTTCGTCGGCGGTCTATGGCGCGGACGCCGTGGCCGGGGTGGTCAACTTCATCACCAAGCAGGACTTCGACGGCATCGCCGTCCAGACGCAGTACGGCTCGGCCGACGGTCCGAACACCTACTACGGCTCGGTCGCCGTGGGTCGGAACTTCAATGACGACCGGACCAACATCATGGGCGCTCTGACCTATGACAAGTCCGAGGGGCTGTTCCGCCACGAGCGCGACTACGCCATGAGCTCCCTGGCCGAGATTCCGAACCCGAACAAGAAGAGCGCCAACGACGGCCTGCCGTCCTTCATCATGGCGCGGGACGTCTACACCAACACCCAGAACGACTTCTTCACCCCGGTCATCGTCACGCCGATCGGCGCCAACAAGGCCTTCGCCCTGACCTTCACGCCGGACGGCAAGCTGGTCCCGTTCGACCGCGGCCAGATCCTGTACGACGGCGCCGGGCGCGAGCAGAAGCTGTCGATCGGCGGCGACGGCTTCAAGCTGCGCGACGACATGCTGCGCACCCCGGTCGAGCGTTTCGGCGGCGAGCTGCAGCTGCGCCACCAGTTCCAGCCCTCGGGCGACTTCATCAGCGAACTGAATCTGTTCGCCGAAGCCAAGTATTTCCATATGGAGGCCAGCAGCCAGGCGCGGAACGGCACCTTCGCCGACAGTTCGCCGGGCATGTCGACGGGCAACGCCTATCGTATCAAGGCGGATAACGCCTTCCTGCCTGATGAACTGAAGACCATGCTGGCGCAGGCCAATATGGCGTTCTTCGACATCAGCCGGATCGACACCGACTTCGGCATCCGCACCACGCAAAGCGTCTACGACACCACGCGCTTCGTGACCGGGGTGGACGGCGCCTTCAGCAACGGCTGGCGGTTCGAGGCCTACGTCAACTACGGCCAGACCGAGTCGGAGTTCACCAACTTCGACCGTTTGCAGAAGGAGTTTTATGAATCGATCGACGCCTGGCGCGATCCGTCGACGAACCAGATCGTCTGCCGCAGCGCGGATGCGCGGGCGCGGGGTTGCCAGCCGCTGAACCTGTTCGGCGCCTATGTCGGCTCTCAGGAGGCGATCGACTATTCCTACATCTACACGGTTCGCAATGATCGCATCCGTCAGTGGAACGCGGTGGCCAGCGTCAACGGCGAGCTGTTCTCCTATCCGTCGCTGTTCAGCGGAACCAGCCTGCCGGTCGCCTTCGCGGCGGGCGTGGAATGGCGCAAGGAAGCCAGCCGCGCCGTGCCGGACATGCGTTCGCAGAAGGCGCTGATCTTCCAGAACACCCAGGCCAGAACCGAGGGCGCCTATGAGTCCAAGGAAATCTTCGGCGAGGTGAATCTGCCGCTGCTGGCCGACGTGCCCTTCATCCAGTATCTGGACCTCACGGCGGCCTATCGCTTCCAGGACTACACCACCACGGGCGGCGACAGCAGCTATGGCCTGGGCATGGAGTGGACGGTCGACCGCAACATCCGTTTCCGCGCCAACTACGCCAAGGCCGTGCGCGCGCCGAACATCAGCGAACTGTTCGACGGCGGCAGCGAAGGCTTCGCCTTGTTCGACGATCCCTGCGACGCGACGCGGTTGAACCTGGGCAACTATCCCGCCAACCGCAAGGCGAACTGCGCGGCCCTGGGCCTGGCGCCCGACTTCACCCAGTCGATCGCGACCAAGCCGTCCGTCAGCAAGGGCAACCCGGACCTGAACCCGGAAGAGGGCGAAACCCTGACGCTGGGCGTCGTCCTGACGCCGACCTTCCTGCCGGGCCTGGCGGTCACCATCGACCACTACGACATCAAGATCAGCGACGTCATCGCCTCGTTCGGCGCGCGCACGATCATCAACAACTGCGTCGACAGCCCGACCCTGGACAATCCGTTCTGCGGCAACGTCATGCGCGGCGCCGACGGCAACATCAGCCGGGTGATCAACCAGGTGATGAACGTCGCCGAGTACACCAACTCGGGTTGGGACGTGACGGCGTCCTATCGCACGGACCTAGAGGCCTTGGGCCTGCCGCCCTACGGCTCGCTGTCGTTCAACGTGGCGGCGGGCTTCCTGGACGAGCTGACCTATGATCCGGTTCCGGGCGACGCCAGCGTGCGCGACGAACAGGCCGGCGAGGCGCCCAATCCCAAGCGCCGGGTCAACTTCCGCGTGTCGTGGGACTATGACAAGCTGTCGCTGTCCTACGCCAACCGCTACCTGAGCAGCGTCGTGCGCAGCAATCAGGACTCTGTCGGCTCGTACGAAGTGTGGAAGGCTCCGTCGTGGCTGACCCACGACCTGCGCGCCGAGTATCGGTTCGATCGCTTCTCTGTCTTCGGCGGGGTGAACAACTTCACCGATGAAGCGCCGCCGCAGACGCCGTTCACCTGGACTGGAACGTCGTTATATAACGGCTTCAACGCCAGCATCTACAATAACCTTGGCCGTTACGTGTACATTGGCGTGAACGCCCAGTTCTAATCCAGAATGGGAAGCCGTCCGGTCTCGGGCGGCTTCTCACCTTGGAGACGCTGACAAGGCGTCTGTTTCTGTTTTTTGGGGGAAGACGATGAAGACCCTGACCGCCTATAGCGCCATTGCAGTCGCCGTCGGCCTGCTGGCCTTCGCCGCCGCCCCGACGCCGACCCTGGCTCGTGCGCCCGACGCGGCGCCCGCCGCCGCTGCGCCTTCGGCTCTGGACGCCCAGTTCGAAGCCATCGCCGCCGAGGAGTGGGCCTGGCGCCAGAAGGAGCTGCCGGGCCGTAACGCCAAGCCCAGCACCCTGCCGGACGTCAGCGCCGCCACCCAGCAACGCCGGCTGGCCTACTGGATCGATGTTCAGCGCCGTCTGGACGCCATTTCTCCGGATCAGCTGTCGCCGAACCAGCGCACCAACTACGCCGTCTACAGGCACCAGATCGACAACTTCGTCGATGACGGCCGTCACCGCCTGTATGAGATGCCTTTCAACTCGGACAGCGCCTTCTGGTCGTCGCTGACGGGCATGGGCAATGCGACCTTCACCTCGGTTGAGGACTATGAGCGCTATCTGTCCCAGATACGGGACGTGCCGCGCTACTTCGACCAGCAGATCACCAATATGCGCGCTGGCCTGGCGCGCGGCTTCACCCAGCCCAAGGCCTCGCTGGTCGGGCGGGACGTGTCGATCCTGGCGGTGACGGAGCCGACGGATGTCGCCCAGAACCCCTTCTACAAACCCTTCCTGACCATGCCGGCGAACATTTCCGAGGCGGACAAGACGCGTCTGCGCGCCGCCGCCGTTCAGGCGATCCAGCAGCAGGTCGTGCCGGCGCATCGCACTCTGCTGAGCTTCATCCGCGACGAATACATGCCGGGCGCGCGCGACACCCTGGGAGCCAACCGCCTGCCGGACGGCGACGACTTCTATCAGACGCAGATTCGCCAATACACCAGCGTCAACCTGACCCCTGACCAGATCCACGCCATCGGCCGCGGCGAGGTCGCGCGCATTCGCGCCGAGATGGAGGTGGTGATGCGCAGCACCGGCTGGACCGGCACCTTCGCCGAGTTCATCCACTTCCTGAAGACCGACCCGCAGTTCCACTATGACAAGCCCGAGCACCTGCTGTGGCACGGCGCCTGGGTCATCAAGAAGGTCGACGGCAAGATCGGTCAGTATTTCAACCTGAAGCCGCGCGACACCTTCAGCCTGATCCCCGTGCCGGACGCCATCGCGCCCTATTACACGGCCGGTCGAGGCGGCAATGGCGTCTGTCTGCTGAACACCTACGACCTGCCGTCGCGACCGCGCTACAACATCCCGGCGCTGACGGTGCACGAGTGCAACCCCGGCCACGCCTGGCAGGGCAATCTGCGCCGCGAACATCCGCCCATGCCCGACTATCGCGCCCAGACCTATATCTCGGCCTTCGGCGAGGGCTGGGCCCTCTACACCGAGAAGCTGGCCGTCGAGATGGGCATCTATGAAGACGCCTATGAGGACTTCGGCCGCCTGACCTATGAGATGTGGCGCGCGGCGCGCCTGGTGATCGACACCGGCGTGCACTCGCAGGGCTGGACGCGCGAACAGGCGGTGGCCTTCCTGAGCGAGAACACCGCCCTGTCCGACCATGAGGTCGGCACCGAGATCGACCGCTACATCACCTGGCCGGGGCAGGCCCTGTCCTACAAGCTGGGCGAGATCGAGATCGTGCGCCTGCGCCGGCTGGCCGAGGCGGAGCTGGGGGCCGATTTCGACATCAAGGCCTTCCACGATCACCTGCTGGCCATCGGCGTGGCCACCATCCCGGCCATGACCGCCGAGATGGAAGCCTTCATCGCCCAGAGCAAGCAAGCCGCCGCGGCGAAGCGATCGGGGCAATAGTCGACACCGGGCCGACGTCGGAGGGCGTCGGCCATCCGTCGCTGACAGACGCGTTGCAGATCACCTGCGGCTTTGTCAGTGTCGGGAATCTGTAAAGCGTAAGGGGGGAGAGCGCATGAGCGCTGGGGAATACAAGCTGGACGACGCCGACCGCCGCATCCTGAGGGTGCTGCAGCAGGACGGACGGATCACCAATCAGGATCTGGCGGCCGCCTGCAACATGTCGGCGTCATCCTGCTTCGAGCGGGTGCGGCGACTGCGCGAGCGGGGGGTCATCACCGGCTACACCGCCCTGATCGATCCGAAGTTCGCCGAGCGTGAACTGTTGATCTTCATCGAGGTGCTGCTGGACCGCACGACCTCGGACATCTTCGACCAGTTCGCCGAGCGCATCCGCCGCTCGCCCGAGGTGCTGGAGTGCCACATGGTGGCGGGCGGCTTCGACTATCTGGTCAAGGTGCGGATGAAGGATATGGCGGCCTACCGCATCTTCCTGGCCGACACCCTGATCGTCATGCCGGGCGTGCGCGAGACCCGCACCTACGCCGTGATGGAAGAGGTCAAGGACACCTCGGTCCTGCCGCTGTAAGAGGGGGGGGCGGATTGCGGAGGCCATTCTGGACGGCCTCCGCGACTAGGTTACCAGTAACCGCCGCAAGATCCGATGGCTTCAAGGGTGTAGTAGGGCGAAGTAACGCCTTGGACGGGCGAAGCGACGACTCGCCCATTCCAACATTTGTCACGGTACCAGCCGACCTGTACCGTCAGCGTAGCGTCGCTATAAAAGGTACGATGGTACATAATATTGGGAGATTGCGCTCCGGCTCCGAAGGACAGCAATGACGTCGCCGCCGTCACGGACGCCAGAAGCACGGCATTACGAATCTTACGCAGACGCATCGGTTCTCTCCTGCCAGTGGGTGACGATGTCATCTCCACCGTTAACGACACAAGAGTCAATGACTGGCGTTATATGATTATGCGATGATGTCGGGCAGGATGCGATCCTGCAGCTTCACGATATCGTCGCGCAGGGCCAGTTTCTTGCGCTTCAGGCGGGCGATCATGAGTTGATCGGGCGCGGGCAGCAGGGCCAGGGCTTCGATGGAGGCGTCCAGGTCTGCGTGCTCCTGCAACAGCAGGGAGAGCTGCGCGCGCAGCTCCTTGTCTTCTTCGGACAGGTAAGGTTCGTCGTCGTTCATGATCAGGCCCCGGGCCGGGGGATTATAGCTGAGCTGGCGTCAGGTCGGAAGCAGGTCGGACAGGGTTCTGAGCGCCGGACGCGGCACGACGCGATCCCACAGGCGCGCTGCATCGGCCATGGCGTCGACGGGCGGGCGAGGCGTTTCGGTCGGGGCGGGAGCCAGGCCTTCGAGCCCGTTCAGCAGATGGCGCTCGGCGGCTAATTCGGCGGCCTTCACCTGCTCGCGCACGGCCAGGCGGGCGTCCGTCTCAAGGTCCGGCACGGGCGTCTTCAGCGTGCGGCGTACGGCGCGCAGAGGGGCGATGGTGGTGGTCTGCCAGGCGCGGGCGGTGTCGCAGGCGGCCTCGATCGTCTCTTCGTCCGGGCGGCGGCCTGTGGCGGCGGTCCAGGCGGCCCACAGCAGCAGGGGGACGTTCTGTTCGTGATAGTCCTGCAGCGACAGGCAGGCTTCGGCGACGCCCGGCGCGGCGTAGGCGGCGCAGGCCCAGGTCCACAGATCGTCGCTCATGCTTCGGCTCCGCCCTTTAGTCCTTCCCAGCGGCGCACGGCCGACCAGTCCAGGCCGAAGACGTCCAGCGCCCGGCCGACCGACTGGTCGATCATCTGCCCCAGACTGTCGGGTTTGGCGTAGAAGGCGGGCAGCGGCGGGGCGATGACGGCGCCCATCTCGGCCAGGGCGGTCATGGTGCGCAGGTGACCCAAGTGCAGCGGCGTCTCGCGCACCATCAGCACCAGGGGGCGGCGCTCCTTCAGAGTCACGTCGGCGGCGCGGGTCAGCAGGGTCGAGGTCACGCCGGTGGCGATCTCGCTCATGGTCCGCACCGAACAGGGGGCGACGATCATGCCGAGCGTGCGGAAGGAGCCGGATGAGATGGTGGCCCCGACATCGTTCAGCCGATGGACCACATCCGCCTTGGCCGTCAGCTCGTCGGGGGTGAGATCCGTCTCCTGCGACAAGGTGAGCAGGGCGGCGCGGGTGACGACCAGGTGGCTCTCGACCCCCAGTTCGCGCAGGGCGTCCAGCACGCGCGCGCCATAGATGACGCCCGAAGCACCTGAGATTCCAACGACTAGCCGAGGGGGCGCCGGCGCCCGAACGGTCGTGTTCACAACATCGGCCAAATTCGCCTCCAACCTGTCCGTGTCCGGAGCGGCGGGGGTCACTGCAATGTGATTCCACACCTCGCCGAACCGGGCGCTCAGTGTAGTGGTCCCTTAGACATGGAGGCGCAAGCCATGACCATCGAGGCTCGTATTCGCGAACTGGGTAATCGGCATCGGTCGCTGGATGAAACGATCCAGCAGGAGATGCGCCGCCCCACCGCGGACCCGACACACCTCAGGGAGCTGAAGCAGCGAAAGCTGCGACTTAAGGAAGAGATCAGTAGTCTGGAAGCCCGAAACCACTAGCGGGCCTAGCATCCGAAACGACGACGGCCCCGGAAGAGCGATCTTCCGGGGCCGTTTTGTATTTGTCGATCGGTTGGATCAGTCGCGCGAGCCGAACACCGATTCGGCCGTGGGCTCGGCGCCGAGGCCGTATTCTTCTTCGGCCTCTTCCAGGACGACTTCCGGTTCGGCCTCGGTCTCGATGGGTTGCAGGACGCCGTTCTTGGCGTCGTCCTTGGCCTTCTTGTCGGCGGCCTTGCGCACCACTTCGTCCAGCTGCAGCTGGCCGGTCAGGCCCAGCGTCACCGGATCGACCGGCTTGATATTGGCCGAGTTCCAGTGGGTGCGGTTGCGCACGCTCTCGATCGTGGCCTTGGTGGTGCCCAGCAGTTTGGCGATCTGGGCGTCGGTCACTTCGGGGTGGTTGCGGACGAACCACATGATGGCGTCCGGGCGATCCTGACGACGCGAAACCGGCGTGTATTTCGGACCCGACTTGGCGGGCTTCAGTAGTTCGGCGTGGCGGCTGACCACGGCCTTCATGCGGTAGTTTTCATCGTTCTGGGCCTTGTCCAGCTCTTCGCGGGTCAGCTGGCCGTTGACGATGGGGTCGGCGCCGCGAATGTCGCGCGCCACGTCGCCGTCGGCGATGCCGCGCACCTCAAGCGGGTGCAGGCCGCAGAAGTCGGCGATCTGCTCGAACGAGAGCGAGGTGTTGTCCACCAGCCAGACCGCGGTGGCCTTGGGCATCAGGATGTCGGTCATGGGCATGGATCCCGGCGGTTGCGGCCCGAAAAACGGGCGTTTGAATCGACGGCGCCCGACCTTTTCGGCCGGGCGCGAGAAGGCCTTTATAGGTGATCTTGGCCGAAATGAAAACGTCGTCTGTCGTCTTCATACAGCGAAGGTTCATCTGTCGTGATGAACATTGGGGGCCAGAGCGCGTTGTGCGCCAAGAGAAACCTCGAAGGAGACCGTGTCATGAAGAAGTTCGTGATTGCAGCGGCAGGACTGGTCATGACGGCGGGCGGCTTTTCCGTCGTCAATGTGAGCACGGCGGAGGCGCAGGTGATGCAGCGCGGCGCGCCGCGCGGGTCGTATGCGCAGAGCTGCACCGGGTCGTATGTGAATCAGGGGCGCCTCTACGCCGATTGCCGTGACATGCGGGGCAATATGCGCGAGACCTCGATCGAGTTGGCGCGCTGCTCCAGCGAGGAGATCGTCAACCGCGACGGACGCCTGGTCTGCGGCCGCTTTCAGGGCGATTTCGAGAACGGCGGCCGCCCCGGCCGTCCGGGCGGCGGATGGGATGACGGGCGTCCAGGCCGCCCCGGCGGCGGTTGGGACGACGGTCGCCCCGGCAACGGCGGCTGGGGCCGATCCTCGATCACCGTCTATCGCGACTCTGATTATCGCGGCCAGTCGATGAGCTTCCGTGAGGAAGTCCCGAACCTGCGCAACATGGGCATGAACGACGCGATCAGCTCGATCCGCCTGTCGCGCGGCGCCTGGGAGGTCTGTGAAGACGCCTATTATCGCGGCCGTTGCGAGATCGTCAGCGGCGATATGCGCAACCTGGCCAATACGGGCATGAACGACCGGATTTCGTCGCTGCGTCCGGCGCGCGGCGGCGGTCGCTGGTAAACACCGGCCTGTCTGAAAACGAGGGCGGGAGGCTGCGGCCTCCCGTCCTTTTCTTTTAGGGCAGAAGCACGACCTTGCCGACGTGGGCGCCCGCCTCCAGATGGGCGTGGGCTGCGTCCGCTTCGGCCAGGGGGAAGGTCGCCTCGACCTGGGCGCGAACGGCGCCGGACGCGACCCAGGGCCAAACGGTCGCCTCGACGGCGGCCGCCAGGCGGGCCTTTTCGTCGGCCGGGCGGCTGCGCAGGGTCGAGCCCGTCAGGACGATCCGCTTCAGCATGATCCGCATCAGGTCGATCTCGGCCTTGGCGCCGGTCAGGGTGGCGATCACCACCCAGCGCCCGCCGGGCTTCAGGGCGTTGAGGTTCAGCTCTGCGTAGGCCGCGCCGACCATGTCCAGCACCACATCGGCGCCGCCCGCCTCCTGGATGGCGGCGGCCAGATCGTGCTCAGTCGCGTCCAGGCTGACGTCGGCGCCCAGGGCGCGGGCGGCCTCGGCTTTGGCGGCGCCGCGAGAGGTGGCGATGACTCGGGCGCCCGCCGCCTTGGCCATCTGTATGGCCATGACGCCGATGCCGCTGGTGGCGCCGTGGATCAGCAGGGTCTCGCCCGCCTTCAGCCCGCCGCCTTCGAAGACGTTGGCGAAGACGGTGAAGGCGGTCTCGGGCAGGGCGGCGGCCTGGGTGAAATCGAGGCCGTCGGGGATCGGCAGGGCGTGGCGGGCGTCGACCAAGGCGTATTCAGCGTATCCGCCGCCGCCCAGCAGGGCGCAGACCCGGTCGCCGACGGCCCAGCGCGACACGCCATCGGCCAGGGCGTCGACCTCGCCCGCGACCTCTAGTCCAAGAATGTCCGAAGCGCCCGGCGGGGGCGGATAGCGACCTTCGCGTTGGACGATGTCGGGACGGTTCACGCCCGCCGCACGTACGCGGATGCGGATTTCACCGGGGCCCGGAGCGGGCAGGGGGCGCGTGGTCAGGCGCAGGGCGTCGGCGGGGCCGCGTCCGTTCTCGATCTCTATGGCCTTCATGGTTGCGGGCACGGCGGCTCCCTTGGCTTGCATTCCGGATCAATGCGGCGTTCACATAGGGGTTCATGCTCGAAATGGCCAAGGAGGCGAGGATGAGTTTCGAAGATCTGGAGCCTCGGCCGCAGCGCGGCGAGGCCATCGCCGCCCTGGGACGCGAAGACCTGGACCTCTACGCTGTGGACGAATTGCAGGAGCGGATCGCCGCCCTGGAGGCCGAGATCGCCCGATCCCGCGCGGCTATCGACGGCAAGTCCTCGCAGCGCAGCGCCGCCGACGCGCTGTTCAACTTCCGCTGAGGCGCGGGCGGTTGGGGACGGTTTCGACGGCCCTCTCCCGCAGAATCAGCTTCCGTGGCATGACGATTGCACCCAGCGGATGCATGAGATGCATGGATAGACGCCCGTGACAGCCATCGAAGCCGATCTGACCCCGACGCGCCTCGCCGGCGCCGAAGTGCTGGACTTCGCACGCTCGGAGCTCTTCGAGCGCACCTTCCGCGAAGGCATGGAGCTGGTCGAGGAGACCGCCGCCTATCTGGACGGCGACGGACGCCAGGATTCGCGCCTGCTGTCGCGCGCGGCCGCCCTGTCCTATGCGGGCGAGAGCATGAAGCTGACGACGCGGCTGATGCAGATTGCGTCTTGGCTGCTGGTGCAGCGCGCCGTGCGGGAACAGGACATGAGCGCCGAGGCGGCGGGCGACCCCCGCTATCGCCTCGCCGATCGCCGCATCGAGACGGAGCCGCGTCGCGGCGACCTGCCCATCGCCCTGATCGAATACGCGGTGCGAGCCGAGAAGCTCTACGACCGCGTCCTGCATCTGGACCGCCAGATGTACGTCGAGCCCGCCGAGGCGCCGGCCAATCCCGTCCTGAACCAGATGGACCTGCTGCGCGCCGCCTTCGGATAAGGCTTCTCCTCCCCATGCAACGAGAGGAGAGAGGTGGATGCCTTACGGCGTCACTTCATCCGGATCGATCGGGGCGTCGGCTATGACCTGGGGCAGGTTGACGGCGATGCCCAGGGCGTCGGCCAGCTTGGCGTCGCGCTTGTAGACGTCCTCGCGGAAGGCGACGCGGCCCTGACCGTCGACGAAGGCGGTCCAGTACAGCAGGCGCACGCCGATGTTGCGGCCGGTGGTCACGCGCTTGGTCTCGCCGCTGGCCTGGGCCGCGTCGAACAGGGCCAGACGCTCGGGATCGGGCGACAGCAGCAGGCGAGCGAAGCCGATGGCGTCCTGCACCCGCACGCAGCCGTGGCTGCGCTGGCGCACCGACAGGTTGAAGGCGCCCCGCGCCGGGGTGTCGTGCAGGAAGATGGCGTAGCTGTCCTGCAGTTCGAACTTCACATTGCCCAGCGACGACTTCGGACCGGCGCGTTGCACCACCCAGCCGTCGGCGTTGACGTACATGTCGTTGGCGGCCAGGTAGCCGGGGCCCTTGGGCAGGATTTCACGGCGGGCGATGCCCATGGGCACTGTCCACGGCGGATTGGCCACGACCGAGGCGAAGGGCTTCTCCAGGCTGGGGGTCTGGTTGGCGGCGGTGCCGACGACCACGCGGTTGGAGTGAACCGGCTTGCCGTCCTTCCAGTAGACCATGATGGCGGCGGCGGTGTTGACCTCGATCCGCTCGGGATTCAGGTCGCGCTTCAGCCAGCGACGGCGCTCCAGGTTCAGGGCGATCTGGCGGGCGCGATCCTCGGCGGTGGCGGTCAGCGAGCGCTGGGTGGCGCCGCCGATGCGGCCGTCGGACCCCAGGCCGTGGCGGGTCTGGAAGCTGCGGACCGCCTGCTCCAATTCGGGGCCGTAGGCCAGGTTGCCCTTCAACCGTTCGGCGGCGGCGGCGCTCAGGTCGCCCTCGGCGGCCAGGCGGGCGACCAGGGCCGGGATGCGCGGGTCGCTGGTTCCCGGCTCGATGGTGCCGCCGATACGGAAGGCGGGCCAGCCGCCCTGGCGGGCGATGCGGCGGTAGCGGGCGTAACCGGCCGACAGATTGGTGTAGCCCAGGTCCGTCGGGGGCAGGGCGTCGAACCACTGGCTCAGCTTGTTGGCGGCCACGGCGTCGACCAGGCCGCGCGGCAGGTCCACGCTGTTCTTCTGCATCTCCCACAGCTCTTCGACCGTCTCGGGCCGGACGCGGCCCTCGGACAGAACCTTGGCGTAGGCCAGGGCGGCGGCAGTGGTGCGGATCTCGGCGGTCTCGCGGTCGGCGGCCAGGCCGACGAAGTCGAAGAAGTCCCCGGCGGGCAGGCCGTGACGTTCAGCGCCCTGGGCGACTTCCTGCAGGATGCGCAGGCGGTCGGCGGTCCAGATGGGCTTGCCGCCGGTCAGTTGATAGACGGCGCGGACGTCAGCCTGCTGGGCCGCGGGCAGGCGGCCGGCCTGGGCGTCGAAGCCGGCGATGAAGATCTGCGGGTCCGTGGTGCGCGTCTGGGCCAGCGCCCCGTTCGCGGCTGCCAGCGTCAGGCTCGTCGTGGCGACGCCAAGGCCCAATTCCCGTCGGTTCATCGTCTGTAACTCTTGTGGTCCGATATCGGCCCGGACCCAACGTCCACGCCCCGAGTAATCGAACGCGCCCATGTTAACGGTGTTCCGGGCAACAAAAAAGCGCCGGTCCTGGGACCGGCGCTTTTGTGGCGAACTTGTCGCACCAAGCGTGGCTTACTTCTTGATGAAGCCGCCGAACTTGTTGTTGAAGCGCGAGACGCGGCCGCCGCGGTCCATCAGGTGCTGGTTGCCGCCGGTCCAGGCCGGGTGAGACGTCGGGTCGATGTCCAGGTTCAGCGTTGCGCCTTCCTTCCCGTAGGTCGAACGGGTCTGGTAGGTGGTGCCGTCGGTCATCACAACAGTGATGAAGTGGTAGTCGGGGTGCGTGTCCGCTTTCATCGATCTTGTCCGTCTCTGCGCGACGACGATGCCGACCGTCACTGCGCGTAAATAGAGAATCCCGCCGCAGGGCGCGACGGGAGCGAGGGGCGGCGTTTACACCGGGGGGCGTTCCGGGGCAAGAGCGCGACCATGACCCAAGCTGAACCTCAACGTCACGCCCAACCGACCGGCCGCCCCGGCGCCGGCGCCGTTCTGGCCGAACAGATGGACGAGGCGGGCGGCAAGCGCGCCAAGAGCCGCAACATCCGCCCTCTGGGACGGCTGCTGCCCTTCCTGGGGCGGCACAAGATGGACGCGGCCATCGCCACGGTCTGGCTGATCGGATCGACGGTCGCGTCGCTGGCCCTGACGGCGACGGCGCGCGGCGCCATCGACCAGGGGTTCGAGAACGGCGGCGCCAATATCGACAAGTGGTTCCTGATCCTGGGTCTCAACGCCGTGGTGCTGGGGCTGGCGACGGCGCTGCGCTATTTCTACGTCACCAAGACGGGCGAGCGGATGATCGCCGATCTGCGCACGGCGCTGTTCCAGCGCATCCTGACGCTGGACCCGGTCTTCTTCGCCCATATGCGGACGGGCGAGGTGCTGTCGCGTCTGACCACGGACATCCAGTTGGTGGATACGCTGCTGACCACTTCGATCAGCTATGCGCTGAGGAACTTCCTGACGCTGATCGGCGGGGTGATCCTGCTGTTCTTCGTCAGCCCCAAGTTGACGGGTTTCGTCCTGCTGATCGTGCCGGTGCTGATCGTGCCGCTGTTTCTGTTCGGCCGGGTGGTGCGCCGCCTGACGGTGCAGTCGCAGGACACCTTCGCCGGGGCCGTGGGCTTTGCGGGCGAAAGCGTCGACGCCATCGAGACGGTGCAGGCCTTCGGCCGTGAAAAGAGCGCCATCGGCCGCTTCGGCGCGGCGGTGGAGGAGGCGTTCGGCGTCTCCCTGAAGCGGATGAGGGCGCGCGGCGTGATGACCGCCATGATCATCATGGTGATGTTCGGCGGCGTGACCCTGGTCCTGTGGCTGGGGGCGCAGGACGTGATCGCCGGGACCATGACGCCGGGCACCCTGCTGCAGTTCGTCCTGCTATCGGTGTTCGCGGCGGGCGCGGTCGGGGCGCTAGGCGAAAGCTGGGGCGACGTACAGAAGGCGGCGGGCGCCATGGAACGGATCGACGAACTGATGCGGGCGACCCCCGCCATCGCTCCGCCCCCCAATCCGGTCGCCCTGCCTCAGCCGCCGCGCGGCGAGGTGTCGATGTCGGCGGTGGATTTCGCCTATCCGGGCCGTCCGGACCTGCCCGCGCTGAAGGGCTTCAGCCTGACCGTGCGGCCGGGCGAGACCGTGGCCCTGGTCGGGCCGTCGGGCGCGGGCAAGTCGACGGTCTTCCGCCTGCTGCTGCGCTTCTATGATCCGCAATCCGGTCTGGTGTCGGTGGACGGGGTGGACGTGCGCGCGGCCGACCCGGTCGATGTGCGCAACCGCTTCGCCTGGGTGTCGCAGGAGGCGCCGTTGTTCTCGGGGTCGGCGCTGGAGAACATCCGCTTCGGCCGCGAGGCCGCCACGCTGGACGAGGCCCGCGCCGTCGCCGCCGAGGCTCAGGCGCTGGGCTTCATCGACGCCCTGCCGGAAGGTTTCGACACCCCGCTGGGCGAGCGCGGCAAGAGCCTGTCGGGCGGCCAGCGTCAGCGTCTCGCCATCGCGCGGGCGCTGGTGCGCGAGGCGCCGATCCTGCTGCTGGACGAGGCGACCAGCGCGCTCGACGCCGAGAACGAGCGTCTGGTTCAGGCCGCGCTGGATCAGGCGATGGAGGCGCGCACCACCCTGGTCATCGCCCACCGCTTGGCGACCGTGCTGCGCGCCGACCGCATCGTGGTGATGGACGGCGGCCAGGTGGTCGAGGAAGGCACGCACGCGGAGCTGTCAGCCAAGGGCGGCCTATATGCGCGTCTGGCCAAGCTGCAGTTTCAGGGAACGTGAGTAAGACCCTCTCCCGGCGGGAGAGGGCTTGAGCGCACGAGAGCGTAGCGATCGTTCTTGCGCGAAAGGGTGAGGGGCTTGTCCTGTCCGTCGGCGTGAGCCGTCGCACTACCGGCTATGGGTAGCAAACACACCTTAGCGATCGAGACGGTCTGAATCGCCATCTTTATGATTGTGGGATGGCAAGTTCGATCATCCCTATCGGCACCGAGTGCTCCGCCGCCCTGCACGCCCTTGTCCGCAAGCGCGCTGAACTGGACGGCGAGTTGGAGCAGCATCAGGGGCGCATCCGGGAACTTCAGAAGGCGATCCAAAATCTGGACGCCGTGCTCGTGCTGATCAAACCGGACATTGACATCAGCCAGATTGCCGCAAAGCGGGTTCGGCCACCGCATTCCGCTGCTCCGGGAGAGATCAAGGGCATAGTCGTCGATTGCTTGAGAGAAGCCGAGGGACCGCTCACATCGCGGGCGCTGGCAAGAGCGGTCGTCGAGTCGCGGGAACTCGACCTCGCTGACGCGAAGCTGGAAGTCACAATGGCAAGACGGGTCAGGGCTTGCCTGCGGCCCTTGCGACTAGCTGGGCGGGTCCGCGCCGTTCCAATGCCGGCGGGACCGCAGGGCTGGGTTTTGGCGACCAAGCACTTGGAGCAGGCCGAGGCCGTCCGGTTGGGAGTGTCGCGATGACCAGCTTGGCCTTCTTCCACGGAAAACATCTGTGCCAGATTGCGCCCGATCGAGAGGGACGAGGGTTCGTCGGTCTGCGTAACGGCCGTGTCGTCGCGACCGCGCCGGATCGCGCAGGCGTCGCGCGAGCGCTGATCAAGGCAGCGCGCTGGTCTCGTTGATCCGCTCGGCTACGCTGCTGAGCAGACGTGACCGCCTCATCCTTACGCTCAGCGTATACGATTGCCCCAATCGGAATGGCCCGCCTACCTCAATCTCGCGTCTGATCCGACCCTGTTGAGAACAGGGGATGCGGCATGGCCGACCTACTTTAGCTGGCTCTCTGGGCGGTGGGGCGTTCGTCGCCTTCGCCTTGCTCGTCGCTGCCGTGAAGCGCTTACAGGCTGAGGGCCGGCGTGCCCTGAACGTTCGCTTGGCGGCTACTCGCCCATGACCGACTTTGACTCTAACGGACCTCCGCGGTGTCCGCGTTCGGGCCGGTAGCCGTCCGCAGTTCAGATCGCGGTGGGCGGCCGGTTTTGGCGTAAGTGTGCGTTGGCACCGTCCGCCCTCGGCGATCCAATTTCAACTGCTTGCCAAATCGTCCGCTCCCATCCTATCAACGACACTCCGTCGGACCCGGGTGACCGGGTGGCTATACCGGGCGCCTAACCCCCGGAGACGACACGACCCCGTCCGGCTTGGCCGGCAGCGATGACGGATCGCGACAGGGGTTAGGATGCACTGACCCGTAATGATGATGACCGAGATGGCCCGTGGGCCATGCTCCGCCTTGCGTTTGGCATGCCTGGGTTTCGCCACCGCTGATCGGCTCCTTAACACAGGGGGCGCACGATGATGGACCTCGGCGAATCCGGGCCTCTGGAGATGGCACAGATCGTCGTGCTGGCCGCTGCATCGTGCGCATTCCTGCTCGCGGCGTTGAAGACAGATCGGCCTGGGGCTCCTGCTTTCGCCGTGTTCAGTCTGGTGCTCGGGGTTGCCGCTCTCAGGGAATACAGCGCGGAGACGGACGGCGTTTGGCAGTCCTATCTGGAGAGCCACGCTGCGCGCTGGCATCTCGCAGCGGTTCTGATGGTGCCGCTCATCTTCGTGACCGCGCGCGACCGAGCTTTTGGAGTGTGGCCGCATGTCCGCGCCGTCGCTTTGATGGTTCCAATCTTCGGGCTCGGGATCGCCCTGGTCTGGCTCGCCGCAGCCATCGAGGAGTGGGGCGGCACGGTGACCTTGACCGAGGCCGAGTTGTGGAACCTGCTTCTGATCGAGGAAGTCCTCGAACTTCTGGCCTATGCGACCACCCTGCTGGTCGCTTTGAAGGCCGCGAGCAAGGCGCGACAAGACGCCTCAGCCTCCTTCTCGCTGGTCACGGTCCTGCCGTCCCGCAGGCGGCGAGGCGGGGGACTGATTGGCCGCGCGTGAGCCGCTGGGCCTTGTGCACCGCAGCGATCTAGGTTAAGAGAGCCCTGTTCGTCGGACCCGTTTCACACGGGTGGCTACCTTGGGCGCCCATCCCCCAGGAAACATGAAGCGATAGCTGAGCGGCTAGAGCACAGGTGCGTTGACGAACCGCACACCTAGTCGTCGCCCTCCGGCTCATCTCCCATGTCCCTTACCCGCCCGGGGTCCGTCAGTGACCCGGTGCCGTGCACGATCGAGTCGTGCGAGGCGCGTCCCCATCGTCCCGCAGATCATGTTCGGTCATATCGCCGAGATGTCGGTCGCCTGCGTTCGGCCGTCCGGCTGGTGCCGCAGCCGAAACGAGAGTCGATGCCCTTTGACCAGACCTTCCAGGCCAGCGTCCTGAGCAGCGCTGAGGTGGACGAACACCTTGGGCAACTTGTCGTCCCGCGAGATCATCGCGAACCGGCCCTTGGGGTCCACGAATTTGATCGTGCCCATGATGGTGTCATCCGCGTCATCGCCCAGCGGGTGATCGACGGGCGCACTCATGCCGCACCGCCAATGAAAACCCCGTCCGCCAGTGTAATGAGAATCATGCAAATCTCATAAACGCTTTATCGCAAGAATAACAGAGGCTGCGCAATCAATGCAGCAGCAAATTACAAATCAGGTTTACTGCTAGTTTGCAGTGAAACGCACATGGTTGTGCACGAAAGAAGCTGAATGAAACTTCCCGCTATGAAACTGGACGTCGGCATGATCCGGGAGACCTGGTTCGGCAACATCAGGGGTGATGTGCTTGCCGGCCTGGTGGTGGCCTTGGCCCTGATCCCCGAAGCAATCGCCTTCTCGATCATCGCGGGCGTGGACCCTGCGGTCGGCCTGTATGCGTCCTTCGTGATCTGCGTGGTGATCGCCTTCGCGGGCGGGCGGCCCGGCATGATCTCGGCGGCGACCGGCGCGATGGCGCTGCTGATGATCACCCTGGTGCGCGAGCACGGCCTCCAATACCTGCTGGCGGCCACGGTCCTGACCGGCATCCTTCAGATCATCGCGGGCTATATCCGGCTGGGTGCGCTGATGCGGTTTGTGTCGAAGTCGGTGGTGACCGGCTTCGTCAACGCGCTCGCCATCCTGATCTTCCTGGCCCAGTTGCCGGAGGTCACAAACGTCGGCTGGCAGACCTACGCCATGGTCGCGGGTGGGCTGGCGATCATCTACCTGCTGCCCCGGCTGACCAAGGCCATCCCCTCGCCGCTGGTGGCGATCGTCGTGCTGACGGCCCTGTCCATGGCGCTTGGCCTGGACATCCGCGTGGTCGGTGACATGGGGCAGTTGCCCGCCACCCTGCCGATGTTCCTGATCCCGAACATCCCGCTCAACTTCGAGACCCTGGCGATCATCTTCCCCTACTCGGTGACCCTGATGCTGGTCGGCCTCCTGGAGTCGCTGATGACGGCCACCATCGTCGACGAACTGACGGACACGCCTTCCGACAAGAACCGCGAGTGCAAGGGTCAGGGCGTCGCCAACATCGCGGCCGGCTTCTTCGGCGGCATGGCGGGGTGCGCCATGATCGGCCAGTCGGTGATCAACGTGAAATCCGGCGGGCGCGGGCGGCTGTCGACCCTGCTGGCCGGTGTCTTCCTGTTGTTCATGATCCTGGTGCTGGGTCCGTGGGTGTCGCAGATTCCCATGGCGGCCCTGGTGGCGGTCATGTTCATGGTGGCGATCGGCACCTTCAACTGGGGCTCGATCAAGAACCTGGTCGAGCATCCCAAGAGTTCCAGCTTCGTCATGCTGGCGACCGTTGTGGTCACCGTCGCCACCCACGATCTCGCCAAGGGCGTTGTCACCGGCGTGCTGCTGTCGGGCATCTTCTTCGCCCAGAAGGTCGCGCGGATCGTCTTGATCACTTCGACCACGGCGGCGGACGGACGGTCGCGCGACTACGACGTGCGGGGCCAGATCTTCTTTGCCTCGGCCGACAGCTTCGTCGCCGCCTTCGACTTCAAGGAAGCGATCGACCACGTCCGGATCGACCTGTCCCACGCTCATTTCTGGGACGTGTCGGCCATCGCGGCTCTGGACAAGGTGATCCTGAAGTTCCGCCGCGAGGGCACCGAGGTTCAGGTCGACGGCCTGAACGAAGCCAGCCTGACCATGGTCGACAAGTTCGCCATTCACGACAAGCCCGGCGCCCTCGACAGCCTGACAGCCCACTGACGTGACGCCGCATCAGACCGCGACCGCGCGCCGCTCTCCTTCCGTTTCCAGGATCGCTTCATGACCAAAGTCCTCGCCTGCATCGACGCCTCCACCTACGGCGCCAGCGTCTGCGACCACGCGGCATGGGCGGCGCAGAATCTTAACTGCGACGTCGAACTCCTTCACGTTCTGGACCGGGCCCCGGACGCCGTTCCCCAGGACCTGTCCGGCAGCATCGGCCTCGGGACCTCTGAGCATCTGTTGGAGGACCTGGCCAAGCTGGACGAGCATCGCGGCAAGCTGCGGATGGAGAGAGGGCGCGCCATCCTGGAAGCCGCCAAGTCCCGCGTTGAAGCCGCCGGCGTCGGCACGGTCACGACCCGGCTCCGCCACGGGGGTCTGGTCGACAACGTCCATGAACTGGAAGACGACGTCCGGCTGGTGGTGCTGGGCAAGCGTGGCGAGCGTTCGGACTTCGCCAAGGCCCATCTGGGCGGCAGCATCGAACAGGTGGTCCGGGCGACCAAGCTGCCGGTCCTGATCGCATCGCGCGAGTTCAAGCCGATCCAGCGGCTCCTGATCGCCTTCGATGGCGGCGCCAGTTCGCGCAAGGCCGTCGACTTTCTGGTCTCCGATCCCGCCTTCTCGGGCTTCGAATGCCACGTGGTGATGGCGGGTCACCCGAAGGGCGACGACGCGGCGCATCTGGCCTGGGCCCGCGACCGCCTGGCCGGCGGAGGTGGAAATCATCAGGTGCTACAGCGCGACGGCGAGCCGGAGACCGTCATCACCGACTATGTGCGTGACGAGAAGATCGATCTGCTGGTCATGGGGGCCTATGGCCACTCACCGATCCGGCGGTTCTTCGTGGGCAGCACCACGACGGCCATGATCCGGATCGCACTCCTGCCCGTCCTTCTGTTCCGCTGAGGGGAGGCAGGGGGTGCTGGACGGGTTTCCAACGCTGACAAGCGACAGGACGGCGGGCTCGGCTCCATCGCGAGGCAAGGCGTCCAGGTTCGGCCCGCCGCCGGAGGCCTGGTATCCCGTGGCCCGGGAGAAGGCGGTGCGCGCGCGGGCGACCGTTTCGCTGTTTGGGCAGGACCTGACCCTCGTTCGAGGGCCTTCGGGGGCGGTAACCCTGCCCGGCGCTCCTGGCTGGGCCATCGAGACCCGGCTGGGCATGGTGTGGGTCCGCCGCCTCGGCGATCCCGCCGCAGCGGTCCCGCCACTGATAGAGGACGAAGCGGGGACGCCGGCCTTCCCCATGATCGCCTGCTCGGAAATCGAGGTCGAAGCGGACTACGACCAGACCGTCCTGGGGCTCGTCGACCCCGCCCACGTGCCCATGGTCCACACCGCGTGGTGGTGGCGATCTTCGGATCGTCGTCGGGTCAAGACCAAACACTATACGCCGTCGCCCTTCGGCTTCACCGCGACGGCGGCGGACAGTTTCGCCTCGGCGCCGGCCTATGAGTTGGTCGGCTCGGACCGCAAGGTCACCATCGAGTTCCGGCTACCGTCGACGCGGATCGAGCGGGTCCGGGGCGGGCGACTGCGCGTTCTCAACATCACCACCGTCACCCCGATCGCGCCCGGGCGCGTGGTTCTGCGGAACGTGATCTACAGTTCGATGCGGCCGTTGCGGTGGCTGTATCCAGCCCTTTCCGCCTTGGGCCGGGCCTTTCTGGAACAGGACGCCCGCATCCTTCGCCGGCTCGACACGCATGCCAGCACGCATCAGCCTCTGCTGTTCGTCGGCGAGCCCGACCAGCCCTCCGCCTGGTATTTCCAATGCAAGATGGCCTTGGCCCGGGCGGTCGGGGCCAGGGACACTTTCATCAATCCCGTTCAGCCTTCAGTTCTGCGGTGGCGAACCTGATGGGCGGACGAGAGCCTTGGCATCATCGGCAGCAAGGCCTAGTCTCGCCGTGCCTTGGGCCGACGTCGTCGGGCCAAGCGGACCCCCCACATCCCGGGAGGTCTGAACACGGAATGACAACCCTGCGAGCGAACACGCTCGACCCGGTTCTGACCGGATCGAGCGGTAAGGTCTCGATCGGCGTGCCGAGCACGCCTCTGGGTGCGTCGTCTTCCAGTGCATCAGAACCTTCCCGTTCGAATGGCGCCCGGCGCTGTCGATCCCGCTCGCGCAATCTGCGGCGTTCGCCGCCATGCGAGGAGAGGCGATGAGTCTAATGACCCAACCCCCGACCCCAGAACACGGGCCCACCCGTTCGTTGTCCGAGGCGACCCAACTGGCTCTGAAGCTGCGAGACCTGCTGTGGCGGGTGGATCAGGTCCGCGCCGAGTTGCAGAACCCGGTCCGCGCCATGGACGACGCCACCCTGGCCGAAGTGCTCGACACGCGCGACCTGAAGGCCCTGCTGGAAGGAGCTGATCATGGGCTCGCGTGACCGCGATCTGCGCCCACCGTCGGCTAGCCTGCTGATCGAGAACGTTCTGCGGGTCCGGCCGACCGCGAGCGTCGAGGACGCCTGCCGCATCGCGCCGATGCTGGCCGATCTGCCCGTGGCAGACCTGTCTGAGCGCATGACGCAGACGAGGCGACGCCTCGGCCTCGACGACCAGGGTCGCCGGGTCGGTTCGCGGGTGCGGTCATGACCGCCGTCCGCCAGCGCCCACGGCCCGCCGCCCGGACGGCTGACCTGTCGCATGGCTACTACCGGATCGTCGCCGCGAGCCGAGGTGCTGTCGGTCAGGCTGTCGCCTATGCCGGAACTCTCAAGGTCGACGAGGCGGTGGAAGAGACCGTAGACGAAGCGGTAGCGGCGTTGAGGACGAGACTGGACCAACGGACCGAACGGTTCGAGGCCGCGCGAGACCCGAACGGCTGGCCCAGCCCGGAAGAGTATCGCGAGGCCCTCCGCGCCATTCCGGACGAACAGTCGGCGTTGATGGTGCGTCTGTTACGCGCCCACGGCCGTCAACCGGACGCCCTTGCGACCGTCAACGATCTGGGGCGGGTCGTCGGGCTCGACCCCGCCGAGGTCTGGAAGCAATATGGGCGTCTGGGCCGCAAGCTGCACGCCCATCTCCGCTTCAGCCGCCTGCGCAAATCAAGCGCAGGCCAGCGTTATGTCGTCGACTCCTTCGCGACCGTCTCGCCGATCGAGGGTTCGGAGTTGCTGGCGATCCGGCTCCGTCCCGAGATCGTGGAGGCGGTGTCGTGAGTTCGCCGCCGGGGAAGCCGACTGTGACCGAGGCCTTGTCGACCGAGGACCAGGCTGGCCTGAAGCAAACCCTGCTGGAGCGCCTCGCGGAACTTCAGCAGATCGATGCGCTGTCAGAGGACAGCCGTCGTCCCGTCGAACTGGATCAGAACAGCGTCGGCCGCCTGTCGCGCATGGACGCGATCCAGCAACAGGCCATGGCCTTCGCATCGCAGGGTCGACGCCAACACGACGCCCGCAGGATCAGCCAGGCGCTGAGCCGCATGGCGACCGGCGACTACGGCTACTGCGGCGCCTGTGGCGAGCCCATCGCCCTTCGCCGCCTTCAGCTCGATCCCACCCTGGCGATGTGCATCGTGTGCGCCTCCGAATGACCAGGATCGACCACCAGAAGCGCCGGCCCGCCGCGAACAGCGAAATGTCCGAGGCTTCACCCGCCTATGACAGCCGCCACCCCGTGCTGCACCGGGTCGTGCTGTCGCCCGCCGGGGGGCTCATCCGGATCGCGGCCTTTCGGGCGGCTGTCCCGACCACGCCGAACACAGACAAGGCCGCGCCCTCGGGCGAGCCTCACCCCCGAAAGACCTGAGCATGTCGCGCCTCGTTGAAGAACTCGACTACCGACCTACGCCCATGGGGCCGATCCAGCTTCGCCGCCGCTGGGTCTCCGCCATCGATCGCGACGTCGTCGAGGTGATCCTGGGCGATGAGCACCTGATGTCGAGCCTGTTCACCGAGGGTGAGATCGCACTGACGACCCTCGGGCTAGGACGGGCCCCGGGAGACTCCCTCCGCGTCCTCGTCGGCGGCCTGGGCCTCGGCTACACCGCACGCGCCGCCCTGGAATCCACGAAGGTCGCATCCGTCACCGTCGTCGATGCCCTGGATGCGGTGATCGACTGGCACCGGGAGGGCCTGGTGCCCATCGGTCGGTCCTTGGGTGATGATCCCCGCTGCGATCTCGTCCACGGCGACTTCTTTGCGATGTTCGACGGGGGAGCCGATCCCGAGACGCCGCTGTGGGACGTGATCCTGCTGGACATCGATCACTCGCCGGATCGCCTGCTCAATCCCGCCCATGCGCGCTTCTACCGGACAGATGGATTGCGCAGGGTGCACGCGGCGCTGACCCCCGGCGGCGTGTTCGCCCTGTGGTCCGACGATGCGCCGGACCCGACCTTCCTGGCCCGGCTCCGGTCCGTGTTCGATGAGCCAGAAGCGCACGTCGTGGAGTTCGACAACCCTCTGACGGGCACGTCGTCGCGGTGCACGATCTACGTCGCGGTCCACAGATCGTGAGCGTCCGTCGTCCTGCTTCTGGTATGACGCCCATGGCGCAAGACGCCGAGCGGGAGCCCGATGCGCTGCCGTCCGGCTTCCGCGTGCTTCAGGTCACGCCGCGTCTCGAAGGTGGCGGCGTTGAACGCGCCACCCTGGACATCAGCGCCGCGATCGTGGCCGCCGGCGGGGTGTCCTATGTCGCCACCGAGGGCGGACGCCTCGAAAGCGACCTGGAAGCGCACGGCGGCCAGGCCGTCCGGTTGCCGGTCGCCTCCAAGAACCCGATGACGATTTGGGCCAATGGCCGTCGCCTGAAGGTGCTGATCCAGACGCTTAAAATCGACCTCGTGCATGTGCGGTCTCGGGCCCCGGCCTGGTCTGCGGTATGGGCGGCGCGGCAGACCGGTGTGCCGGTGGTCTCGACCTACCACGGCATCTACAGCGCCCGCTCGCGGATGAAGCGGGCCTACAACGCCCTGATGACCCGGGCTGATCTGGTCATGGCCAACAGCCGCTTCACCCGCGACCACGTCAGCGAGCAGCACGGCGTGCCGTCCGAGCGGCTGCGCCTGGTCCCTGAAGGCATCGACATCACGCGCTTCGACCGGGGCGCCGTGGCCCCTGCGCGCGTCCACCGGTTGCGATCGCAATGGGGCCTGCGAGGCGACAACCGTCGGCTGGTTCTGCTGCCTGCACGACTGACCCGTTGGAAGGGCCAGCTAATGATGATCGAAGCCTTCGCCCAGGCCCGCGTCGAGGGCCTGGTCCTTGTCCTGGCCGGCGACCATCAGGGCCGCGATGGCTATCGCGACGAGATCGAAGCAGCGATAGCCGAGCGCGGCTTGAAGGATCAGGTGCGTTTGGTCGGCGAAGTCGACGACATGCCCGCCGCCTATCTGGCTGCCGACCTTGTGGTCACACCTTCGATCCGACCCGAGAGTTTCGGCCGCACAGCCGTGGAAGCCCAGTTGATGGGCCGCCCGGTGCTAGCCGCTGATCACGGTGCGGCGCGTGAGACGGTTTCCTGCGGTCGGACAGGCTTCCTCGTTCAGCCGGGTGACTTGGACGCCTGGACAAGCCGGTTGGTCGAGTGCGCAGATTGGTCGACCGATCGACTGGAAGACCTGGGACACACCGCCCGCCGCCGCGCCCGTCGTCGGTTCTCCCTGGAGGCGATGGCTGGCGCGACATTTCGAACGTATCGGCGAGCCGTGAGGCAGCGACGCACAAAGCGAGTCGCTCAATAATCTTGAACTCTGAGCGCTGATGACCCGCCGCTTCGCCGACGCAGGGTATGGCAGACTGATCAGAATTCCTCTGGGGGCGATTCCAAACAGGCGACATGTAGAGCCCGATCAGCCCCCCAGAACGGCGTGATGCGACGCACAGCCAAGGTCGGCCGGGCTATGAGGGGGCGCTGCTGGTTACTCCTTTTTTGGGAGCCCGACCAAGGCCGCCATCAGTTCTGGCGTCATCACGACTTGGGGCATTTTGCCCAGAAGTTCGGACGGCAGCGTGAATTCGCCTGTCAACTGCGGCTTGAAGGGAATCAGGTCGACCCCAAGGACGTGCATGAACTGGAGCATGAAGGTCGCCGGGAACGTGCCCCGACTGATCTTGTTGCGGACGCTGACCTCGGTCTCCGAGACCCCAATCGCCTGCATGCGTTTGGCGATGTCAGCGTAGGTCAGGTTCTGACGACGCTGTTCGACCCGCAGCAGGGTTCGCGCCTTCTCACGCCACGTGTTTTCGACGTCTTCAGCATCGACGGGGAGCGAGGTGGATTTGGACATAGCCATTGATGCCACTATCAGCCCGAACGATCAATCCGTGCGACCTAGACCTCTCTTGAGCGATGAAGATCGCACATACGCGACAAACTTGTTGACACGCACCGGCGCGATAGCTATCGCACATACGCGACAATTCTCCCGTATGTGCGTTGACATCATTGGCTCTCCTTCAAGGCCCGGCACATGCCGTGACGCCTATCGAGATCGCCGAACTCTCGGAGGACGAGGCGCGTGCGCTGTTTCGTCGTTATCGATTCGCCGAGAATGGCGGAGAGCCTTGTTGCAACCGTTGTGGGTCGCCGGCGGCGTGGACCTACGAGGACGGCAATCTCTACAAGTGCAAGCTGTGCCTCAGGCAGTTCACGCTGACCACCAATACACCGTTCGCCTACCGTAAGCTGCCGTTCAAGACGATCCTGTTGATCCTGGCGCAGTTCAACATCGCTTATCAGGGGCGCAGCGCCCGCGAGATCAGGCGCGACCTTCGCGCCAAGGTGAAGAACTACAAGACCATCTTCGTCTGGCTGCACAAGATCAGGTCAGCCATGCAGGCTTGGGAACGGCGCACGATCCTGACCGACGAGATCGAGATCGATGGAAAGGAGTTGAAAGGCTACATCCGCCCGAAAAACGTCCGGGGCGAAAAGGACCACTACCGCTTTCCTTTCGGTGCGCCTGATCGCACGCTGCATGTCACTCTCGCCCGGCAACGGTCCGGTCCGGCCCGCGCTTGGGTCGCCAAGCAGGAGCAGCACCCCGTTCCTCTCTTCGTCGAGGTGGTAGACCCCAAGGCCGTCGTGTTCTCTGACGGCGGCCCATGGGGCGACATCCGTTTCCACTGCGCGCTCAAGAGGGTCATCCACGAACAGCACTTTTACACGCCGGAGGCGTGCACCAACTGGGCCGAGAGCGGCTTCCGCGTGCTGTCAGGGATGCGGATGATCTATCGGCGGATCATCGGCAACTACCTGGACCTCTACGCGGCTCAACTGACCTGGCGATTGACCCACGTGAGCCACAGCCAGGACGACGGCTTCGCCGCCCTGATGGGCGCGATGATGGCGCCGGGCCGCTCGCCCATGGCTGGCTACTTCCTCAAGAAGAAGGACGGGGGCAGCAAGCGCCGGTGCCAGATCGTCGACGAAACCGGCAAGTCGGCGGAATGGAGCCCCCCCAGCAACGAAGAGCGCCGCAGGGCGCGCAAGGAGGCGCGGCGCCAGACCGGAGAGCCGAAAACCCCGCGACTGGCCGATGCCCGGTCCGCGACTCGCTGGCGCGAGGGCTTTGAGTTCATGTCGGCGGCCCAGTTCATGGACAACCCGAAGGCGATGCCCTTGAGCCCGGGCGTCTATGGCCTGTTTCTTCGGAGCGGCGAACGCCTGTTCAATTTGGCGGGCTACTTCCCTGACCCGCAACTGCCGGCTTGGGACCACGGCGTGTGGCGGAACGGCTACATCGGGCAGGGCTACAGCCTGCGCGAACGGGTCACGGCCCACCTCCTCGGCGACATCGACGACTCGCCGTTCCGGCAGTCTGTTCTGGCGATCCATTGGATCGCCGCGACCGGCGAGGTCGGCGATCTCCGAAGCCGTCAGGCGAGCGAGGCCGCCCTGAATGAGTGGCTGCGGCGCGAAGTCATGATCGGCTACAAGGTGTGCGGCTATCACAGGGCGGTGGAGAAGGAGATGCTGAAGCGCACCGCCGCCCCGCTGAACATCGGCGACCGCACCCCTTCGCCGTTTGGCCGTCTGCTCTCGAACGTGCGCCAGCGCTTCCGCGAAGCGGTGGCCGCCGGATGGGAGCCGCCTCCGCCTAAGAACCGTCCCCGCCAACGCCGCTGACGCGTCCGTCGCCGGTTTGTCGTGACCTGAGCGCCCATCGCGGCGGCTGACCCCCGTCGTTCACCAGGCCGCGCGTCGCGCGTTGCAAGGCCGCGTTGATAGCGCCGTAGGCCTGCACGTGAGCGGGGCCGTCATCGATGCTGAGGTCATGGCGCTCGACGATGCGATCCAGCATCTCGCGGACCGTCAGCCAATCATCCGCGCCTCTCAGAACATCGAAGGCCGCGTCAGCCCATCCATGCGGCGGCCGGTTCGGTCCCCGGCGGAGCGGTCTGATCAGCTTTTCCTGCTCGGGGTCCCAGTCGGGCTCGAACATCTGGATGACGTAAATGACATGAGGGAGGGCCTGCCTGATCTCTTCGGCCCTCGCTTCCCGTTCGCCAGCCTGGGCGACGAAGGCGTCTCCGCCTCTCCACTTTCTCTGCCGCAGTTTCGGTGGGTTCTCGATCCACCTTAGTTCGCCACCCAAGCGCGCGTAGAGCGTCTTGAGGTGACCCGTCAGCTGCTTCCCGCTGTTTTTCCTGCCAAGCGCCACGTCAGCCCTCGAACTGCCGAGGGAACCGACTTATTCCAGCCTAGGTGTGTTTGCTACCCATAGCCGCGCACTACGGCCTTCGGCCGACTTCACCCGCGAACCCTCACCCTTTCGCCTTAGCCAATCGCTGACGCTCTTGGAGGCTCAAGCCCTCTCCCATCAGGAGAGGGCTAGCGCGCGTTGACGGCGGCGGCGGGAAAGTCGCTGAACACGGCGTCGACGCCCAGCGCGTAGATCATCTTCAGCCAGCCTTCCAGATCGCCGTGATCTGCGGGCGCGTCGCCCACGCGATATTGCGCGGGCAGGAATAGGTTCTCCGCCCGGAAGGTCCAGACCACGACCTTCAGGCCTGCCGCATGGGCGTCGACCGTCAGGGGCGAGGCGGCCAGCGCGCGGCCTGCGTCGTCGCGCGGCACGACCATTAAATCCTGCACCCCGACCGCCTCGGCGTAACGGGCGATCTCCGCCAGACCCTGCGGCGTGGCCATCTCGGCATAGGTCGCGCCGGGTCGATCAGCGGGGCCGCCGCCCGCCTGCATCAGTTGCAGCAGGGGGGCGCCGATGTGCGCCTTCAACCGCTCCAGCGTCCCGACCTCGAAGCACTGGATCAGGATGGGGGCGTCGACGCCGGTCAGACCGTGACGCTCCAGCGCGGCGACGAAGGCGTCCTCCATCGGCAGGCCAAGGGCGGCGAAGTGGCTGGGGTGCTTCAGTTCGGGCGCGACGCCGATGACGCGGCCGGTGCGGGCGCTGGCCTCACGCGCGATCTCGACCACGTCGTCGAAGGTCAGGATCGGCTCCTGACCGTCATAGGCGGCCGAGGCGGGGCGCAGGGCGGGCAGGCGCTCGCGGGCGCGCAGGGTCTTCAGCTCGGCGAGGGTGAAGTCTTCGGTGAACCAGCCGGTGATGGGCACGCCGTCCACCTCGCGGGTGGTGCGGCGTGCGGCGAACTCGGGACGGTCGGCGACGTCGGTGGTCTCGCCGATCTCGTTCTCGTGGCGGACGACCAGATGACCGTCGCGGGTCATGACCAGATCGGGCTCGATGAAGTCGGCGCCCTGTTCAATCGCCAGCTCATAGGCGGCGCGGGTGTGTTCGGGCCGCTCGCCAGAGGCGCCCCGGTGGGCGATGACGATGGGCTTGGCGAGAGGAGCGGACATGGCCGGTTGGCTCGACGACAGGAGGACGGCGGTCAGGATGGCGGCGATCATGGCCGAAGGGTAGGGGCCGGACGTGACAGGCGCGTGATCGCGTGACCCTCTCCCGGCGGGAGAGGGCTTGAGCGCGCGGCGGCGCAGCCGTCGCCCTTGCGCGACCCGTAAGGGCGGTGCGTAGCAGCCAAAGGGTGAGGGGCTAAGGTATCCGTTCGAGCGCTGAGTGACGGCTAACGCCGACTTCACCCGTGAACCCTCACCCTTTCGCCTTGCCAATCGCTTCGCTCTTGGAGGCTCAAGCCCTCTCCCATCGGGAGAGGGTGACGTCAGGCCTCGCGCAGGATCTTGCGCAGCTTGGCCTGGATTTCGGGGTTGCCCGCGACGATCTGCTTGCCGTTCATCGGGTCGCCGTCCTGGTCGATGGCGGTGACGACGCCGCCGGCCTCAGTGACCAGCAGGATGCCCGCCGCCACGTCCCACGGCTGCAGGTTGCGCTCGAAATAGGCGTCGTAGCGGCCCGCGGCGACCCAGGCGAAGTCCAGCGAGGCGGCGCCCAGGCGGCGAATGCCCGCGACGCGCTGGCCGACGGCGTGGATGTCCTTGATGGCCTGGCCGTGGCCGGTCTTGCCGATGAAGGGCAGGCCCGTGGCGATCAGGCACTCGGCCATGTCGGCGCGTCCGGCGATGCGGATGCGGGTGTCGTTCAGATAGCAGCCCTTGCCCTTTTCAGCCCAGAACATCTCGTTCATGACCGGGTTGTAGGTGACGCAGGCCACGATCTCGGACGTGCCGTCAGGGTGCTTGCGCTCCAGACCCACCGTGATGGCGAAGTGGGGCATGGCGTGCATGAAGTTGGTGGTTCCGTCGATCGGGTCGACGATCCAGGTGTGGGTCTTGTCGGTGCCCTCGACCATGCCGCGCTCTTCGCCCAGGAAGCCGTAGCCGGGACGGGCCTTCAGCAGCAGTTCGAACAGGGTCTGTTCGGCCTTGACGTCGGCGGCGGTGACGAAGTCGCCGGGGCCCTTGCGGGACACCTGCAGCTGGGACACCTCGCCGAAATCCCGGAGCATCGGGCGGGCGGTCTTGCGGACGGCGTCCATCATGACCTGGAGCAGGGCGGAAGCGAGGGCCATAGGCGGTTCTCCTGATCCGTCGATCCTCAAAAGCCTGCGGCCCGGATGGACGGAGAAGCAAAAGGGGCGCGGACCATCCGCGCCCCTGTAGTCTTTACAGCGCCCGGCCTTGGCCGGGAATGACGGCGTTTGTTAGTCCGCGCGGCGGACGTATTCGCCGGTCGAGGTGTCGACGACGATCTTCTCGCCCGTCGACATGAAGGGCGGGATCATGACGCGGATGCCGTTCGAGGCCTTGGCGGGCTTGTAGGACGACGAGGCGGTCTGGCCCTTCACGGTCGGCTCGGTCTCGACGACTTCCAGCACGACCTGTTCCGGCAGTTCCAGGCCGATCGGACGGTCTTCGTGCGACTCGATGACGACCTTCATGCCTTCCTGCAGGTAGGGGATGCGGTCTTCGCCGACCCAGCCCTTTTGCAGTTCGATCTGCTCATAGGACTCGTCGTCCATGAAGACGAGCGTTTCGCCGTTGTCGAACAGGTAGGAGTAGTCGCGCTGTTCCAGCGTGACGCGCTCGACCTTGTCTTCCGAGCGGAAGCGTTCGTTCAGCTTGTTGCCGGTTTCGAGGTTCTTGGCCTCGACGTTGGCGAAGGCGCCGCCCTTGCCGGGCTTGACGTGGCTGGCCTTGGTGACGACCCACAGGCCGCCATTGTGTTGCAGGACCATGCCGGGCTTGATGGTGTTGGCGTTGATTTTCATGAGAACCGTAGGGCTCGTTGCTGGGGGGCGGCAGGCGCCGACCGCCAGGGCGTGGCGCGCCAAATCGCGGCGAGCCCTAGAGGATCAAGCGAAAAAGGGCAATGGCGCTGCTCGGCGACCCGCGGATTCAGGCGGCGTCGTCCAGGCCGCGTTCCGCCTGATTGGCCAGGCGCACCCCCATGCCTGTGGGGGCTGCCAGCTTGCCTGCGCCGGGATCCAGCTTGCGCGCCTCATGAGCGAAGGCGGCGGCCAGACCGGCTGAGGACATGGCGGCCAGAATCTGGGTCCAGCGGCCAGTAGGCCGCGCCGCCAGCCAGACGGCGTTGACCGCCTGGGCGACCGCCCACAGACCCATTGCAGTGTTGCGGCCGGGACGGGCGGGGGCGTTCCACACGCGCAGGGCCGACAGGGTGGTGGCCGAGAAGACGGCGGGCAGGATCAGGCTGAACGGTCCGCGCGGCCGCTCGGTGATCGGACCCTCGCGTTTTCGGGCGCCGGTCAGGCCGCGTGTCTGCGGGGGAACGGCGCGGGTCGCCACAGCCGTCGCCGCCAGGGCGAAGCCGACAGTCAGCGCGGCGCCCAGGGCGACGTGCCGCCAGTCGCGGCCTTCGGCGTTGAGAAAATCCGCTGCGTGGTCGCGGGCGGCGTCGAGGGCGTCGTCCATGCTGCTCATGCAGCCAAGAACAACCGGGCGCGGCGGACGTTCCCGCCCTCCGACGCCGCGCCCGGTCTTCGGATCAGTTCCCGGTGGCGGCGCCGTCGGTGGTGATTTCCTTCATGGCCGACTGCAGATAGTTCTGCGCGCCCATCAGCTTGATCAGGCTGTGTTGGTTCTCGAGGAAGTCGATGTGCTCCTCGGTGTCGGCCAGGATTTTCAGCAGCAGGTCGCGGCTGACGTAGTCGCGGGCTTCTTCGCACTGGGTCAGGGCGTCGCGGGTGGCGGCGCGGCTGTCGATTTCCAGCTGCAGGTCGGCGCCCAGGCATTCGATGGGGTCTTCGCCGACCTTCAGCTTGTGCAGATCCTGCAGGTTGGGCAGGCCGTCCAGGAACAGGATGCGTTTGATCAGCATGTCGGCGTGCTTCATCTCGCCGATCGATTCTTCGTAGATGACGTTGCCCAGGTGCGCGAGGCCCCAGCTTTCGAACATGCGGGCGTGCAGGAAATACTGGTTCACCGCCGTCAGTTCGTTGGTCAGCACCGCGTTGAGGGTGCGGATGATCGCGGGATCGCCCTTCATGATCGTCGTCCTTGTTTCAGCGGCGGCGAAAGCGACGTCGGCGCGACGACAGGGCCTTTCGGCCGCCCGTAAGGACTTCATAACACGACGGAAACGCCGTGGATTATTTGCGAGTTCTTATCACTGCATTGATAATGCGAGTGAAATCCGCTTTCAAAATCCGCCTCTATTCGGCGGCGATGGCGAAGGCGGCCTGGGTTTCCTGGATCATCTGGCGCATCTCGCAGACGCATTTGGCGCACTGAGGCGCGCACTGGTGGCTGGCGAAGATGTCCTTGGGACGGTTGGCGCCCGCCTCGATGGCGAGGGCGACGTCACGCTGGCGAAGACCGTTACAGTTGCAGACGTACAAGGCGAGGCACCCGGAACACTGAGAATGGCTCGCTATAGCACTTATTAAGGCGGGTGCAAATCATTCGCATGCACATGCGACATTGACGACGACGGCGGCGACGGGCAGGGCTCGGCCATGGCTCGTCAACCGCAAATTCCCGCCCGCCCGGCCTGCCGGCTGTACCTGATCACGCCGGCCGCCATCCCGGACCTGGAGGCGTTCGCCGCAGAGCTGGAGGCCGCTCTGGCGGCAGGCGACTGCGCCGCCCTGCAGATTCGCCTGAAGGCGGCCTCGGACGAGGAGATTCGTGCGGCCGTCGCCCGGCTGAAGCCGATCTGCCAGGCGCATGACGTGGCCCTGATCCTGAACGATCGGCCGGACCTGGCGCGCGCCACGGGCTGCGACGGCGTGCACGTGGGGCAGGAGGACGCCTCCCTGGCCGAGGCGCGGCGCATCATGGGCGAGGGCGCCATGATCGGCGTCACCTGCCACGACAGCCGCCACCTGGCGATGGAGGCGGCCGAGGGCGGGGCCGACTATGTGGCCTTCGGCGCCTTCTTCCCGACGCAGACCAAGGACGTCGCCCATCACGCCGAACCGGAGATCCTGACCATCTGGCAAGAGACGATGGAGGTTCCCTGTGTCGCCATCGGCGGCGTTACGGTCGAAAACGCCGGGGCCATCGCAGCGGCCGGCGCCGACTTCGTGGCGGTCAGCGCCGGGGTCTGGCGCCATCCTGACGGCCCGGCGGCGGCCGTGCGCGCTTTCGATGAGGCGCTGCGAACCGCGTATTGATCCTAGGGTCACGCTTCAGGGGATGTTTAGGAACGCGCGCGAAGATCAGGGCCTAAGACTCTAGTTCTAGGCCGGATTGATGAGCATGAGCCGCGCGCTCCAAAGAGGAGAAGTCGCATTGGACGCGACGGGCAAGGGGACCGCTCCGGTTGAAACCCTGGCGCCGCCGAACGCCGACTTCTTCCGCCGACCGCTGGCTCCGATGCTGACCGCGCTGGGCGTGGCCGTGCTGGTGGTTCTCGCGATCAGCTTCGCTCGCGCCAACGGTCTGGTCGCCGCCCTGTGGGGCGCCGGCGGCCTGGCTATGGCTGTATGGCTGCGCGGCGGCCGCGGCCTGCAATACGACCTAGGTTTCGGCGTCCTGCTGCTGGCGGGCGTCTTTGCCGGCGAGATACTGGCGGGCAACGGTCCGTCGCTGTCGATCCTCTTCACCCTGACCAATCTGCTGGAGATCGTGCTGGCGGTCGTGCTGACGCGCCGTGTGGTCACGGGGTTGCATGTCGACAGCGTGCAAGGCCTGGCGCGTTTCCTGGCCGTATGCGCGATCGCGCCCTTGCCGTCGGCCCTGATCGCCGCCGTGGCCCTGTTCAATATGGCGGACCAGAACTTCCTGGACGCCTTGCGTATCTGGTGGAGCGGCCATGCCCTGGGCTTCGCCGTGATCGGCGTGTTCGGACTGAGCCTGCGCAAGACGCATCTCAGGATGCTGAAGCAGCCCGCGCGCCTGGCCGAGGCTATCGGGTTGGGCGTGCTGCTCGCCAGCGCCTGCTACGCCATCTTTTCGCATATGAGCCTGCCTTACGGCTTTCTGCTGTTGCCGTTGATCGTGCTCGCGGCGGTGCGCTTTCGCGTGATCGGCGCGGCCTGGGCCTTGCTGGTGGTGTCGGTGGTGGCCATCGGCGGCACCATGGCCGGGCACGGTCCCTATCATCAGTTCGATCCCGAGGATCGCGCCCTGCTGGCGCAGTTGCTGATCCTGCTGGGCTATATGCCGATCCTGATGGTCGCCGCCCTGTTGGAAGAGCGTGACGGGCTGATGCAGCGCGCCAGGGAAGGACGGCTGCGGGCCGAGCGCGCCTCGGCGGCCAAGTCGCGGCTGCTGGCCAATGTGGCCCATGAGATCAAGAGCCCGATCGGCGGCGTCATCGGCATCGGCGAACTGTGGGCCGGAGGGCACCTGGGCGCCGCCACGCCCAACCAGGTCGAGATGGCGCAGATGCTGGTCAAGACGGCCCGCCAGGTCGAGGCCCTGACCCACGATCTGCTTGACGTGGCGCGGGCCGAGGCGGGCGCGGTCAAGGTGGATATTCGCCCGACCGATGTCGCCGGCGTGCTGGAGGATGTCCGCCGCAGCCTGTTGCTGAATCCTGAAGCGGCGGCGGTGAAGATCGACGTCGTGGCCGCCAGCGATCACCTGGTGGCGCGGGCCGATTCCCAGCGTCTGACGCAGGTGGTCGGCAATCTGGCCAACAACGCCGTCAAATACGGCGCCTCGGGCGGGCTGGTCGTCCTGCGCGCGGCCTGGAGCGGCGACCGCGTCCGTATCGAGGTCACGGACCGAGGGCCGGGTCTCTCGGACGAGAAGCAGGCGCAACTGTTCGAGCCCTTCAACCGTCTGGGCCTCGAGCGTTCGGCCATTGAGGGGCATGGCGTCGGCCTGACCCTGGCCAAGCGGCTGGTCGAACTGCAGGGCGGCGAGATCGGCGTGATTTCGGCGCCGGGGCATGGCGCGACCTTCTGGGTGGAGCTGCCGGGCGCCTGATCCGGCGGGCGCGATGGCCGCTTGACCCGGTGCGGCCCCGGCCGTCAATGTCGTTGTCATGAAAGCCGTATTCGTCGCCGCCCTGTCGCTCGCCGCTCCTCTGGCCCTGTCCGCGACGCCCGCCGCCGCGCAGCAGGATCCGGCCGAGCGCGCCCGTATCGAAGAGTTGACGCGCCGCCTGAACGGCGCGCCGCCCGCGCCGCAAAGAGCGACGACGCCCGCTGCGCAGCCGACGCCCCAACCTGCGCGCCAGGCTGCGCCCCAGCCGACGCCTCAGCCGACGCAGCGCGCGGTTGCGCCGCAGGGGCGGGAGCGACCGGCCCCGCCGCCCGCCGCCGCCCGTCAGGATCCTGCAGAACGGGCCCGCATTGAGGAGCTGACGCGTCGTCTGAATGGCGCGCCGCCTTCGGCCGGTTCGACTGCGCCTTCATCCGCCGCGCCGTCTCAGCCGCCGCAGGCTCAGCGTCCTCCCGCCCAGACTCCTCCGGCCCAGATTCCCCCGGTTCAGCCGACACAGGCTCAGCAGGCGCCCGTCGCGGCGCCCAGGCCGCAACCGGCGCCCCAACCGGCTTCGTCCGCGCCGCAGCGCGCGCCGGCGCCTGTTGCAACGCCGACGCCAGCTCCGGCTCCGGCAGCGCCGATCCGCAGAACTGAGCCCGTTCCGGCGCCGACGCCGCAAGGCTTGAGCGCCGCCGAGCGCGCCGCTCTGCCGTTCATCATTGATCTGCCGCCGGGCTTCCAGCTGGTCGAGGGCCGTGCGGCGCCGGGCGCTCAGGTCTACTCGGCGCGAAAGGCGGGCAAGACCTATTTGATGATCTACGCCGGGCCGACGTCGCAGTTTCCCATCTACGACGGGGACCATGTGACGGTCGGCAGCCGCGTTTCGGTGGTGACGACTGAAGGCCAGCGCCGCATCGCCATGGAGCACCTGTTCCAGCGCGCGACTGAACCCGCCGAAATCCACGTCTGGGTGATGGCCCAGGACGGCGCCGACCGCGACGAGGCCGAGCGCATCGCCCAGACCGTCGACCCGAAGTAGAGTCCTATTTCTCGGACCAGACGGCCAGTTCGTTGCCGGATGGGTCGCGGAAGTGGAAGCGCCGCCCGCCGGGGAAGGCGAAGATGGCGTGGGTGATCGCGCCGCCCGCCGCCTCGACCTTGGCCTGCATGGCCTCCAGATCGTTGGCGTACAGGATGGGCAGCGGCTTGGGTGTCATGGCGTCAGGCGTGAAGCCGCCGTCCAGCCCTTCGCTGAACGCCGCATAGGCCGGGCCGTAGTCCTTGAAGCGCCAGCCGAACGCCTGGGCGTAGAAAGCCTTATGCGTCGTCAGGTCGGTCGCGGGCAGTTCGAGATAATCCAGCTTGCCGTCTTCGCGCATGGCGAGTCTCCGAGAGAAATGGAGGCGGACGCTTGCACGAAGGCCGACTCTGCGCAAACCTGCAAATGGTTCGCAAATGCAGGAGTCGCCCCATGATCGTCCTGAGCGCCGGATGCGCCTCACTGGCCTCGCTGATGCAGCGGGAGGCGGATGGAAGACGCGGGCCTGAAATGAAACGGGCGCCGATCGAATCCGATCGACGCCCGCGTCTGATCTCAAAGAACGGCGCGGATCAGCGCGCCGTCTGGGTCTCGCCCGCACGCCACACGCGATAGCGCACTTCGACGTCCGACGGGGTGTAGACCACCACCGGCAGGCGCGAGTTATAGCGGATCAGCGGCTGCTCCTGCGTCGTCACGAAGGCTTCGCGCTCCGAGCCGGGCGGGCAGCCCATCAGGGTGCTGGCCGCATTCCCCAGCGCGGGCAGGACATAGTAGTCGTAGCCCCAGCCCTGGGCTGTGCGGGTCTCCAGGCTGCCGCCGAAGAACTGGCGATTGCAGTCGACGGTCTTGGTCTTGCCGAGGATCAGTTCGACCTTCAGCGCGTCCTCGTCCGCCTGGGCGGGCAGGTTGATGACATGGCGGGTCTGACCCGCCGTCGCGGCCGGGAAGGCCTTGAGGTCGGCGGACCCGGCCTGGCCGGTCGCGGAGTTGTTCTGGGTCATGGCGCCTTCAGCCTGGGCGGTGGCGCAGGCGGTCAGGCTGAGGGCGGCGACGCCGGCGGCGAGCAGGGCGGGGAGTTTCAAGGGGGAGGGCTCCACAGTCACTAAGCTTGACCGCCGACAACGCCGCAGGATCAGACCAGTTCCACCGCCATGGCCACGGCCTCGCCGCCGCCGATGCACAGCGAGGCCACGCCCTTCTTGCCGCCGCGCGCCTGAAGCGCCGCCAGCAGGGTAGACAGGATGCGCGCGCCCGAGGCGCCGATGGGGTGGCCCAGCGCCGTGGCGCCGCCGTTGACGTTCAGTTTGGCGCGGTCGATGCCCAGTTCCTGTTGGGCGATCATGGCGACGACGGCGAAGGCCTCGTTGACCTCCCACAGGTCTACGTCCTCGACCGACCAGCCGGCCTTCTTCAGGGCCTTCTGCATGGCCGGGACGGGGGCGGTGGTGAACAGGGCCGGCTCATGGGCGTGGGCGGCGTGGCTGACCACGCGGGCGACGATGGGCAGGCCCAGGGCCTTGGCCGTGCTTTCGCGCGTCATGACCATGGCGGCGGCGCCGTCAGAGATGGAGCTGGAGTTGGCGGCGGTGACGGCGCCGTCCTTGACGAAGGCGGGCTTCAACGTCGGGATCTTGGCCGGGTCAGCCTTGCCGGGCTGTTCGTCTTCGCTGACCGTCACCGGGCCCTTGCGGGTGGCGACCTCGACCGGGACGATCTCGGCCTTGAAGGCGCCCGAGGCGATGGCGTTCTTGGCGCGGGTCAGGCTTTCGATGGCGTATTCGTCCATCGCTTCGCGGGTGAACTGATACTGGGCGGCCGCATCCTCGGCGAAGACGCCCATGGCCTTGCCGGGGGAATAGGCGTCCTCAAGACCGTCCATCATCATCGAGTCAACGATGACGTCGTGGCCGATGCGGGCGCCGCCGCGGTGCTTGTTCATCAGATAGGGGGCGCCGGTCATCGACTCCATGCCGCCCGCGACGATGACCTCGGCCGTGCCCGCCAGCAGGGCGTCGTGCGCCATCATGGCCGACTGCAGGCCCGAGCCGCACATCTTGTTCACCGTCGTCGCCTCGACGTGCTTGCCGAGGCCCGCGCCGATGGCGGCCTGACGGGCCGGAGCCTGGCCCAGACCGGCGGGCAGGACGCAGCCCATGAAGATCTGCTCGATCTTCTCCGGCGCGACGCCCGCGCGTTCGACGGCGGCTTTCACCGCAGCGGCGCCCAGGTCGGTGGCCTTGACCGGCGATAGCGCGCCCTGGAAGCCGCCCATCGGGGTGCGGGCGAAGGAGCAGATGACGACGGGATCAGAAGCGGCGGTCATGGCGAGCCTTTCCGTAAGTGAATCGTTTCGTGGGGGATTAGGGGAGGCGAAGGCCCGCTGGCAAGCGGCGCCTCACAGCAGCTTGCGGCGCTGGCGCGCCAGGGCGAGGGGGCGGCCGTCCGCGCCCCAGGCGATCGCTTCGTCCACCGACCAGCCCAGGCCGTGGTCCAGCAGGCGGTATTCGAAGAAGACCCAGCCGTCGGGGGCGCTGTCCGGCGTCGGATCGGCCAGGAAGTCGCAGCGCAGGTCCACCGTCGTCATCATCGGCGGCGCCTTGAAAGCCGTCCAGGCGGGCGGATAGAGGGCGTCCAGCAGGTAACACATCCGCAGTTCGTCCAGCGGCGCGCCGTCCTTCACCCGCATCCAGACCCGCTCGACGACCGGCTTGCCCTCGTTGCCGCCCAGGATGTTGGGGCCGTTCTCGAAGCGATAGTCGACGTGCTGCGAGAAGCGCGGCGCCATCGGGCCGCTGATGCCCGGCGCGTCCTTCAGGCCGTCCAGCGAGGGCGGCGGCGCCAGCAGGGGCGTCAACGGGACAGGCGTCGCGCCGTCGGCGCCGTAGGTGGCGCTGGCGTGATGGGTCAGCTTCGAGCCTTGGCCGCCCTCGACCACGGCGTAGGCGACGTTGCGGCCGCCGCGCAGCATCCGGGGCCGGAAGTGCAAGGATTGGCCGTAACGGGCGGCGGCCAGATACTGAACCGTCAGACTGCGCAGCGGCGCCTCGATCCCCAGGCCCTGGCGCATGGCCCCGGCGCACAGGGCCGCCAGCAGGCCGCCGAAGGGGAAGCCCGCCTCGGGCGGGGCGCTGATCGGGCCGTTGGAGAATTCGCCCGACAGGTGGGCGGCCAAGGCCCCATCGTCCTCGGGCGTCAGGCGGAAGGCGGCGTGGATCAGGTCGGGTTCGGTCATGGCTCTCATCGAAAAGCGGAGGCGGAACCTGCGACGGCGCCGCCCCCAAGTCGAGGGAAGAGGTCGAGGGAAGGAAACGGCCGGGGAGCGGCCATGTCAGTTGCAAATAGAAACTGACTGACTCCGTCGCGATTGGCAACCCTTGTCAAAAGCCTGACGCGAGGTCACTTTCCGCTCATGGGACGCACCGCCGACTATTCGCGCCAGAGCTGCTCGGTCGCCGCCACCCTCGAGGTGATCGGCGACCCGTGGACCATGCTGGTCATCCGCGACGCCTTCAACGGCGTCAGCCGCTTCGAGCAATGGCAGGAGCGGCTGGGCGTGGCGCGCAACGTCCTGGCTGCGCGGCTGAAGTCGCTGGTGCATCACGGCGTGCTGGAGCCGCGGCCCTATTCCGAGCGTCCGCCGCGCAACGAATATGTGCTGACGGCCAAGGGCAAGGATCTGTACGGCGTCCTCGTCACCCTGCACGCCTGGGGCGAGAAGCACGTCTATGGCGACGAACCGTCGGGCATCGTGCTGCGTCACAAGACCTGCGGGCACGACCTGAAGCCCCGCATCGCCTGCGGCTGCTGCAATGAGATGGTCCGCCCGCGAGAGGTGGAGGTCGTCTTCACCGAGAACCGCCCGACCGTCGGCGAGGTCATGCCGGCCAAGGACGAGGCCGCGTAAAACCCTCTGATCGATTCAACCTCCGTCAACCGTCGAAGGTTAACGGTGGGGCATGTTTCAGTCCCTTACGTCCAGGATCGCCGCCGTCAGCGCCCTGGTGGTGGTCGCTTTACTGGTTCTCGTGGCCGCCCTGGCCGACGCTTCGCGGCAGACCCGCGAGAGTTTTCGTTGGGTGACGCACTCCGCCCAGGTCATCCAGGCGATGGAAGAGACCGTGGCCGGGCTGCGCGACGCGGAGTCGGGGCAGCGCGCCTATGTGCTGACGCAGAACGCGGCCTACGCCCAGTCCTTTGACGCACGGATTTCAGACTCCCTGCGGGCGTTCAGCGAGTTGGTGGAACTGACGCGGGACAACCCGTCGCAGCAACTGCGGCTGCAGGCTCTGGGCGCGCAGCTGTCTGGCCGGATCGAACTGATGCGCCAGCCTTTGACCTTGGCGCGAAGCGGGGACTTCGCCAGGGCCGAGGCGCTCATCGCCGAAGGGCGTGGTTTCGATTCCATGAGCGCCTTCGTGCTGGCGGCGCGAGAACTTCTGGACGAAGAGCGGGTGGTGCAGTCGCGCCGCGTCGAGGCGGCCGAGCGGCGGCTGGCGCGAGTGCGAGGGCTGGCCCTGATCGGCGGGCCGTTGATCGCCTTCTTCTCCCTGTCGGTGTCCTTGATGGTCATTCGCGGCATCCGCCAGCCGGTGCGCGTCATCACACGCGCCATGACCGGACTGGGCGCGGGCGACCTGAACCAGAGGATCGACAGCCGTATGGGGTCGCGGGAGTTCGACCGGCTGGCGCGCGGCTATAACGACATGGCGGACCGTCTGGCGACGGCGGCGAAAGATCAGAGCCGCAGCGAGCGCGAACTGAAGCGCGTGCATGAGGAACTGCTGGCCAGCGCCCAGACCCTGCGGGAGCGGGGCGAGGTCATCGAGCTTCTGGGCGGGATGGCCCATCGGATGCAGGCGGCCCGCACGGACGATGAACTGGCCCAGGTCATCCACGCCTTCGTGCCGCGCGTGCTGCCGGGGCTGCCGGGAGCGCTCTACGCCTACAACAATTCACGCAATCTGCTGGTCCCGCTGTCTGGCTGGGGCGGGCATGAGGCGGAGACGGAAGGCTTTGCGCCGGATCAGTGCTGGGCCTTGCGTCGAGGGCAGAGCCATTTCGTGTCCGAGCCGGGCGCGGACGTCGTCTGCGGCCATGTGAACCCTCTGGCGGCGCCCTATCACTGCGAGCCGCTGCTGGCCTCTGGCGAGGTGATCGGCGTCCTGCATCTGGACGGACTGGTCGAGGCCGAGACGCAGTTCCGCCTCAACGTCCTGGCCGAGAACATCGTCTCGGCCATGGTCAATCAGAAGCTGCAGCGCGACCTGAAGGAACAGACGATCCGCGACCCGCTGACCGGCCTGTTCAACCGTCGCTACATGGAGGAGGCGCTGGCGCTGGAGGTGGCGCGCGCCGCGCGTTCGGGCGCGCCGTTATGCGTGGTCATGTGCGACGTCGATCACTTCAAACGCTTCAACGACGAGTTCGGCCATGAAGCGGGCGATGTGGTGCTGCAGGCCGTCGCCGCCGAACTGGGCCACCGTTTCCGCGACGGCGACATCGTCTGCCGCTACGGCGGCGAAGAGTTCATTGTGATCGCGCCCGGCACCAAGGCCGAGACCTTGGCGCCGCGGGTCGAGACCGTGCGACAGGCCATCGCCGCCATCGCCTTGCGCCTGGGCAAGCAGCCGCTGGGCAGCAGCACCATGTCCTTCGGCGTCGCCGAATGGTCCAAGGGCATGGACCGTGACGGCGACGCCCTGGTGCAGGCGGCGGACGCGGCGCTGTATCGCGCCAAGAAGGAAGGCCGCAACCGGGTCGTCCTGCACGTCGAGGAAACAGCCTGACTGAGCGGTCTCAGTTCGCCTTGCGTACGTAGCGGTTCAGGAAGGCCAGATAGGCCTCCTGTGCGGTGATCCGGTTTTCGCGACGCTGGAAGCCGTGACCTTCGTCGGGGAAGACGACGTATTCGACCGGCACATTGTTGGCGCGGACCTTCTCGACCAGTTCGTCGCTCTCGACCTGCAGCACGCGCGGGTCGTTGGCGCCCTGGACCACCAGCAGGGGGCGACGGATCTTGTCGGCGTGGAACAGGGGCGAGATCGCGCGGTGGCGTTCGGCGTCGACCGCCGGATCGCCCATCTCGTCGTACAGAGCCACGCGTTGCGCGCCCCACCAGGCGGGAATGGACTGCAGGGTGCGGACCCAATTGGTCACGCCGAAGATGTCGATGCCGGCCTCGAACTTCTCGGGGTGGAAGGCCAGGGCCGCGGCGGTGATGTAGCCGCCGTAGGAGCCGCCCATGACCGCGACCTGGTCGTCGGCCACCCAGTCCTGCGCCCGCAGCCAGTCGCCGCCGGCGACGATGTCGCGCAGGTCGGCTTCGCCGTGCTTCTTGTCGTCCATGTGGAAGAAGGTCTTGCCGTAGCCGGACGAGCCCCGGTTGTTGGCCCCCAGAACGGCATAGCCGTGGTTGACCAGGTGCTGGACCATGGCCGAATAGCCTCGCCGGGTCTGACCGCCCGGTCCGCCGTGGACGAGGACGACCGCCGGGGCCGGATTGGCCGCCGAGGCGCCCTTGGGTCGATAGAGGACCGCTGGGACCATCACCCCGCCTTCGCCCGGATAACGGACGATCGTCGCCTCGACCAGGTCGCTCTCCTGGATGGCCGGGTTCAGCGCGTGGGTCAGGCGGCGGGCCTGGCCCGTCGACAGGTCGGCGACGAAGACGTCGGCGGGCGAGGTGTCGGACACCACGGTGAAGGCGGCCAGGCCTGCGCCGGGGTCGAAGCGGACGCCGGTGATGTCGCCCTGTGGCAGGCCGGTCAGGCGCACGGGCGCGCGGTTTTGCGCATCCTCGATGGTCAGCTCGGTCGAAGCGTCGGCGTTGACCGCCGTCACCCGATAGCGGCCGTTGGGCGAATAGGAGACATACATGACGTCCCAGTCGGCCTGGGTCGTGCGGTTGTGGGCCTTGTCGGCGATGTCATAGGCGTAGGCCTGAGCGAACTCGCCGTCCTCATTGCTGGTGTAGATCAGGGTGGCGTTGAAGGGACCGAAGCCGCTGACGTCATAGGCGACGTCGCCGGTATGCGGGGTGATCAGAAAAGGCTCGCCCCCTGCCTGCAGGTCGGCCAGGTAGATATCTGAATTGGCGCTGGTATGGGATTTGGTCAGGGCGACCAGCCGTCCGTCGCCAGAGACGGCGGCCACATCCATGCCCCCGGGGTTCTGGAACATCAGCTTGCGCTCGTAGGTGGCGGCGTCATAGGCGTAGAGGTCGAAGACCTGGGCGTCGCGTTCGTTGCTGGTCAGCCAGAAGGTCTGGCCGTCGTCGCTGAAGCCGACGAAGCCGGCCTTCAGCTTGTCGCCCGGCGTCAGGTCGCGCAGCGTCCCGTCGATTTCGCGCACATAGATGTGGGTCAGTTCGTTGCCGCCCTGGTCCGCCGCCACCAGAACCCGACGGCCGTCGGGAAAATAGCTCTGCGCGAAGGTGGCGTTGGTCGTCGAAGCCGTCAGCGGCACGGGATCGCCGCCCGCGACCGGCAGGGCGTAGGCGTTGAACACCCCCGTCTTGTCCGACGAGATCAGGACGTGGGTGCGTCCCTCTGAGAAAGCCAGGCCGTCAGGGTTGGCCATGGAGAAGCTGGTCGTCTCGAAGAATTGCGCGGCGGTGTAGGGCGTGACCGCGGCGGACGCCGTCGGCGCAGGCGCGGCCGGTTCAGCGACGGCGAGGGCAGGGACGGCGGCGGCAAGCGCCAGGACGGAAACCATGCAGGCGAAGGAGCGCATTCGGAGCCTCATGAGGAGCGTGATGGTCGATAGAGGCTGCACCATGCGCGTACGGATGCGGTCTGTCGAAAATTAAGTGAGCGTCGTTACGTCGTGCGCGGCGGCCCCAATGCAAAAGCGTCTTCGATGCTGCCGTTTTCTGGCAGCAATTCTGCTACGCTCCCGACGTGTCCCGGTCCGAACGCCTTCTCGATCTGCTGAACACCCTGCGGCGGCATCGTCGGCCGGTCAGCGGCCGCGCGCTGGCGGAGGAGACCGGCGTCTCCCTGCGCACCCTTTATCGCGATATCGCCAGCCTGCAGGCGCAGGGCGCGACGATCGAGGGCGAGCCGGGCGTGGGCTATGTGTTGAAGCCCGGCTATCTGCTGCCGCCGCTGATGTTCACGCCGGAGGAGATCGAGGCCCTGGCCCTGGGTTCGCGCTGGGTGGCCGAGCGGGCGGATGCGCGATTGCGGGATGCGGCGTTGAGCGCACAGGCGCGGATCGCGGCGGTGCTGCCGCCGGACCTGCGCGACGAGATGGAGGCCTCGGCCCTGTTCATCGGGCCGGGCGCGCCGATCCCCGCCGATGCGGTCGATCCGGCCCAGTTGCGCAAGGCGATCCGTATCGAGCGCAAGCTGAGGCTGAACTATCGCGACGAGGCGGGGGCGGCGTCGGATCGGGTGGTCTGGCCCTTCGCCCTGGCCTTCTTCGACCGGGTGCGGCTGCTGATCGTCTGGTGCGAGCTGCGCGGCGACTTCCGCAGTTTCCGCACCGACCGCATCGTCGAGGTCGAGGTGCTTGAAGCCCGCTATCCCACGCGCAAGGCCGTGTTGCTGAAGCGATGGCATGAGGCGTGCGAGCGGCACGGGCCGCCGCGTTGATGCTGACAGAAACTGGCGGCAGCTACGGCTAGGTTCTCCTTCTGTTCAGACAGGCGGAGGGGCCACGATGACGAGCGACGACATTCTGCTGAACGTGGCCGATCCGGGCGCCAGCACGCGATTTTACGCCGGGCTGCTGGGGCGACGGCCGCTGGAGGCGGGGCCGGACCATGCGGTCTTCCTGCTGGCGCCGGGGCGGACGCTCAGCCTGTGGCGCGGGCGAGGCGGGGCGCAGGTGGACGTCCGCATGGCCGCCCCCGCCGTGGTGGACGAACTGCACATCGACTGGTGGGACCGGGGCGCGCGCATCGTCCTGCCGCCCACCGACATGGACTGCGGCCACGGCTTCGTGGCGCGTGATCCCGACGGCAACTGTCTGCGGGTCTATGCGGCGGCGTGAGTCGTCTCAGACCGCCACGGCTTCGGTCGAACGGATGAAGCCGCCGCCCATCACGCGCTCATCGTCGGCCGGGTCGTAGAGGACGCAGGCCTGGCCGGGGGCGACGCCTTCCTCGCCCTGATCGAAGACCACCTGCACGGCGCCGTCCACAAGAGCGAGGCGGGCGGGCGAGGGCTGGCGGGTCGAGCGGACGCGGGCCAAGACGGGGGCGCCGTCGCGGGCGGCTTCCTCGATCGTGGCCTGATCGCCCAGCCAGTTGGTTTCCTCCAGCGTCAGGCGCGCGGTCAGCAGGGCTTCGCGCGGGCCGACGATGACGCGGCGATGGTCAGGGTCCAGCTTGACCACGAACAGAGGCTCGCCCACGGCGACGTTCAGGCCCCGGCGCTGGCCGATGGTGTAGTCGGTGATGCCCGAATGGCGGCCCAGCACCCGGCCGTCCATGTGGACGATGTCGCCGGCCTCGCGCCCCTGCGGCCGCAGGCGGTCGATCAGGGTGCGATAGTCGCCGGTCGGCACGAAGCAGATGTCCTGGCTGTCCGGCTTGGCGGCGATGCGCAGGCCCAGCGACGCGGCGACGCCGCGCACCTGCGGCTTTTCCAGATCGGCCAGGGGGAAGCGCAGATAGTCCAGCTGATCCTGCGTCGTGGCGAACAGGAAGTAGGACTGGTCGCGCGAGTGGTCGACCGCCTTGCGCATCTGCGAGCGGTTGCCGTGCGTCGCGCGGCGGACGTAGTGGCCGGTGGCCATCGCCTCGGCGCCGAGGTCGCGGGCGACGTCCAGCAGGTCGCGGAACTTCACCGTCTGATTGCAACGGATGCAGGGGACCGGCGTCTGGCCCTTCAGATAGGAATCCGCGAACTGGTCGATCACCGCGTCCTTGAAGCGGTTCTCATAGTCGAGGACGTAGTGCGGAATGCCGATCAGGTCGGCGGCCAGGCGGGCGTCGTGAATGTCCTGACCCGCGCAGCAGGCGCCCTTCTTCTTCAGCGCCTCGCCGTGGTCGTAAAGCTGAAGGGTCACGCCCACGACATCATAGCCCGCCTTGTGCAGCAGGGCGGCGACGACGGTGGAATCCACCCCGCCCGACATGGCGGCGACCACGCGCGCGCCTTGCGGCAGGCCGACGGCCTGTCGCACGCTCTCGATCGCAGCGTCCATGTCAGCTTGCGACATGGGGGCGATGTCGGGAACGGGGCAGAGGATGTCGTCGGTCAGGGCGTCCATGGTCATCGCCGCCATTTAGGCCTTAAGGCGCGCGATTTCGAGGCCTGGCCCGAAACGAAGGCGTGCGCCAATGAAAAAGACCGCCCCCCATCAGGGAGCGGCCCATGATCATGCGTCCAGGCGAAGGCCTAGTCGCGGTAGCTCTGGATGCGCGTCGTGCGCAGCCCCTGCATGCCCCATTTGTCGATGGCCTTCTGCCAGGCCATGAACTCCTCGGCCGTCAGACGGTACTTGGCCAGGGCGTCTTCAAGGCTGATCAGCCCGCCGCGGACGGCGGCCACGACCTCGGCCTTGCGGCGGATGACCCAGCGGTTCGTATCCGACGGCGGAAGGTCGCGCAGGGTCAGGGGCGTGCCCGTCGGGCCGACCACGTACTGTTCGCCGTTACTGTTAAGGCGTCGCTCTTGCAGCATGGGCTTAAGCCTCTCTCACCACCACCATAGACGCGCAGGCTAGGCCCCCGCCCGCTAAGGGGCGTTTAAGCGTCGTGGTGAAGGAATGGCTAAGACGCATCCGGCCGGTCCGGCGCGTTCTGCGCCGGCTAAAGGAAGGATTCATCGAGTCTAACGAGACCTTGCTCATGGATTCCCGTTGGCCGATCAGCGCTTGATGTTGATCAGCTCCGCCAGCATCTCGTCGGCGGTGGTGATGATCTTGGACGAGGCCGAATAGGCGCGCTGGGTGGTGATCAGGCCGGTGAACTCGGTCGACAGGTCGACGGTCGAGGCTTCCAGCTGCTGCGCGCCCAGCAGGCCCGCGCCGCCGGTGCCGGGGGCCTTCAGGTTGAAGGTGCCGGAGTTCTGGCTGACGCGGAAGGCGTTGCCCGACACTTCGGTCAGGCTGTCGGCGCTGGGGAAGGTGGCCAGGGCGACCTGGGCGATCTTGCGCATCACGCCGTTGTCGAAGATGGCGGTGACGAAGCCGGTCTCGTCGATCTTCACCTCGGTCAGGTTTCCGAAGGCCGTGCCGTTCGTATAGGTGGCCTGGACGATGGAGGTGCTGTCGTACTGCGTCAGGCCGCCCGCCGAGGCGTTCAGGTCGAAGGCGATGGTCTGGGCCGCGATGCCCAGCGACGGATCCCAGGCGCCGTCGGCGCCCGGCGTCGCCCCGTCGGACGAACCCAGCGACAGGCTGGCGTTGGTGGGGTCGTCGAACAGGCCGGTGCCCGCGGTCCAGCCCTGCATCTTGGCCACGTCCAGACGCCCGTCCTGGGTGAAGGCGATGCGGCCGGACTTCAGCAAGCCGTCGGTGTTGGTCACCGTGCCTTCGGGGGCGCGGATTTCGGCGTGCCATTCGTTGGCGACGCTGCTCTTCAGGAAGGAGACGGTGATGTTGCGTTGGCCGCCCTTGGAGTCCGACACCGGAATGGTGATCTCGAAGTCGGGCTTCACGCCCGTCGCCGGGTCGTTGGCGTACATCGACATGGAGTGGGTGGCCGGGTCATAGGCCGTGACGCCGGTCGGGGGCGGGGTCTGGGCGGCCTCATTGACCGGCTGGCTGGATTTCAGGTTGGCGTTCAGGCCGACGCGGGTAGTCGGCTCGGCCGCGCCGCCGACGGAGCCGACGTTGATGGTGCGCAGGCGGCTCATGTCGGACGGATCGCTGTTGACCACGCCGTCTGCGTCGACCGGCCAGCCCTGCAGATACAGGCCCGAGGTGTTCTGCAGATAGCCCAGGTCGTCGATCTTGAACGCCCCGGCGCGCGTGAACAGGCGCGCGTCCGACAGGGTCAGGTTCTCGGACTTTTCGGTGACGACGAAGAAGCCCTGGCCGGCGATGGCCAGGTCGGTGCCGGAGGTCGTGCGCTGAAGCTGGCCCGCCTGGCTGATAAAGTGGCGGGCGGCGGCCTGAACGCCGCCGGCGGAATAGTTCACGCCCGCCGTCTGGGCGTTGACCACGGTCGCGAACTCGGTCGACGCGCGCTTGTAGCCGACCGTGTTCACGTTGGCGATGTTCTGCGAGATCGTCGAAAGGGCCGCGGCGTTGGCGGTCAGACCGGACACGCCGGCCATCATGGCGCCGTTGATGCTCATGTCTGGGGTTCCTTACGAGAGAAGATTGAAGGGGTTGAGTTTCGAGGCGAGGGCGCTGGCCGCGCCGGCGTCGTCCTCGGGTTTGGCGGCGGCCTTCTGTTCTTCCAGCGCGATCAGGCTGGACACCGGCATGATCGAGTTGCCGATGATGACGAAGGGCGTGTTGTCGTACATCTCGACGCCGGTGACGCGGCCGCGGATCAGCACCTGGCTGTCGACGGCCTTGCCCGCGCCGTCCTTGGCGACGACCTTCAGCGTATAGACGCCGCCGTCGTCGACCTGACCGCCTCCGGTGGTCTTTCCGTCCCACTTGAAGTCGTGCATGCCGTTGGTCTTTTCGGGGGCCGGGCCGCTCCAGACCACCTTGCCCGAGGCGTCCAGCACCTGAAGCGTGGCGTCGGTCGCGTCGGCGGCCAGCTCATAGCTCCAGTTGGCCTCGCCGTCCTCGAAGCGGGTCGCGGCCCAGACGGCGGTGGCGTCCTTGCCGATATACTGCGCCGCGCCGGTCAGGCCGTCGCCCTGCTGGGCCTTCAGCAGGCCGGTCAGCAGGTCGTTGGTCAGCAACTGCTGCTCGACGCCCGCCATCTGGGTCAGCTGGGCGGTGAACTCGTTGGAATCCACCGGCGACAGCGGATCCTGGTTCTTTAACTGCGTGGTCAACAGCGACAGGAAGGTCTGGAAGTTGGAGGCCAGCATCTGACCCCCAGCGTTCACCCGGCCCGCGGCGTTGTTGGAAGAGACGGCGTCAACCATCGATCAGACCTTCAGATCGACGCGGTCAGGCGTCAGGGAAAGGGACGTCCAGGCGCTGGGCGGCGAAACGACGGAATCGGCCTCGGCGGCCAGGCGGGCGGCGCCGGAGAAGGCGCGGCGGTCAGGCTGGCGCTCGAACGCGCCGCCGCCGAAGCCGGACGAAGGATCGCGCTCGGCGAACTCCAGGTCGTCACGCGACAGCTGCAGCCCCGCGTCCAGAAGCTGACGACGCAGTTCGTCGGCGCGGGCGCGCAGGTCGGCGGCCGCCGCCGGATTGTCGAAGGCCAGCCGGGCCGTGACCTGGCCGTCGGACTCGATCTCGAGACTGACGTCGACGCGGCCCAGGCCTTCGGGCGTCAGGGCCATGTCGAAGCGGGTCGAGCGGCCGTCCAGCTTCTTGATGATCTGGGCGGCGATCTGGGCCGTGGTCTCGACCGTGGCGCGCGACAGCTGGGACAGACCCAGATCGCGTTGAGCGCCCGACGCCTGAGAGGGGGCTTCGACGGCGCCTTGTTGCGGCGCGGCCGGGGCTTCGCCGTCGATTGGGGGCGCGGCGACGGCCGCCGCCGCCGGCGTTTCGGCCAAGGCGGGCGCAACGGCCGGGCGGGCGGCGGGCGCTGACGCTGCAGCATCAATGGGAGCGTCGGCCTGGGCGGGTCGGTTGGCGGTCGCTTCGGCGTTGCCTGTCGATGTGGCTGCCGCCTGTATCGCTTCTCGCGCCGAGGCCAGCCGTTCGCCCGCGCCCGACCGGAAGCCGGTCACGCCTAGTAGGGCGGCGTCCTGTGCAGGAAGGGCCGCTCCAGGGCGCGACGGCGGCGGCGCGTCCGACGGCTCGTCGCTCTCGGTTGACGGAGGTTCCGGCGCCGCATCCGGCTGGGCAAAGACAGCGGGGAGCGCCGCCTTGAGGGCGGCGGATATGGTTGCAGGGGGGGGCGTCGCGGCTGAGACGGGCGCAGCCGTGGCGGCGGTGGCGGTGGCGGCGACCGCAGGTTCGGTGGTCGGGGCGATGGGAGCCGCCTCTACAGCCTCAGAAACGGCCGACGGAGCGGGAGACGGCGCGGCGGCGACAACAGGAGTCGCTTCGGTCGTCGGCGCCGTCGGATCGGCAGGGGCTGTCGGCGCCGCAGTCTGTTGCACCGGCGGGGGCGGCGCGAACCAGGCGGGCGGAGCCGGGGCGACGGCGATGTCGTCCTTTGCGGGCTCGACCGGAGCGGCCTCGATCAGGGCGGTGGTTTCGGACGCTTGGGCGACCGGGACGACCGAGACGACGGGCGGCGCGGCCTGCGTCTCTTCCTTCAGCATCAGGTCCGCGAAGACGGCGCTGTCCGTCGCCGCCTCGACGGAGGCGTCGACGCTGGCGCCGCCGGGGGCGGCGGGCGTCAGGACGGACATGAGGCTGACGGCGGACATGCGGGCGGCAGGCGCTTTCGGTCGGTGAGGGGCGGCGCCTGCTGCGCCTGGGTCATTCGGCAGGGTCTTCGCAAGCCTTGGGCCAAGTGTAGGTGTCGAGCTTAATACGTTGAAATGTAATGGTATTGCTGAGTTTTCGGTCGCCGTTGCAGCGACGTGACGCCGGGCGCATCTTGCCGCGCTTGTCGCTTTTTGCCGGGCGCGGGCGGCGCCGTTCGACTTGGCCCGTCGCTTGCCTCTCTTGCTGACGAATGCACAGGGGCTGAACGCCGATGTCGAGGAAATTCAAAGAGATGGTCAGAAGACCTGCTCAATTCGCCGGGCAAGATTTGCTCGCTTGCCTGCAAGGCTTGCCGAGCGGCCGTCCCGTGCGCTCCGGCGTGGGAGACGTCTGATGTCCCTCAACTCGATCATGAACATCGCCACCTCGGGCATGAATGCGGCCCAGACGCAGCTGCGGGTGGTCTCGGACAATGTCTCCAACGTCAACACGCCCGGCTATGTCCGCAAGATCGCCGACCAGCAGTCCTGGGCCAGTCAGGGCGTCGGCGCGGGGGTGGAGATCGCCCGCATCCGTCTGGCCACCGACCGCTTCCTGCAGGCCGCCAGCCTGAACGCCAGCGCCGACGCCGGCCGTCAGACGGTGCGCTATGAGTTGTATGACCGCATCCAGTCGATGTTCGGCGATCCGGGCTCAAACAGCGGCTTCTTTTCGCAGATCGACAGCGTCTTCGCCGCCTTCGCCGCTTCGGCCGAGAACGCCACCTCCGGCCCCGCTCGCCAGGACGCCATCTGGAAGACGCAGGCCCTGTTCGATGAAGCAGCCCGCATCAACAGCCAGATTCAGTCGGTGCGCGAAGACGCCGACGCCCGCATCAAGAGTGCGGTCGAGACGGCCAACAGCCTGCTGGAGCAGATCGAGAAGCTGAACGTCGAGATCGCCAAGGCCACGGTGATCAATGCGGACTCCTCGGGCGCGCAGACGGCTCAGGCGGCCTTGATCGATCAGTTGTCGGGCCTGATGGACGTTCGCATCACCGGCCGTGCGGTCGGCGGGGTCGAGATCCGCACCGGCGCCGGCATCCTGCTGGCGGGGCAGGGGGCGGCCAAGCTGGACTATGTGCGCGCCGGCGCCGTCTCGGCCGAGACGGTGTTCAACGAGGTCATGGTCATCGAGCCCCCCGCCGGAAAGGCGCGCTCCCTGGCTGAAGGCTTGGGCTCGGGCGAGATCAAGGGGCTGCTGGAGCTGCGCGACGGCGAGGCGCCGGCCACGGCCGAGCGCCTGGCCGAACTGATGTCGCGTCTGGCCGACGAACTGAACCGGGCGCACAACGCCTCATCCGCCGCGCCGCTGCCCAACAGCCTGACCGGCCGCAACATCGGGCAGTCGCTGGAGACCGCCCTGCAGGGCTTCACCGGCCGCACCTCCATCGTCATCACCAATGACCAGGGCGTAGCCCTGCAGAAGATCGACCTGGACCTGGCGACGCTGAATCCGGCGACCTTCCTGGCCGACCTGAACGCCCAGCTGGGGGCCAACGGCAGCGCCAGCTTCGTCGACGGGCGTCTGAAGATAGAAGGCGCGCCCGGCACGGGGGTGGTGGTGGTCGACGATCCGGCCGCGCCCTCGAACAAGGGCGGGCGAGGCTTTTCGCACTTCTTCGGCCTGAACGACCTGATCACCAGCGCGCAGCCGGCGATCTATGAAACGGGCATGACGGGCGCGTCGCAGCACGGCTTCACGCCCGGCGAGACCATCACCTTCCGCTTCAGCGACGCGGCGGGCGCCAAACTGCGCGACATCGAGGTGGCGGTGCCTGCGGGCGGCGACATGACCAGCCTGCTGGCCGCGCTGAACGATCCGATGACGGGCGCCGGGCGGATGGGGACGTTCAGCCTCAGCTCGACGGGCGAAATGACGTTCACGCCGCGACCCGGCTCGGGCGCGAACCTGTCGGTGCTGCAGGACCGCACCACCCAGGTTCCCTCGAACGTGTCGATGAGCGAGCTGTTCGGTCTGGGCGGCGCGCGCGCCTCGCGAGCCGACGCCTTTTCGGTCCGGGCCGACGTCGCCCGCGACCCGTCCCTGATGGCCTTCGCCAAGGCCGACGCGACGGGCGGGGTCGGCGCGGCCGTGGTCAGCAAGAACGACGCGCGCGGCGCGCGCCTGCTGGCCAGCGCAGGCGAGAACGCCGCTGCCTTCTCGGCGGCGGGCGGGGCGGCGGGCGGCTCCATGTCGCTGGCGCGCTATGCATCCGAACTGTCGGGCGAGATCGGCAGTCGGGCCGCCATGGCCAAGAACAACGCCGTCAGCGCCACGGCCCTGGCCAAGGAGGCGACGGCGCGCCGCGTCTCGGTCGAAGGGGTCAACCTGGACGAGGAACTGGTGCTGATGACGACCTATCAGCAAGCCTTTAACGCCTCGGCCCGCATGGTTCAGGCGGCCAAGGACATGTACGACATCCTGCTGGGAATGGTGCGATGACCCGCGTTTCGACCTACGGAAACTATCAGTCGGCCCTGCTTGACCTGATGTCGGCCCAGTCGCGCATGGCTGACGCCCAGCAGAAGGTGAACACCAAGAAGAACGCCACGGACCTGGTCGGTTTCGGCCGAGGCTCCGAGACGGTCAGCGCGCTGATGACCAGCCAGACCCGCATCCAGACCTTCATCGACACCAACAAGACCGTCACGGCTCGGCTGGAGACCCAGGATCTGGCGATGGATCGGGTCGCAGACGCCTCGACGGCGGCGCGTCAGGCCATCGCCGACGCCATCGCCGCCGGGCGGATGGACACCCTGATGGGGACGCTGAACAGTCTGTTCATGGAGGCTCAGGACGGGCTGAACATGAAGCATCAGGGCAAGTATCTGTTTGGCGGCGGGGTCACTGATCGCGCGCCGGTGGATCTGCCCGACATTCCCGGTCAGCCTGGGGCCAGCATGATGGCCAAGCTGGCGGCCTTGCCCGATGAGAGCGCCGCCTTCCACAACGACCAGCTGAAGCAGTCGTCCTGGCTGGACGAGAACGTCTCGATGGACACGGGCTTCCTGGCCGACGCCATGGGATCGGAGCTGTTCGCCATCTTCCGCGACATCCAGCTGGAGCATCAGACGACGCCGCTGGACGGCAAGATGACGGACGCTCAGAAGGCCTTCCTGACCACTCAGATGGGTCGCTTCGAGGCGGCGGCGAAGGGGATGGTGGAGCTGCAGGCCGCCAACGGCGGGATGCAGAACCGCGTCGACCGCCTGCTGGAATCCCAGGAGGCGCGCAAGATTTCGATCGACACCATCCTGTCCGGCAAGACCGACGCCAACATGGCCGAAGCCGTCACCGAACTGGAACTGGCGCAGATCTCCCTGCAGGCCTCGGCCCAGGTGGTCAGCCAGCTTCGCCAGGTCTCCCTGCTCGACTATCTGCGCTAGGTCGTTTCCGAGATTGCGTTCGGCGCGGCCCGCTGAACGAAAATAGCTGGTCGACGTTCTGAAAGCTGCGCCGTGACGCGCGGGCCTTGGCGTGTGTCGAGCAACGCCGGAAGAGATCGGGAGTCATCAGTCGTTGACACAGCGCGAAAAGCAGAGCTTTAAGCGGCGTATGCGTACGGGCGGGCCTGTGTCAGTGTCGGATTCATGAATCGGGCGGACTTCCAGATTGATGAAAGCCAGGACGGCCAGACGCGCTTGCGGTTGGCCGGCGACTGGTCGACCGTCGCCGTCGGTCGGATGGGTGATCGGCTGAAGGCCGAGCTGGACGGTCGATCCGTGAATGCGCTGGATCTGGACGACCTGGGCCGTTTCGATACCGCCGGCGCCCTGGCCGTGGCCCAGGCCATGAGCCGGCCCATCCCTGAATCCGCCTGGTCCGTACGCCCCGAAGCCGGGCGCCTGTATCGCATGGTGGCCAAGCTGGACTGCATGACGGCCGAGCCGCCGCGCCGCTCGGCCCCCATGACGCGCAGCTTCGCCAAGGTCGGCCGCGGGGTCTATGATTTCGGCGCCGAGGCCATGCTGTCCCTGGCCTTCCTGGGCCGTTTGATGGCGGCGGTGCTGACCACGCTGAAGCACCCCGGCCGCATTCGTTGGGCCGCCTGGTTCAGCCAGGCGGAACGCACCGGCCTGGACGCCATTCCGATCGTGGTGGTGACCAACTTCTTCATCGGCGCCGTGGTGGCCTTCATCGGCGTGGACCTGCTGACCCAGTTCGGGGCGGGGGTCTTCACGGTGCAGCTGATCGGCGTCGCCGTCTTCCGTGAGTTCGCCGTGGTCATCACCGCCGTGCTGCTGGCGGGCCGTTCGGCCTCATCCTTCGCCGCCGAGATCGGCTCGATGCGCATGACGCAGGAGGTGGACGCCATGAAGGTGATGGGCGTCGACCCCTTTCAGGCCCTGGTGATTCCGCGTCTGGCGGCGCTGCTGGTCATGCTGCCGCTGCTGACCTTCCTGGCCATGGTGGGGGGGCTGCTGGGCGGCGTCCTGGTGGCATGGAGCCAGTTGAACCTGGGACCGGCCTTCTTCTTCCAGCGGTTGGTCGAGGACGGCTATATGCCGACCCACATGATGGTCGGTCTGATCAAGGCGCCGGTCTTCGCCCTGGTGGTCGCGGCCATCGGCTGTCGCCAGGGCATGTCGGTGGCGGGCGACGTCGAGAGCCTGGGGCGCCGGGTGACGGCGGCGGTGGTGCAGGCCATCTTCGCCATCATCCTGCTGGACGCCGTCTTCGCCCTGATCTTCATCGAGCTGAAAATATGACGGCCGAGACGCGCAAACCCGACGACCGCGAGGCCGTCATCCAGGTGCGGGGCCTGCTCAGCCAGTTCGGCGAGCGGGTGATCCATCAGGATCTGGATCTGGACGTGATGCGCGGCGAGGTGCTGGGCGTCGTCGGCGGGTCGGGCACCGGCAAGACCGTGCTGCTGAACTCCATCATCGGCCTGAAGGAGCCGGAAGGCGGCGAGGTTAGCCTGTTCGGGCAGGACCGCAGCGCCATGACCAAGCAGGAAGCGGCCGCCGTCGAGCGTCGCACGGGCGTGCTGTTCCAGCAGGGCGCGCTGTTCTCGTCGCTGACGGTGCTGGACAATGTGGCCTCGCCCCTGGTCGAGCACACCGATCTGTCCAGGACGACCATCCGCGAGCTGGCCGAGATGAAGGTGGCCATGGTGGGCCTCAAGCCCGAGGCCCTCTATCTGAAGCCGGCCGAGCTGTCGGGCGGGATGCGCAAGCGCGTCGGCCTGGCCCGCGCCCTGGCGCTGGACCCCGAACTGGTCTTTCTGGACGAGCCGACTGCCGGGCTGGACCCGATCGGGGCGGCGGCGTTCGACGATCTGATCCGCCAGTTGTCGGAGGATCTGGGGCTGACGGTCTTCATGATCACCCACGATCTCGACAGCCTTTACGCCATCTGCGACCAGGTGGCCGTGCTGGCGGACAAGCATGTGGTGGCCAAGGCGCCGGTCGCCGAGCTGGAACGCTCGGACCACCCCTGGATCAAGGAATACTTCCTGGGGCCGCGCGGACGCGCCGCCCATAAGAGCGCGGCCTGAGGAGGACGCGAAACGATGGAAAGAGACGCTCATTACGCCGCCGTCGGCATCGCCACAGTCGCCCTTCTGCTGGCGCTGGCGGTGTTCACCATCTGGTTGGCGCGGCTGCAGTTCAACAAGGATTTCGACGTCTACGACATCGTCTTCTACGGCCCGGTGCGCGGCCTGTCGGAGGGGGGAGAGGTCCACTTCAACGGCATCCGCGTCGGCGAAGTGACCAATCTGAACCTGGATCCGAAGAAGGGCGATCAGGTCATCGCCCGCGTGCGGCTGAACGGCACGACGCCGGTGCGCGTGACCTCGCGCGCCCAGTTGGAGCCGCAGGGCATCACCGGCCTGAACTACATCCAGATCACCGCCGGCGCCCCGGACAGCCCGCTGCTGAAGGACCAGTATCCGGACAACGTCGTGCCGGTGATCCAGAGCCAGCCCAGCCCCATCGCCGAACTGCTGAGCGGATCGGGCACGGTGCTGGCCCAGACGGTGGACGCCTTGAACCGCATCAACCGCGTGATGTCGGACGACAACATCCGCAGCTTCTCGACTAGCGTGAAGAACGTCGAGGCCCTGACCGCCGAACTGGAGGCCCGCAAGGGCATGTTCCAACAGCTTGAAGAGACCATCACCAAGGCCAACGCCGCTGTCGGCGAATATCAGGCCCTGGGCGCCAGCGCGCGCCAGATGGTCGACACCGACGGCAAGCAGGCCATCGCCAACATCAACCAGGCGACGCGCGAGGCGCAGGCCGCCATCGCCTCGATCAACCGTTCGGCGACCGGACTGGAAGGGCCGCTGGGCGACTTCGGCACGCAGACCGTGCCGCAGCTGAACGACACCATTCGCCAGCTGGATCGGGCGACCCGCTCGCTGCAGTCGTTGATCGACAACGTGCGCGACAGTCCGCGTGAGTTCATCGCCAAGGCGCCGTCCAAGGAAATCGAGGTGCAGCCATGATCCGCAACCGACTGATGACCGTCGCCGCCTGCGCCGCCCTTGCGGGCGCCGTGTCGGGGTGTGCGGTGCTGGCGACGCCGGACCCGGTTCAGCTGTATCGTTTCGGGGGCGCCTCGGCCTATGCCGGAACGGGCGCGACCTCGGCCTGCCCGGATGTCCATGTCTCCATGCGCCGGGTGGACTTTCCCGAAGCGGCGCGCGGCGACCGCATCCTGGCCGTGACGGGGACCGAGGCGGCCTATATCAAGGGCGCGCGCTGGGTGTCTCCGGCCGAGACCCTGTTTGAGGAAGCCCTGCGCAACGCCTTTCTGGACGGCGGGACATGCACCGTGCTGAGCAGCGGTCCGCTGACGCGCGACGGGCTGTTGCTGAGCGTGGACGTGCGCCGGTTCGAGGCGTCCTACGTCGCGCCGGGTGCCGTGCCGGATGCGACCATTGTCGTGCTGCTGCGTCTGGTCCGGCCGGGCGATCGTTCGATCGTGGCCGAGGACCGCATCACGGTCAGCGAGAACGCAGGCGTGAACCGCCAGTCGGCCATCGTCGCCGCCTTTGACCGCGCCACGGCCGAGACCAGCCGTCAGATCGTCCTCTGGACCGACCAGCAGGGCTTCCAGGCGACCCGGGACTAAATTCCTTCTCCCTCAAGGGGAGAAGGAAGACATGAAAAACCCCGGCGGCCTCGCGGTCGCCGGGGTTTGTGTTTTTACAGAGGGGCGAGGGCGGTTCAGCCTACGCCCGCCGCCACCGTGTATTCGGCCTCGGTCTTGGCCGCGACCTCGTCCAGCGTGACGCCGTCGGCCAGTTCGATCAGCTCCAGCCCCGAACCGTCCGCCTTGACGTCGAAGGTCGCCAGATCGGTGATGATGCGGCTGACCACGCCCGTGCCGGTCAGCGGCAGGGTGCAGGCCTTCAGCACCTTGGACTGGCCGTGCTTGTTGGCGTGCTCCATGACCACGACCACGCGCTTGACGCCCGCGACCAGGTCCATGGCCCCGCCCATGCCCTTCACCAGCTTGCCCGGGATCATCCAGTTGGCGATGTCGCCGTTCTGGGCCACTTCCATGGCGCCCAGGATCGACAGATTGATGTGGCCGCCGCGGATCATGGCGAAGCTGTCAGCCGAGCTGAAATAGCTGCTCTCGGGAATTTCGGTGATCGTCTGCTTGCCGGCGTTGATCAGGTCGGGGTCTTCCTCGCCCTCATAGGGGAAGGGGCCCATGCCCAGCATGCCGTTTTCCGACTGCAGGGTCACGATCATGCCGTCGGGGATGTAGTTGGCCACCAGGGTCGGGATGCCGATCCCCAGGTTCACATAGAAGCCGTCCTGCAGCTCCTTGGCGGCGCGTTCAGCCAGTTGTTCGCGAGTACGTGCCATTTGGATCAAGCCTCCCGCTTGCGGACGGTGCGCTGTTCGATGCGCTTTTCGGACACGGTCTGGATCAGGCGGTCGACATAGACGCCCGGCGTGTGAATGTGATCGGGGTCGATCGAGCCGACGGGGACGATCTCCTCCACCTCGACGACCGTCACCTTGCCGGCGGTGGCCATCATCGGGTTGAAGTTGCGGGCCGTCTTGCGGAACACCAGATTGCCGCGCTCGTCAGCCTTCCACGCCTTGACGATGGCCAGGTCGGCGACCAGCCCCGTCTCCATGACGTATTTGCGGCCGTCGAAGTCGCGCACTTCCTTGCCCTCGGCGACCAGGGTGCCGACGCCGGTGGCGGTGAAGAAGGCCGGGATGCCCGCGCCGCCCGCGCGGATGCGCTCGGCCAGGGTGCCCTGCGGGTTGAACTCCAGCTGCAGCTCGCCGGCGAGGTACTGGCGCTCGAACTCCTTGTTCTCGCCGACGTAGGACGAGATCATCTTGGCGATCTGGCGCGTCTCCAGCAGCTGGCCCAGGCCGAAGCCGTCCACGCCCGCATTGTTGGAGATGACGGTCAGACCCTTCACGCCCGTGTCGCGCAAGCCTGCGATCAGGTTTTCGGGAATGCCGCACAGGCCGAAGCCGCCGGACATGACGGTCATGCCGTCGAATGTCAGCCCCTCCAGCGCGGACTTCACGTCAGCGTAAATCTTGCCCATCGGACTCCCTTTTTCACCAACTGATGAATATCGTGGTCTCCTCCGTCCTTAAAGCGGGCCGGGAAGTGGAGCAAGCGGCAAGCGCGACGCAGGGGAAGGCATGGCGTGACAAGCCTGACGGTTGACCCTGGACCGCAGGGGTCTCACACCTAGCGCCACATAAGACTCGTCTCAGTGGGGAAAATCCATGCGCCATCATCTCTTGCGGGCCGCCTTGCCCGCCCTGGTGCTCGCCGCCGCCGTTCCAGCCCTGGCCCTGCCGGTCGCAGCGGTCGCCCAGGACGCCGCGCCGACCTATCACCAACCGCCGTCGCCGATCGCCCAGATTCTGGACGCCAAGCCCAATCCGGGCGTCAGCGTCAGCCCCGACCGCAAGACCCTGCTGCTGACCGACCGCTCCAACCTGCCGGCCATCGCCGAACTGGCCGAGCCGATGCTGCGGCTGGCGGGTTATCGCATCAATCCCAAGAACAACGGCCCGGCCAACAGCCGCGTCTCCTGGCTGACGGGGCTCAGCTTCCAGGCGGTCGACGGCGGGCCTGCGCGCCCGGTGACGGGCTTGCCCGCCAATGCGCGCCTGACCAATGTCAGCTGGGCGCCGAACGGCCAGGCTGTGGCCTTCCTGGTCAATGCGCCCAACGGGCTGGAGCTTTGGACCGCCGATGTCGCCCAGGCCAAGGCGCGCAAGCTGAACGGGCCGATGGTCAATGCGGCGGCGGGTTCGGGCTTCTCCTGGCTGTCGGACTCCTCGGGCCTGTTGGTCCTGGCGGTTCCGGCCGGGCGCGGCCTGGCGCCCAACGTCGATCATCCGCCGGAAGGCCCGATCATCACCGAGACGGGCGGCCGCGCCGCCCCGGTGCGGACCTATCAGGATCTGCTGTCCAACGTGGGCGACGAGGCCCTGTTCGACTACTACTTCACCAGTCAGCCGACCGTGGTGTCGCTGAACGGCCGCGCGCGCTCGGTGGGCCAGCCGGGCGTCATCCTGGGCGTCTCGACCTCGCCGGACGGGCGCTACATCCTGCAGACGCGGGTGAAGAAGCCCTATTCCTACGTCGTGCCGGCCAGCCTGTTCCCCTCGGACGTCATCGTCACCGACATGAACGGGCGCCAGGTGCACCGCGTGGCCGACCTGCCGTTGCGCGACAATGTGCCGACGCCGTTCGACGCCGTGGCGCCGGGGCCGCGCGCGGTCCAGTGGCGGGCCGACGCCGACGCCACCCTGGTCTGGGCCGAGGCTCAGGACGGCGGCGACCCGCGCAACGCCGCCGAGGTGCGCGACCGCGTCTTCATGCTGCGCGCGCCCTTCAACGACCGGGTGCAGACCCTGGCCGACCTGAAGGAACGCTACGCCGGAACGACCTGGGGCCGGAACGACGCCGCCATCGTCAACAGCCGCTGGTTCAACACCCGGCACGAGACGCGCACCCTGGTCGATCCGTCGAACCCCGGCGCGGGCCGCGTCCTGGTCGATCGCAACTATCAGGATCGCTACAACGATCCGGGCTCGGTCGTGACCGAGCCGAACGCGCGCGGCCGTTCGGTCATGCGCTTCAACGCCGACGGCTCAAAGGTCTTCGTCGAGGGCGACGGGGCGACGCGCGAGGGCGCCTATCCCTTCCTCGACCTGATGGACCTGAATACGGGCGAGACGGAACGCGTCTGGCGCTCGGCCCAGGGCGAGTATGAAAGCGTCGTGGGCGTGCTGGACGAGGCGGGCCGCAAGCTGGTCACCTATCGCGAAAGCCGCACCGATCCGGCCAACCTGCGCGTGCGTGATCTGGACGGCGGCGTCACCCAACTGACGAACTTCCCCGATCCGGCGCCGCAACTGGCCGGGGCCACGCGCCAGCTGATCACCTACACCCGCGACGACGGGGTGGAGCTGTCGGGGACGCTGTATCTGCCCGCCGGTTACGACAAGGATCGCGACGGCCCGCTGCCGCTGCTGATGTGGGCCTATCCGGCCGAGTTCACCGACGCCGCCGTGGCGGGTCAGGTCGTGGACACCGACAACCGCTTCGTGCGTCCGTCGGGATCGAGCCACCTGTTCCTGCTGACCCAGGGCTACGCCATTCTCGACAACCCGACGATGCCGATCATCGGCCGCGACGGGGCCGAGCCGAACGACACCTACATCGAGCAGCTGTCGGCCAGCGCCAAGGCGGCGGTCGACGCCGTGGTGGCTCTGGGCGTGGCGGAACGGGAGCGGATCGCCGTCGGCGGCCACAGCTACGGCGCCTTCATGACGGCGAACCTCTTGGCGCACACCGACCTGTTCAAGACGGGCATCGCGCGCTCAGGCGCCTATAACCGCACCCTGACGCCGTTCGGCTTCCAGGCCGAGCAGCGCTCCTATTGGGAGGCGACCGAGACCTATACGGAGATGTCGCCCTTCACCTACGCCAACAAGGTGAACGAGCCGATCCTGCTGATCCACGGCGAGGCGGACGCCAACTCCGGCACCTTCCCGATCCAGACGGAACGCTTCTACGCCGCGCTGAAGGGCAATGGGGCGACGGCGCGCTATGTCGTCCTGCCCAAGGAGGACCACGGCTATCGCGCGCGGGAATCGGTCGGCCACACCCTGTATGAAATGGCGTCCTGGCTGGATCGCTGGATGAAGCCGACGACGGCGGCTTCTCAGGAGTAGTCAGCGATCCCACTCCGGCGTCTCGCCATAGAGGCCGGACAGGAAGTCGATGAAGGCGCGGACGCGGGTTTCGGCCCGCGCCCGGCCTGCCGTCAGGGCGAAGATCGCCACGTCCGACGATCCGGCATACTGCGGCAGCACCACCTTCAGCCGCCCGTCGCGCAGTTCGTCGCCGACGTCCCAGGTCGAGCGCAGGGCCACGCCGGCGCCCGCCAGCGCCAGTTCGCGCGCCACTTCGCTTGAGTTGGTCCGCACCCGGCTGCGGGCGCGAAAGACGACGGGGCCTTCGGGGCCTTCCAGCCGCCAGGTCGACTGGTTCTCGGCCGCCAGCTGGGCGTGGCGGCGCAGGTCGTCCAGACTGTCCGGCGCGCCGTGCTCGGCCAGATAGGCGGGCGAGGCGCACAGCACCCGCCGGTTCGGCGCCAGGCGATGCATCAGCGGGTTCTCCGCCTCATAGCCGCCGATCCGCACCGCCACGTCTACGTCCTCAGCCATCAGGTCGACGAAGGCGTCGCTCAGGTTCAACTCCAGCGTCAGGCGGGGCTGCGCCGCCAGAAACGGCTGGAGCAGGGGCGCCAGCCGTCGCCGTCCGAACGAGGTCGGCGCCGAGACGCGCAGCAGGCCGCGCGCCTGCGTCGTGCGGCGCGACACCACGGCCTCCATATCCTCGACCCCTTCCAGCAGTTGCGCCGCGCGGTCATAGACCAGCCGTCCGGCCTCGGTCGGGGCCAGACGGCGCGAAGTGCGCTCGATCAGCCTCACCCCCAGCCGGTCCTCAAGCCGCGCCAGCCGACGCGAGGCCACGGCGGGCGACAGGTCCAGCCGACGCGCGGCGGCGGACAGGCTGCCTTCCTCCAGCGCACGGACGAAGATTTCATACTCGGCCAGCATGGCGGGGTCTCATCATTGCGGATTATGCAAAGATAGGCGTCTTTCTTCGCCGTGGATAGCGAAGCAGGACGCGACTAGTGTGGGCGATGAAGGAGACCGCCATGTTCGACGCCCCCAAGACTCCCGCTGACGCCTATGTCCGCCACGGCAGCCTGAAGGTCGCCGCCGAACTGGACGCCTTTGTGCGCGAGCAGGCGACGCCGGATACGGGCGTGAGCGCCGCAGGCTTCTGGGCCGGCGTCGAGGGGCTGCTGGCCCGCTTCGGCCGTCGCAACCGCGATCTGCTAGAACGCCGCGATGAACTGCAGGGCAAGCTGGACGATTGGCACCGCGCCTATCCGGGCCAGCCGGATCAGGACGCTTATCAGGCCTATCTGCGCGAGATCGGCTACATCGAGCCTGAACGCGACGGCGTGCGGGCCGAGACGGCGAACGTCGACCCCGAGATCGCGACCCTGGCCGGGCCGCAACTGGTCGTGCCCCTGACCAACGCCCGCTACCTGCTAAACGCCGCCAATGCCCGCTGGGGCAGCCTGTATGACGCCCTCTACGGCACGGATGCGCTGGGCGAGGCGCCGAAGGCGGGCGGCTATGACGTCGAACGCGGCGCCAAGGTCATCGCCCGCGCCCGCGCGTTTCTGGATCGGGCGGCGCCGCTGGCGACCGGATCGCACGCCCAGGCCGCGGCCTATCGGGTCGAGCATGGCCGCCTGATCGTGACGCTGGACGGCGGGCTGGAGACTGGGCTGGCGGGCGCGGATGTGTTCGCGGGCTATTCGGGCCAGGCCGACGCGCCGTCGGGCGTTCTGTTGCGCCACAACGGCCTGCATCTGGAGATCGTCATCGATCGCGCGCACCGCATCGGCCGCGGCGACCTGGCAGGCGTCGCCGATGTGCTGGTCGAGGCGGCCCTGTCGGCCATCGCCGACGCCGAGGACAGCGTCGCCGCCGTCGATGCGGCGGACAAGCGGCTGGTCTACGCCAACTGGCTGGGCCTGATGCGCGGCGATCTTCAGGCCGATTTTCAGAAGGACGGCCGTACGGTCGAGCGGCGGCTGAACTTGGACCGCGTCTATACGGCGCCCGATGGATCGCGGCTGGCGCTGAAGGGGCGCAGCCTGATGCTGGTGCGCAACGTCGGCCTGCACCTGACGACTGACGCCGTGCTGGACGCCCACGGGCGCGAGACGCCCGAGCATCTGCTGGACATCGCCATGACGGGCCTGATCGGCCTGCACGACCTGCGCCGTCCGGCCGAGGCGCGCAACAGTCCGGCGGGCTCGGTCTATGTGGTGCGGCCCAAGATGCACGGGTCGGACGAGACAGCCTTCGCCGACGAACTGTTCGGCGCGGTCGAGACCATGCTGGGCCTGCCCGCCCTGACGCTGAAGATGGGCATCATGGATGAGGAGCGCCGCACCAGCGTCAACCTGATGAACTGCATCGCGGCGGCGAAGGGCCGGGTGGTCTTCATCAACACCGGCTTCCTGGATCGCACCGGCGACGAGATCCACACGGTGATGGAAGGCGGTCCCGTCGTGCGCAAGGAGGCGGTGCGCGAGACCGGCTGGATCAAGGCCTATGAGGACCGCAATGTCGACATCGGCCTGAAGGCGGGCCTGTCGGGCCGGGCCCAGATCGGCAAGGGGATGTGGGCGGCGCCGGACCGCATGGGCGACATGCTGGCAGACAAGGCGGGCCATCCGCGCGCGGGCGCCTCGACGGCCTGGGTTCCGTCGCCGACGGCGGCGACCCTGCACGCCCTGCATTATCACGAGGTCGACGTCTGGGCGCGTCAGGCCGAGATCGCCACGCGCGCGCCGACCGGCCTAACGCCCCTGCTGACCCCGCCGTTCGCCACCGGAACGCCCAGCGCCGACGAGATCCGGCAGGAGCTGGATAACAATGCGCAGGGCATCCTCGGCTATGTCGTGCGCTGGGTGGATCAGGGCGTCGGCTGCTCCAAGGTGCCGGACATTCACGACGTGGGCCTGATGGAGGACCGGGCGACGCTGCGGATCTCCAGCCAGCACCTGGCCAACTGGCTGCGTCACGGCGTCACGACCGAGGATGAGGTCATGGAGGCGCTGAAGCGCATGGCCGTGGTGGTGGATCGCCAGAACGCGGGCGACCCGGCCTATCGCCCGCTGGCGCCTGGATATGACGGCCCGGCGTGGCGGGCGGCCTGCGATCTGGTGTTCAAGGGCAGGGAACAGCCGAACGGCTATACTGAACACCTGCTGACCCACTGGCGCCGCAAGGCCAAGGCGCAGGGCTGAACACACACATCAATATGCGCTCAAGCAGCGAGGCGCCGCGCGCCGAGCGCTAGCGCAACCAAAAAGGGGCGCGACCGGCCGGTCGCGCCCCTTCTTTATTGGACAAAAAGAAAGCCCTAGGCCTTGGCGCCCGCGCGGCCCTTGGCCAGTTCGCGGTTCAGCCATAGCGCCAGCAGGGTGCAGATGGCGCCCGACAGCAGATAGGCGCCGCCCGCCACCAGGCCGAACTTGCCCGACAGCGCCAGGGCCGCCAGCGGGGCGAAGCCCGCGCCGAACAACCAGGCCAGATCCGAGGTCAGGGCCGAGGCCGTGTAGCGGTTGGTCAGGCTGAAGCTGGAGGCGATCGAACCTGAGGCCTGGCCGAACGACAGGCCCAGCAGGATGAAGCCCAGGATCATATAGGTCAGCTCGCCCGCCGGGCCGCCGTCCAGAAGCTGGGGCGCGAAGCCCGAGAAGGCGGCGATGCCCGCCGCCGTGACGGCCAGCAGGGCGCGTCGGCCGTAGCGGTCGGCCAGCCAGCCCGACGCCATGATGGCGATCAGGCCGAAGACGGCGCCGATCAGTTCGATCATCAGGAAGCGGCTGGGCGCCTCGTCCGTGTAGAGGAAGACCCACGACAGCGGGAACACCGTCACCATGTGGAACATGGCGAAGCTGGCCAGGGGGGCGAAGGCGCCGATGACGATGCTTCCGCCTTCTTCGCGCACGGCCTTGGTCACGGGCGTGGGGTGCAGCTCCAGCGTCTTGAAGGCGGCCTGGAAGGTGGGCGTCACCACGATGCGCAGGCGCGCGAACAGGGCCACCACGTTGATGGCGAAGGCCACGAAGAAGGGATAGCGCCAGCCCCAGTCCATGAAGTCAGCGGCCGACAGCTTGCTGAGGAAATAGGCGAACAGGGCGCTGGCCACGATCAGGCCGAAGGGCGCGCCCAGTTGCGGCACCATGGCGTACCAGCCGCGGCGTTTCTCGGGCGCTGCGACGGCCAGAAGCGAGGCCATGCCGTCCCAGGCGCCGCCCAGGGCTACGCCCTGACCGATCCTCAGCGCGATCAGCATGGCGGCCGACCAGTGACCGACCTGCGCGTGTCCCGGCAAGAAGCCCAGGCAGACCGTCGACAGGCCTAGCAGGAACAGGGCGATGGTCAGCTTGGTCCCGCGCCCGAAGCGTCGGTCGACGGCGATGAACAGGGCGGTGCCGAACGGCCGGGCGATGAAGGCCACGGCGAAGACGGCGAAGGACAACAGCGTCCCGCCCAGCGGTCCCGCATAGGGGAAGACCAGTTGCGGAAACACCACGACCGAGGCGATGGCGTAGACGAAGAAGTCGAAGAATTCCGACGTCCGGCCGATGATGACGCCGATGGCGATTTCGCCCGCGTCGATTTTGCCGTCTCGCGCGTTGATCCGGCTGGCGTCCCGCTCGAGGGGCTCTGAAGAAGGCGCGCCGCTGGCTGCGTTCATGACCGATGAGGCTCCAGGAACCGGGGCGCACGCGCGCCCGCGACAATAGAATGTTGAAACAGCCCCTTTGCTCCCGATGGTCGGAACAGGGGATAGGGCAGATTGTCCAATGTCGCCTGTTCGGGGGCGGGGTTACGGGGCCTGCAAGATGACCGTGCCCTTGCCTCGAACCTCGACTGGAGCCGCCGTGCGCCGACTGCGCCCCCTGTTGCTGTTGCCCCTTCTGGCCCTGCTGCCCGGCTGCGAGGCCGTGGTCCTGGCGCCCGCCGGCGACATCGCCGCCCAACAGCGCGACCTGCTGGTCATGTCCGTGGTGCTGATGTTGATCATCATCATTCCGGTGATGATCCTGACCGTCTTCTTCGCCTGGAAGTATCGGGAATCGAACAAGGAAGCCCGGTATGAGCCGGATTGGGACCACTCGACTCATCTGGAGCTGGTGATCTGGGCCGCGCCGCTGCTGATCATCATCTGCCTGGGCGCCATCACCTGGGCCGGGACGCACCTTCTGGACCCCTATCGGCCGCTGGACCGCATCGCCGAGGGACAGGCCGTGGCCGAGGATCACCGCCCGCTGCAGGTCGAGGTGGTGGCCATGGACTGGAAGTGGCTGTTCATCTACCCGGAATACGGCATCGCCACGGTGAACGAACTGGCCGCGCCGGTTGATCGGCCGATCCGGTTCCACATCACCTCGACCGGGGTGATGAACTCCTTCTACATCCCCGCCCTGGCCGGTCAGATCTACGCCATGCCGGGCATGGAGACGAAGCTGCACGCCGTCATCAATCGCCCGGGCGAATACGTCGGCTTCTCGGCCAACTATTCCGGCGACGGCTTCTCGAACATGCGCTTCGCCTTCCACGGTCTGGATCAGGCCGGCTTCGACCAGTGGGTCGCGGGCGTGCGCGCCGCCGGTCAGGGGCTGGATCGCGACACCTATCTGGAGCTTGAGAAGCCTAGCGAGAAGGTGCCGGTCATCCACTACGCCTCCGTCGACGACCGCCTGTTCGACGCCGTGGTCAACATGTGCGTCGAGCCGGGCAAGATGTGCATGGGCGAGATGATGGACATCGACCGCAAGGGCGGTCTGGGCCTGGCGGCGGTCAAGAACACCCTGCCGCTGGTCTATGACAAATACGCCCGTCGCGGGGACGCCGTGTTCGGCGCCGGCGAGTCCTATGTGATGACGCTGTGCACCCCGCTGGAGGCCGAGGCTGCCGCCGTCGAGGCCGCCCGCCGCCGTCAGGCCTTCGGCGAGGACGTCGCCCGCGACACGCCGCTGAACCGGGTCATGGGGCAGGGGCTTGAACGCCCCGGCCGGTCCGAACCGAACGAGCGTTTCGCCTCCCTCTTCTCCGCGCCTTCCACGGCGTCCGCGCCCGCCGCGTCGCAATCTTGAGCGCCTGAACGATCATGACTGTCGAACAAACAACATCGCCGCTTCTGGGCCGGTTGAACTGGGACTCGCTTCCGTTCCACGAGCCCATCCTGGTCGCCACCTTCGCCGTCGTCGTCATCGGCGGTCTGGGGATGCTGGCCCTGATCACCCGCTACAGGCTGTGGGGCTATCTCTGGAAGGAGTGGTTCACCACCGTGGACCACAAGAAGATCGGGATCATGTACATGATCTTGGGCCTGGTCATGTTCCTGCGCGGCTTCGCTGACGCCATCATGATGCGGATCCAGCAGGCCATGGCCTTCGGCGGGTCCGAGGGCTATCTGAACGCCCACCACTATGACCAGATCTTCACCGCCCACGGCGTGATCATGATCTTCTTCGTGGCCATGCCCATGATCACCGGCCTGATGAACTATCTGGTGCCGTTGCAGATCGGGGCGCGGGACGTCTCCTTCCCCTTCCTGAACAACTTCAGCTTCTGGATGACGACGATGGGGGCCGTGCTGGTCATGGCCTCGCTGTTCATCGGCGAGTTCGCGCGCACCGGCTGGCTGGCCTATCCGCCGCTGTCGGGCATCGGCTACAGCCCCGGCGTCGGGGTCGACTATTACATCTGGGCGCTACAGGTGGCGGGGGTAGGGACCACCCTGTCCGGCATCAATCTGATCGCCACCATCGTGAAGATGCGCGCGCCGGGCATGGGCCTGATGAAGATGCCGGTCTTCACCTGGACGTCGCTGTGCGCCAACGTCCTGATCGTGGCGTCCTTCCCGATCCTGACGGCGACGCTGGTCCTGCTGTCGGCGGACCGTTACATCGGCACCAACTTCTTCACGAACGACTTCGGCGGCAACCCGATGATGTACGTGAACCTGATCTGGATCTGGGGCCACCCCGAGGTTTACATCCTGATCCTGCCGCTGTTCGGCGTGTTTTCCGAAGTCACCTCGACCTTCTCGGGCAAGAAGCTCTTCGGCTACACCTCGATGGTCTATGCGACGGTGGTCATCACCATCCTGTCCTACCTGGTGTGGCTGCACCACTTCTTCACCATGGGCTCGGGCGCGTCCGTGAACTCCTTCTTCGGGATCACGACGATGATCATCTCGATCCCGACAGGGGCCAAGCTGTTCAACTGGCTGTTCACCATGTACCGCGGCCGCATCCGCTTCGAGCTGCCGATGATGTGGACGGTCGCCTTCATGCTGACCTTCGTGATCGGCGGGATGACGGGCGTCATGCTGGCGGTGCCGCCGGCGGACTTCGTGCTGCACAACTCCCTGTTCCTGATCGCCCACTTCCACAACGTCATCATCGGCGGGGTGCTGTTCGGCCTGTTCGCCGCCATCAACTACTGGTGGCCCAAGGCCTTCGGCTTCAAGCTGGAGAAGAAGTGGGGGCTGGTCAGCTTCTGGTGCTGGGTGGTCGGCTTCTGGATGGCCTTCATGCCGCTGTACGTCCTGGGCTTCATGGGCGTGACGCGGCGGATGCGGGTCTTTGACGACCCGGCCTATCAGATCTGGTTCATCATCGCCGCCGTTGGCGTGGCGATCATCGCCGTCGGCATCCTGGCCATGCTGATCCAGTTCGCCGTCAGCATCATCAACCGCGACAAGCTGCGCGACGAGACGGGCGACCCCTGGCACGGCCGCACCCTGGAGTGGGCCACCTCGTCGCCGCCGCCGGACTACAACTTCGCCAAGACGCCGATCATCCACGACGGCGACGCCTGGTGGGACATGAAGGCGCGCGGCTATGAGCGCCCGACGGGCGGCTTCAAGCCGATCCACATGCCGTCCAACACCGGAGCGGGGTTCATCCTGTCGGCGCTGTCGCTGATCGTGGGCTTCGCCCTGATCTGGTACATCTGGTGGCTGGCGGCCGCGAGCTTTGCGGCGCTGATCGCCTACGCCATCTTCCACACCTTCAACTACAAGCGCGACTACTACATCCCGGCCGAGACGGTTCAGGCGACCGAGGACGCGCGCACCAAGGCCCTGGCGGCCGCAGCAGCGACGCAAGGGTGATCCGATGAGCCACGCACCTTCCCTCAACCCCGACTATGTCGACGACGCCGGGCGGCCGATCTTCCACCCGGTAGAGGAACCGCATCACCCGGAAGGCCACAGCACCATGCTGGGCTTCTGGATGTATCTGATGAGCGACTGCCTCATCTTTGCGATCCTGTTCGCCGTCTACGCCGTGCTGGGCGGCAACTATGCGGCCGGCCCGGCGCCTAAGGATCTGTTCGACCTGCCGCTGGTGGCGGTGAACACGTCGATGCTGCTGTTCTCGTCGATCACCTACGGTTTCGCCATGCTGGCGATGTACCGCAACAAGGTGGCGCAGACGCAGGTCTGGCTGGCGGTCACAGGCCTGTTCGGCCTGTGCTTCCTGGGGATCGAGCTCTATGAGTTCGCCCACATGATCCACCTGGGCGCCACGCCCCAGCGCAGCGGCTTCCTGTCGGCCTTCTTCATCCTGGTGGGCACCCACGGCCTGCACGTCACCTTCGGCGTCATCTGGCTGGTCACCCTGATGATCCAGGTAGGTCAGAAGGGCCTGATCCAGGCCAACAAGCGCCGCCTCATGTGCCTGAGCCTGTTCTGGCACTTCCTCGACGTCATCTGGATCGGCGTCTTCACCTTCGTCTATCTGTTCGGGATGCTGCGATGAGCGCTGAAGCCCACAATGAGCACGCCGTGGATCATCATGACGATCACCACGGCGACGACCACGATCACGGCACCTACAAGGGCTATCTGATCGGGTTCGGCCTGTCGGTCGTGCTGACCGCCATTCCGTTCTGGCTGGTCATGACCGGCGTGCTGGCGCCGCAGCTGACGGGCCTGATCATCACCGCCTTCGCCGTGGTGCAGATCGTGGTCCACATGATCTTCTTCCTGCACATGAACCATAAGTCCGAGGGCGGGTGGAACATGCTGGCGCTGATCTTCACCCTGGTGATCGTGGTCATCGCCGTCGCCGGTTCGGTCTGGGTCATGTATCACCTGAACACCAACATGATGCCCGTCCACGACATGCAGGGGATGGGCTGAGCCCTCTCGCCCGCGGAGACCGCCGTTTGACGCCATCGTCGGCCCCTGATCCGGTTTCCGGTCCGGTTTCACGTCGTCGACTGGTCGCGGGGCTGGCGGCGTTCGCCGTGCTGATCGCGGGCTTTTCGGCGCTGGGCGTCTGGCAGGTCCAGCGCCTGGCGTGGAAGCAGGAACTGATCCGCCAGGTCGACAGCCGCATCCACGCCGATCCTGTCCCGGCGCCGGGGCCTGCCGACTTCGACGCCGTGACGCGTGAGGCGGACCAGTACCGCCGCGTCATCGCTAGCGGCCGCTTTGCGCATGACCGCGAGGTGCGGGTGAAGGCGGTGACGGACCTGGGGCCGGGCTTCTGGGTCGTGACGCCGCTGGAAGACGCGCGGGGCTTCACCGTTCTGATCAACCGGGGCTTCGTTCCGGCCGAGCGCGCCGCGCCCGAAACCCGCGCCGAAGGTCAGGGCGAGGGGCCGGTGTCCGTCACCGGCCTGTTGCGGATCAGCGAGCCCAAGGGCGGCTTCCTGCGCGACAACGATCCGGCGGGCGACCGCTGGTTCTCGCGCGACGTGGCCGCGATCGCCGAGGCCAAGCAGTTGAGCGGCCCGGTCGCCCCCTATTTCATCGACGCGGATGCGACGCCCAATCCGGGCGGCTGGCCGCGCGGCGGGTTGACGGTGGTGCGGTTCGCCAACAGCCATCTGGTCTACGCCCTGACCTGGTTCGGCCTGGCGCTGATGTCGGCGGGCGGTGCGGTGCTGTGGCTGCGCGAGGAGCGGCGTCGCAGGCTGGGAAGACGTTGATGCAGACCCAGACCCTGAGCCGCTTCGCCCGCACCCTGATGGGCATGGACGCCAACGCCGAGACTCCCGTGTCGCCGGGCGCGGCGGGGCGACGCAACATGCTGCTGCTGATCCAGTTGCGCTGGCTGGCTGTGATCGGACAGGTGGCGACCATCGTCATCGTCCATTGGGGGCTAGGCATCCATCTGCCGCTAGGGCCGCTGCTGCTGGCGCCGACGGCCCTGGCGGTGATGAACCTGGTCAGCGCGCCCGTCACCCTGCGTCGCAAGGTCGTCACCGACCCCGAGATCCTGCTGGCCCTATGCGTCGACGTGGCGGCGTTGAGCTGGCTGCTCTACTTCAGCGGCGGGGCGACCAATCCGTTTGCGGCGCTTTATCTGATGCAGGTGGTGCTGGCGGCGGTGCTGCTGCGCCCGGTCTATGCCTGGGGCTTCGTGCTGGCGACCGGCGCCTGCCTGGCCTTTCTGGCGATCTGGCGGCAGCCGCTGGACCTGCCCGCAGGGGCCGATGCGCGGCTGGGCCTGATCCAGCAGGGCGCCCTGATCAACTTCATCCTGATCGCCGTGCTGCTGGTGGCCTTCGTCACCCGCACCAGCCAGAACGTGCGCGCCCGCGACGCTTATCTGGCCGAGGCCCGGCAGCAGGCGGCGGAACAGGACCACATCGTGCGCATGGGGCTGCTCGCGTCAGGCGCGGCGCATGAACTGGGCACGCCCCTGGCCTCGCTCTCCGTCATCCTCAGCGACTGGCGGCGGATGCCCGCGCTGAACCGCGACGAGGATATGGTGCAAGACATCGAGCAGATGCAGGCCGAGGTCGAGCGCTGCAAATCCATCGTCACCAACATCCTGATGTCGGCGGGCGAGGCGCGGGGCGAGGCGCCGACCGTCACCACCCTGCAGGCCTTCCTGCAGGAGATCATCGCCGAATGGTCCGACAAGTCGGGGGAGGCCATGCGCGTGACCCTGGACGGCCCGGCGCCCGGCAATCCGTCCATCATCGTAGATCCCGCCTTGAAGCAGGTGTTCAGCGCCCTTCTAGACAACGCTCATGAAGCCGGAGCGCGAAACCTGGAGGTGCGGGCCGCCGCCGACGCGGGCGGGTTGTTCATCGCCTTCGAGGACGACGGGCCGGGCTTTTCTTCAGCTATTCTGGAAAAGCTAGGCCAGCCGTATCAGTCGACCAAGGCGCGGGCGGGGTCGGGCCTGGGGCTGTTCCTGCTGGTGAATGTGATGCGCAAGCTGGGCGGGACGGTCGTGGCTGTGAATCGGCCGAAAGGGCAGGGCGGCGCTGCCGGCGCCATGGTGCGCCTGACCTTGCCGATCGACGCCCTGGCGCCGAAATGAGGGGCCTGGAAAGAGGGACTGAGATGAACGACGAACCCCGCCAGCTTCTGATCGTCGAGGACGACGAGTCCTTTTCGCGCACCCTGCGTCGGTCTTTCGAGCGGCGCGGCTATCAGGTCGTCTCGGCTCACAGCCACGACCAGATGGTCGAACTGCTGAAGACGCACCATCCCGATTACGCCGTGGTGGATTTGAAGCTGGGAACTGCGTCGGGCCTGACCTGCGTGCAGACGTTGCACGCCTTTGATCCTGACCTGGTGATCGTGGTGCTGACCGGCTTCGCCAGCATCGCCACGGCGGTCGAGGCGATCAAGCTGGGCGCGCGGCACTACCTCGCCAAGCCCGCCGGCACCGACGCTATCGAAGCCGCCTTCGGCCGCGAGGCGGGCGATCCCGATGCGCCCCTGACGGCGCGTTCGACCTCGATCAAGACGCTGGAGTGGGAGCGCATCCACGAAGTCCTGGCCGAGACCGACTTCAACATCTCCGAAACCGCGCGCCGCCTGGGCATGCACCGCCGCACCCTGGCGCGGAAGCTGGAGAAGCGGCAGGTCAGCTGAGCCAAACGCCGCGCTCATGCCTACCTCACCGTCATTCTCGGGCTTGACCCGGGAATCCAGCAAGCACGACGGCGACCGCATCAACCCATGCCTGTTCAAAGGTTGAAGGGCTGAATCCTCGGGTCAAGCCCGAGAATGACGGCCTGAGAGAGGGGGGAGGCGTCACCTCTCCGCCTTCAACGCTCCCAACATCGCTTCCGTATCCTGCCCCAGTTTCGGCGGCGGGGCGTCATAGCGCACCGGCGTCTTCGACAGGCGGATAGGCGAAGCCACAGTGCGGACGGGATCGGCCAGGTCGGGCCGCGTCTGCTCGACGGTCAGGCCGCGATGGATGGCCTGGGGCTCTTCGAACACCTGGTCGATGGTGTTGACGGGGCCGCAGGGCACGCCCGCCGCCTCAAGCGCTTGCATCAGCCCCTGCATGGTGAAGCCTTGCGTCTTCGTGGCGATCAGCGGCCCCAACGCCTCGCGGTTGGCGACGCGCAGGGCGTTGGTGGCGAAGCGATCCTCGACCTGCAGCTTCAGGGCGCCGCACAGGGCGCGGAACTGGCCGTCGTTGCCCACGGCGATGATCACCATCCCGTCGGAACAGGCGAAGGGCTGATAGGGGGCCAGGTTGGGATGGGCGTTGCCCATCCGCGTCGGCGCCTTGCCGGACACGAAGTAGTTGGTCGCCTGATTGGCCAGCATGGCCGCCTGGACGTCGAATAGGGCGATGTCGACGTGCTGGCCCTCGTCCGTCGCCCGCGCGTGCCACAAGGCCGCCAGGATGGCGTTGGAGGCGTACAGGCCGGTGAACAGGTCCACGACCGCCACCCCGACCTTCATCGGCTCGGCACCCGGCGCGCCGTCCGGCTGGCCGGTGATGGACATCAGCCCGCCCATGGCCTGGATCATATAGTCGTACCCCGCCCGGCGCGCGTCCGGCCCGTCCTGGCCGAAGCCAGTGATAGAGCAATAGACCAGCTTCGGATTGACCGCCGCCAGCGAGGCGTAGTCGAGGCCGTACTTCTTCAGCCCGCCGGTCTTGAAGTTCTCGACCACCACGTCGCAGGTTGCAGCCAGATGACGCACGGCCTCGGCGCCTTCAGGGCTGGCGATGTCCAGTTCCACCGACTTCTTGCCCCGGTTGGCGCACAGGAAATAGGCGGCGTCTCCCGGCTGGCCATCGGCCGTCGTGGTGAAGGGCGGGCCCCAGTGGCGGGTGTCGTCGCCCGCGCCCGGTCGCTCGATCTTGATGACCTCGGCGCCCAGATCGGCCAGGGTCTGCGTCGCCCAGGGCCCGGCCAGCACCCGCGACAGATCCAGCACGCGCACGCCCATCAGCGGACCGTGGGAGAAAGGTGAGGCGGGGGGAATCGAGACGGCGTCAGACATGCGCGTCTTCTAGCAGAAACCGCACGCGGCAGGATGGTTTCGCGCCGAAGCGACACCCATCTAACGATGCTAAGAAAAAAGACGATGGTGGGTGATCACAGGTTCGAACTGTGGACCCGCTGATTAAGAGTCAGCTGCTCTACCAACTGAGCTAATCACCCGTACCGTCGTCTGCGCCCTTGGTATGGCGCCGGTCCTTCGCGGCGGCGTTGATGGCCTCGGCGAAGGGCGCTCCTATTACTCAGGACCGGTGTCGGGTGCAAGCGTCAAATGCATCTTTTATCGCGATTGCATCGCGCGCTAAGGTCGCGCCTTGAATCAGCCGCCGGAAAGACGCGGCGAGGGGGAGTAGAGATTATGGCGTTCTGGAACCGTCGTCGCTCGATCGACGCGATGCTGGCCCCGCATTCGGGGCCGGGGCTCAAGAAAACCCTGGGTTGGCCGCACCTTATGGCCCTGGGCGTCGGCGCCATCGTCGGCACCGGCATCCTGACCCTGATCGGGGTCGGGGCGGGACTGGCGGGGCCGGCGGTGCTGATCAGCTTCGCCCTGGCCGGTCTGGTGTGCGCTTGCGCGGCCCTGGCCTACGCCGAGTTGTCGACCATCATGCCCGCCTCGGGCAGCGCCTATACCTATTCCTACGCCGCGCTGGGCGAGATCTTCGCCTGGGTCGTGGGGTGGAGCCTGATCCTGGAGTATTCGTTGGTCGTGTCGACAGTGGCCGTCGGCTGGTCCGGCTACGCCGTGCCCTTCCTGGCGGGGCTGGGCGTCGACCTGCCGTTCGCCCTGACCGTAGGGCCGCACGTTGAGGGCGGGCTGATCAACCTGCCGGCCATCTTCATCATCGCCGTGGTGACCGGCCTGCTGCTGCTGGGCACGAAGGAAAGCGCCACGCTGAACGCCATTCTGGTGTTCGTGAAGATCGCCGCCCTGGTCGTGTTCGTGGCCATCGCCATGCCGCACTTCGATACGGCCAACTTCACCCCCTTCATGCCGCACGGCTTCGGGGCGCCCTTCGTGCAGACGGGGGTGATGGCGGCGGCGGCCATCATCTTCTTCGCCTTCTACGGCTTTGACGCCATCGCCACGGCGGCCGAAGAGACCAAGAAGCCCGAGCGTGATCTGGCCATCGGCATCGTCGGATCGATGGTGGTCTGCACCGTCCTCTATATCGCCGTCGCCGCCGCTGCGATCGGCGCCGCCCCGGTCGCCAGCTTCGCCGACAGCCCGGAGCCGCTGGCTCACATCATGCGCGGCCTGGGCCAGGGCGTCGCCGCTCAGTGGATCGCCGCCGCCGCCGTGATCGCCCTGCCGACCGTGCTGCTGGCCTTCCTGTTCGGCCAGAGCCGCATCTTCCTGGGCATGGCGCGCGACGGCCTGCTGCCCAACCGTTTGGCCAAGATCTCCAAGCGCGGCGTTCCGGCCGTGGTGACGGTGTTCACCGCCATCGTCGTGGCCTTCCTGGCCGGCATCATGCGTCTGGACGAACTGGCGTCGCTGGCCAACGCCGGCACCCTGATGGCCTTTATGGCCGTGGGCGTCAGCCTGATCGTGCTGCGCGTGCGTGAACCGAACCGCGAGCGCAAGTTCAAGGCGCCGCTGTGGTGGCTGGTCGGCGGCATCGCCATCGTCGGCTGCATCGTCTTCTTCTTCAGCCTGAAGAGCTCGACGCAGCTCTACTTCCTGCTGTGGAACCTGTTCGGTCTGGCTCTCTACCTGCTGTGGTCGTCGCGCAACTCGCGCCTGGCCAAGGGCGAGGAGTCTGAGGCCTGATGGCGAGACGCGACCTGTCGGGGGCGGTGGATTTCACCGTCCTCGAAGCCATGACGGCGGGCATGGATGATGTGACGGAGGAGGTGCTGGGCCTGTTCGCCGAACAGGCCCGCATGTGGTCGGCCATGCTGGACGCGTCCAGCGAGGGCTGGCGCGACGCGGTTCACACCATCCGCGGCGCCGGGGCGGGCATCGGGGCCAAGGCCTTGGCCCAGGTCTGCGAAGAGGTGGAGTTCGGCGAACAGGCGGCCGCGCCCGCCGGGCTGGAGCGGGTGAAGACGGCGCTGGACGCGGCCCTGGCCGATGTGGCGGCCTATCGCCATGAACTGGCGCTGAAGAGCCTCAAGGGCTGAAAGGTCGTCAGACCCGCGTCTTGTCCCAGGTTCCGAACTCGTGGGCGATGCAGCGGTCGATCAGCAGGCGCCAGACCGGCTCGGCGATGTCGGGCGACAGGCCGGCGGGTTCGGCCGCCTTCAGCACCTTGGCCACCACGTCGTCGATGCGGGCCTGGTCGAAGACGGCGTCGCGGTTCGGCTTGATGCGGGCGGCGGCGTCCATATAGCGCTGGCGCTCGGCCAGCAGGGTCACAAGGGCGCGGTCCAGGGCGTCCACGCCCTGACGCACATCGGCCATCGTGACGCAGTCTTCCGGGGCCTTGCGGTCGTCGATGGCGACGGTGCGGGGGGCGGTCATCAGGTCAGCCGACAAAGGCGCGCTCCAGAACATAGTCGCCGGGTTCGGCGTTCGAGCCTTCTTTCAGGCCGTAGGATTCCAGCAGTTCGCCGGTCTCCTTGATCATCGCCATCGATCCGCACAGCATGACGCGGTCGCTGTTGGGCGAGAAGCCGATGGGCAGTTGCAGGTCGGCGAAGACGTCGCCCGACTTGATGCGGTCGGTGATGCGGCCCGGCGTCTCGAAGCGCTCGCGCGTCACGGTCGGATAATAGGTCAGTTGGGCCTTGGCTTCGTCGCCGATCAGCGGATCGTCGTGGATCTCGTGGCTGAAGAAGTCGCGGTAGGCCAGGTCGGCGACGTTGCGCACCGTGTGGCAGACGATGACCTGCTTGAAGCGCGAATAGGTTTCCGGATCGCGCGCCACCGACAGCCAGGGCGCCAGGCCCGTGCCCGTGCCGATCAGCCACAGACGCTCGCCGCCGGTCAGGGCGTCCAGCACCAGGGTGCCGGTCGGCTTCTTGCCCATCAGCACGCTGTCGCCCGCGACGATCTTCTGCAGGCGCGAGGTCAGGGGGCCGTCCTCGACCTTGATGGAGAAGAACTCCAGCTCTTCGGCCCAGAAGGGCGAGGCGATGGAATAGGCGCGCAGCACGGGTTTGGCCCCGTCCAGACCCGGCAGGCCGATCATGACGAATTCGCCCGAACGGAAGCGGAAATCCTCGGGCCGTTTGACGCCGAAGCTGAACAACTGGTCGTTCCAGTGGCGGACCCACAGGACTTCCAACTCATGAAACGGACTGGCCTTGACGGGCGGCGCGGAGAGGGAGGCGTCAGACATGGCGACTACCTAGGCCGTCGCGGGCGGTTGCGAAAGGGCGCTGCGGCGATCCTTCCGTCTCTTCTGCGACAAGGGCGGATCACAATCGGCCAGCCTGCCTGTCCGACTGTGTCATACTGCGTTCCGGCTAGATGCGGCCGCAAGCCGCAGGGGATTCAGACGATTCAGATGAATTGAACTCTCTTTTTCTCCCTTCTCCCCTTGTGGGAGAAGGTGGCAGGCGGAGCCTGACGGATGAGGGGTCTCGCCACCGGTCCGGCCACGAAGCTTTGGCCCCTGTCGAAGAAACCCCTCATCCGAGCCCTTCGGGCCCACCTTCTCCCACAAGGGGAGAAGGACGAATTGCGGATGACGGCGGAGGATTCCGTCTTTAGCTTCACCGCCATGCGCACTTTTCTTCTTGCTTCGACGATCCTGATGGCTGCGACCTCGGCCTTCGCCCAATCCTCGCCGCAGCCCGCGACTCCGCCTGCCGCCACGGCGCCCGCGTCCTCGATCCTGACGGTCGAGCGGGTGTTCGCCAATCCGTCCCTGGCCGGGCCGGTGGCCAAGGGCGTCAGCCTGTCGCCCGACGGCGAACTGGTCGCCTTCCTGCGCTCGCGCGAGGATGACGTGGACGTGCTGGACCTGTGGGCCGCGCCGGTGAAGGGGGGCGAGCCGTTCAAGCTGATCGACGCCCGCGCCCTGGTCCCCGATGCGGGCGAACTTTCGGAGGCCGAGAAGGCGCGGCGCGAGCGGATGCGGATTTCCCAGCGCGGCGTGGTCGAATACTCGTGGGACGAACAGGGCCGCTACATCCTGGCCCCGTTGGAAGGCGACGTCTTCCTGGCCAATCGCGCCGACGGCTCGGTGCGGCGTCTGACCGAGACGGCGGCCGACGAGATCGACGCCAAGGTCTCGCCAAAGGGGGCCTTCGTCAGCTTCGTGCGCGATCAGAACTTGTTCCTGATCAACCTGGAGACGGGCGCCGAACAGGCGATCACCACGGACGGCAAGGATCTGATCACCTGGGCCACAGCCGAGTTCATCGCCCAGGAAGAGCTGGACCGCGACACCGGCTATTGGTGGAGCCCGAACGAACGCTACATCGCCCTGCAACGCACGGACGAGAGCACGGTCGACGTCATTCCACGCCTGGACATCACGGGCGGCGGGGCCTCGGTCATCTCGCAACGCTATCCGCGCGCCGGACGGCCCAACGCCGTGGTCGAGCTTTATGTGCAGGACGTGCAGGGCGGTCAGCGGGTCAAGGTCGACCTGGGCGCCGACACCGACATCTATCTGGGCCGGGTGAACTGGGCGGCGGACGGCTCGGTCGCCTATGTCCAACGCCTGTCGCGCGACCAGAAGCGGCTGGACCTGCTGAGCGTCGATCCGGCCACGGGCGTCAGCCGGGTGATCGCCAGCCAGACCTCGAACGCCTGGGTCAACGTCACCCATGACTTCAAAGCGCTGAAGGACGGTAACTTCATCTGGTCCAGCGAGGAGAGCGGGTGGCGTCACCTGTATCTCTACAACAAGGACGGCCGCCGCCTGCGGGCGATCACGCGCGGCGACTATCCGGTCAAGGCGCTGGACGGCGTCAATCAGGAGACGGGCGAGGTCTTCTTCACCGCCTCCATGCGCGACGGCAAGGAATATCCGATCGAGCAGCAGCTGTTCCGCGCCAGCTACAAGCGGACGTTTAGCCCCACGGAAGTCACCCCGCGCGGCGGCTGGTGGAGCGCGTCGGTCAACAACACCGGCACGGCCTATGTCGGCAACTACAGCGACGTGAACACCCCGGCGCAGTCGGCGCTGTACTCGATCGATGGGCAGCGCGTGCGCTGGATCGAGGAGAACCGGCTTCAGCCCGGCCACCCCTTCTGGCCCTATGCCGAGCGTCAGCAGAAGCCGACCTTCGGAACCCTTCAGAGCCACGGCGAGACGCTGATGTGGCAGATGACGACGCCGCCGGGCTTTGATCCGTCGAAGACCTATCCGGTGGTGATGGAAGTCTATGGCGGCCCGTCGGGCGGCGGGGTAAAGAACGCCTGGCAGCCGGCCAAGACCCAGTTGCTGACCGAGGCCGGCTATATCGTCTTCCGCCTGGACAACCGGGGCGAAGGCGACCGTTCGGCGGCCTTCAAACAGGCCCTCTATCTGAAGATGGGCCAGCCCGAGATCGCGGATCAGGTCATCGGCGCGGACTATCTGCGCTCGCTGCCCTATGTCGACGACAGCCGGATCGCCATGATGGGCTGGTCCTACGGCGGGTTCATGAGCCTGATGGCGCTGACCGAACCGAAGATGGGGCTGGCCGCCGCCCTGGCGGGCGCGCCGCCGACGGAGTGGAGCCTGTACGACACCGCCTATACCGAGCGGTATATGTCGACGCCGCAGGCGAACGTGGACGGCTACGCCGCCTCGGACGTGGTGAACCGCCTCGATAATCTGACCGGGCGTCTGCTGCTGATGCACGGCATGGCCGACGACAACGTCATCTTCGAGAACACCACGCGGGTTTTGAACGCCCTTCAGGAAAAGAGCATCCCCTTCGAGACCATGCTCTATCCGGGCCAGCGTCACGGCATCCGGGGCAATGATCGTCAGCTGCATCAGTGGCGGACCTATCTGGACTTCCTGGACCGCACCATCGGAACGCGGGCGCCGCAGAAGGCGGACTGAGGCGAACTCTGATCCGGCGGAACCCGGCCCTGCGGCCGTCGTTCCGCCGGAATGGAAAAGCTGTTCAATCATCTGGCGAACGCGACGGCCAAGCTTGCGGGGCGGCCGTGGACCTTCATCGTCTGCCTGGCGGTGGTGCTGATCTGGGCCGTGACGGGACCGGTGTTCAGGTACAGCGAGACCTGGCAATTGGTGATCAACACCGGCACGACCATCGTCACCTTCCTGATGGTCTTCCTGATCCAGAACACCCAGAACCGCGACGCCGCCGCCATGCACGCCAAGATGGACGAGCTGATCTATGCGGTGAAGAAGGCCGACGCGGCCTTCATCGGCATCGAGCATCTGACCGACAAGGAGCTGGCGGTGATCCTGCGGGAGGTCGAGCGGCGCGGGCGCGACATACACGCCGGGCAGCCCGCGCGGGCGGTCAGGAGCCGCCCGGCGTCACGCGCGGAGGCCTGATCGGCCCCGCCGAAAAAACAGAGTCCAATTCGTCTGAATCGTCTGAAATCGCTCCGCGCCGTCGGTGGAGCGCTCATGATGGCGGACGGACGGGAGGCGGCGGGCTGATCGCGTCCAGCCGCGGTCAATCGCCGTGTTTTACCGGGATTGGAGCGGTGCGATAGGCGGGCAAGGGCGCTGTTTGGTCCTTCTTCCCTTGTGGGAGAAGGTGGACGGCGAAGCCGGACGGATGAGGGGGCGCCGGTCGGCGACATCCGTTTAGACATCGCGTCAACACCCCTCATCCGGCCCTGACGGGCCACCTTCTCCCGCAAGGGGAGAAGGGGCGCGGCGGCTAGTCGCGGTAGTTCAGCGCCGGTGCGCGGTCGCCCAGCAGGGCGCGGTATTGGAAGTCAGGGCCGCGGCGGCGCTCGAATTCGGCCTTGGCGGCCTGGATCGTCTCGGGGCTCTGGAACAGTTCGGCGGTGGTCAGGGCCAGGGTCTTGGCCGCCAGATGGGCGCCCTTCAGGCCGATGGTCGAGCCTGCCGCCACCACGTTCTGCCACGAGTGACCGGCCGAACCCGGCACGAAGGTCGCCGTCGACAGGCCGACCGTCGGCGTGACCCAGGACACGTCCGAGACGTCGGTCGAGCCGCCGAAGTCGCCGCCGATCACGGCGTCCTCGATCTGGCCGACGGAGGCCAGGTCGGGCTTGGTGGTCAGGGTCTTCTGGATTTCCGACGCCAGGGCGGTTTCCTCGGCCGTCCAGCTGATGCCGCCGACATGGCGCAGGTTGCGGTCCATGACGTGCATCAGGGCCTCGTTCGGCAGCATGGAGTAGACGCCGCCGATGGCCTCGAACTCGACGCGGGTGCCGGTGCCCAGGGCCGCGCCGTCGGCCGCCAGCTTCACCCGCTCCAGCACGTCGCGGACGATTTCCGGGTTGTTGTGACGGACGTAGTAATAGGCCTCGGCGTAGGCCGGGACGACGTTCGGCGCCTTGCCGCCGTCGGTGATGGCGTAGTGGATGCGCGTGCGGTCGGGCACGTGTTCGCGCATCAGGTTGACCATGGCGTTCATGGCCTCGACGCCGTCCAGGGCGGAGCGGCCCTTGTCCGGCGCGGCGGCGGCGTGGGACGCCGTGCCGTAGAAGCGGAACTTGCCCGAGACGTTGGCCATGGTGTCGCCCTGGCGGGCCGAGTTCACATTGCCGGGGTGCCAGTGCAGCGACACGTCCACGTCGTCGAACAGGCCGTCGCGGACCATGTAGACCTTGCCCGAGCCGCCTTCCTCGGCGGGCGTGCCGTAGACGCGCAGCTCGCCCTTGATGTTGTTGGCGACCATCCAGTCCTTCACCGCGATGGCGGCGTGGATGGAGGCGGCGCCGAACAGGTTGTGGCCGCAGCCGTGGCCCGCATGGCCGCCCGCGGATTCCTGGATCGGGCTGAGGGTCTGCGACAGGCCGGGCAGGGCGTCGTATTCGGCCAGGACCGCGATGACCGGACCGGAACCGTTCTTGAAGCTGGCCAGGAAGGCGGTCGGCTCATTGGCGATGCCGGGCGTGACGGTGAAGCCGGCTTCGCGCAGCTGGCCCTGCAGCAGGGCCGCGCTCTGGGTCTCCTGATAGCCCAACTCGGCGAACTTCCAGATTTCGAGCGCGGCGTGGTCGAGGGCGGCCTGATTGCGGTCGACGGTCGAGACGATCTGCTGCTGGGCCTGGGGCGACAGCTCGCCGGCCAGGGCGGGGACGCCGACGCCGGCCAGGGCGGCGGCGAGGGCGAGGGCGCGCATCGAAACGGGCTTCATGGAGTACTCCGGGAACAAAAGAAGGGAGGACGGAAGGCGTCGCCGCCTGCCGTCCCCGGACGATCAGAGATCGGTCAGAAGGTCTTGCGGATGCTAGCGTACCAGTAGCGACCGTAGGGCTGATAGACGGTGCCGACATAGCCGCCGCTGGACAGGGGCGGTTGTTCGTCGGTGATGTTGCGCACGCCTACGCGGACCGCCGTGCCGGACAGAAGGCCGCCGTCCTCGAACTGATATTCGCCGTACAGATTACCCGTCAGGGTGGCGTCGACGGTCCAGGGCTCGTTCGCCGCATTGGTGACGGAGTCGTCGTAGAGCGACGAGATGTACTGGGTGAAGGCGCCGACGGTGATGTTCTGATAGCGCCAGGTTCCCGACAGCGACCACTTCCATTCCGGGCGGCCGAAGTCGCGAAGCAGATCGCCTGCGCTGCCCGAGAAGTTGATTGCGGGATCGATGTCCCCGGAGTCCATCGCGTCCATCAGCTCCTGAACGCCCGGTGACGGCTCCAGATAGTATTTCAGGAAGTGCGAGACGTTCAGGTTCAGGTTGAAGTCGCCGTAGCGGGTGCCGCGCAGGCTCCACATGGCGCCCAGATCCAGTCCTTCGACGGTCTGGGGCTGCTGATTGGTGTAGGCGTCCTTGATGTAGAGAATCTCGCCCGCGGGGGCGAGGCCGGTGCCCGCGAACAGGCGGATGTCCTCGGGCGTCGGGGCGGCGCGCACCACGTTGGGGTTCGAGCCGCCGCTCTTGCGCAGCAGATAGTCCAGGGTGATGGCGTTCTGGCCGCGGAAGATGCCGACCATGCCGGTCTGCTCGACCCGCCACCAGTCGGCGGTGAAGGTAAAGTCGCCGTAGTCCGCCGGGATGAAGCGCGGCTGCACCACCAGGCCGAAGGACAGGGTCTCGGACTCCTCGGGCTGCAAGTCCGGATTGCCCGAGCGTTGCTCGGCGGTCAGGCGCGCGATCCGGGCCGTGCTGACGGCGTCGGCGTCGGGGAAGGTGGAGGGCGGGGTGAAGCTGCCGCCGCACAGGTTCATGTTGCTCAGCGCGCCGCGACGCAGCAGGGCCTCGCAATAGGTCCAGTCGGTGCTGGTGTTGGAGCGGGTGATGATCGTGGCGTTGATCTGTTCCAGGTTCGGGGCGCGGAAACCCTGGGCCCACGAACCGCGAACGCGGAACCCGTCGACGATGTCCCAGGCCGCCGCGAACTTGGGCTTGGCCACGTCGCCGAAGTCGGAATAATTCTCGAAGCGGCCGGCGATCTGGACCTCCAGGTTGTGGACCAGGGGCACGCCCATCTCCGGCGAGACCAGCGGGGCGGCGAACTCGATATAGGCCGACAGTACGTCCCGTTCGCCGTAGGTGTCGGGGTTCATCGATGAGTTGATCAGGTCGCTGTAGGTCGCGCCCGATCGGTCGGTATAGGTGATCGTGCCGTCGATGCGGCTGTCGCGGTCGTCCAGCTGGGTCTCCGTACGGGCCTCGACGCCGGCGGCCATGCCGACCGGGCCGGCGGGCAGGGTGAAGAGGTCAGGCCGCGAGATCTTGAAGTCCCACATGCCCAGTTCGGTCTTGGTCTTGCGGACCATGTCGACGCCGATGGCGTCCAGCGCCGCCTGGCTCGACGGGGTGGAGTCGCCGTAACGCGGGTGCGTCGGGTCGCCGCCGTTGAAGAAGTTGTAGGCGTCGGGCGTGGACTTGGACGCCCACTCGAACAGGCGCGTGGTCGAGATGTTGTCCGACACGTCCTCGGCCGTCGCTTCGGACCAGACCAGGGCGGTTTCCCAGTTCCAGCCGCGCCATTCGCCGCGCAGTCCGCCCAGGGCGCGGAACTGCTTGTTCGTGACCTCGACGCCGATCGGACCGAAGTCGTTGAAGCGATAGCCGCTGAGCAGCAGATCCTCGCCGGTCGGATTGTAGAAATTCGTGCCCGGAATCGTCATGACCACGGACGACAGGGTGTTGATCGGCGCCTGCCGCGCCTTGGACTTGGCGTAGTAGCCGCCCAGTTCGCCGAAGAATTCGACGTTGTCGTTGATCTCGTAGCGGCCGGTCAGGAACAGGTTGAAACGATCGACCTGGGGAATGACCGTCAGGTCTTCCTGGGCCGTATCGGCGCGCAAGGCAGCGTCAACCGTGGTGCCGTTCTTGATGCACAAGCCGTCGCCCAACTGCCGGATACAGCCGGACAGGGTGTTGGGCTGGATGGTGAAGGCCGAGCGGTTCGCGCCGCCGATCGAGGCGGCGCCGTCCGCGACGCGGAAATAGCCCCAGGGCGTCAGCGACGAGACGCCGTTCAGCGTGGTGTCGTTCTCGAAGCCCGTTCCGGCGAACAGGGAACGGATGTCCACGGAGGCGGTGTAGTCCTGATCCAGCGTCGAAAGCTCGTCGCGGTGGTCGTAGTTGAAGAACAGGGACAGGTTGCCGCGTCCGTCGGCGATGTCCTTGCCGCCGTAGAAGGAGAAATTGCTCTCCCACATGTCGGTGCCCTCGGCGGCGCCGTACTGGGCCGAGACGGTCCAGTCGTTCATGTCGTCGCGCAGGACCGTGTTGACCACGCCCGCCACCGCATCGGCGCCGTAGATGGCCGCCGCGCCGTCGCGCAGGACTTCAAGCCGCTTCAGGCCCGACACCGGAATGGCGTTGGTGTTGTAGGTCAGGACGGGGACCAGGTGCTCGTTCGCCTGGGACGTCGGGTGCCCCACGACCCTGCGGCCGTTCAGCAGGACCAGGGTGTTGCCGATGCCGAGGTTGCGCAGGTTCACCGAGCCGGTGTCGCCGCGCGCCGAGTTGGACGAGGCCGGCAGATACCCCGAGTTGAACGTCACATCGCCCATCTGGGGGATGGAGCGCAGCAGTTCGTCGCCCGAGGTGGCGGCGGTCGCCTGGATCAATTCCTCGCCCACGACCGTGACGGGCAGGGCGGCGGTGACCTTCGCGCCCCGAATCTGGGAGCCGACGACGACGATATCTTCGACCTGGGTGGCCTGTTCGTTGGCCGGCGTCTGCTGGGCGTGCGCCGTTCCGGCGGCGAGCAGGGCGGTGGAGGCCAGCATGGCGGCCTTTATGTTTCGACGTGCATGGACTGAACGCATGAGCTTGGCATCCCCGTGTTTGATCATCGCCTCGGCATCCCCTCCGATTGAGCGTCGTTTGATGGCCGGCGACCGTCGCGCAGCGCGCCGTCGCCTGAGTTTTTATCGATGGCGGACGATGCGCCGCATTTCAGACTAAAAGACGCCATAGTTAGCGGCGTCAACCTTTTTGGGTTAAATATTGCCGATATTCAAAATAATGAGCGCAATAATCACTAAGAAATGCCCTTGAAGTCGACTTTTTAGCAATGCTATCGCTCATTCATCGGATTTGAGGTCAGTCGTCGCGGTCCGCTCGTCGCTGTTCGAGGCGGGGCGGCGATGGATTGTGACGGGGGCTGCATGTACATCACCAAACCCAGAACCCTGGTCGCCTTGACGGCGGCCCTGATGCTGATGGGCGGGCCGGTCCTGGCCAAACAGGCCGCGCCGGTTCGGCCCGCCGCAGGCAGCGGCGGAGACATCGTCAACTACGGCCAGATCCACAGCCCCGTGGTGGGCCGCGGCGGCATGGTGGTCAGCCAGAGCGACCCGGCCACCCGCGTGGGCGTCGAAATCCTGCGTCAGGGCGGCAATGCGGTGGATTCGGCCGTCGCCGTGGCTTTCGCGGAAGCCGTGACCCTGCCGCGTGCGGGCAACATCGGCGGCAGCGGCTACATGATCGTCCATATGGCGGCCACGGCCGAGCGGCCGGCCCAGACCATCGCCGTCAACTACTACGGCACGGCGCCGGCGGCGACGACGCCGGACCTGCTGCTGGACGACAGCGGCCGCTTTGACCGCAGCAAGCCGTCGGGCTTCATCAACGTCTCGGTGCCGGGCACGGTCATGGGCATGTGGGAGGCGCACGCGCGCTTCGGCTCCATGCCCTGGGCCGATCTGGTCGCGCCGGCGATCAAGCTGGCCGAGGAAGGCTATGTCCTGTCGGACGGCGAGGCCGACGCCACGGCCGGGCGGGCGCGGGTGCTTGCGACCGATCCGGGCGCGCGCGAAGCCTATCTGAAGGCGGACGGAACCCCCTATCGCGCGGGCGAGATCTTCCGCCAGCCTCTGCTGGCCGAGAGCCTGCGCAAGGTGGCGCGCGGCGGGGCCGATGAGTTCTACAAGGGCGAGTTGGCCCGCCAGATCGTCGCGGGCGTCCAGGCCCAGGGCGGTGTGATCACCATGGCCGACATGGCCGCCTACCGCGCCGACGTGTCAGAGCCGATCTGGGGCAGCTATCGCGACCATCGCATCGCCTATATGCCGCCGACGGCCTCGGGCGTCAGCGTCGCCCAGGCGCTGAACCTGTTGGAGCATTTCGACCTGCGCGCGATGAGGTGGGGCAGCGTCGACAGCCTGCACCTGATCTCCGAGGCGATGAAGATCACCTCGTCGGACCGTCGCCTGATCGGCGGGGCGCCGCAGTGGACCACCCCGGCGCATGGGCTGGCGAGCAAGGAATTCGCCGCCGAACGCGTTCGACTGATCGCCTTGGACCGCACCCTGAAAGCGGCCGATATCCCCGAGGGCAACCCCTATCCCTATGAGAGCCAGGACACGACCCACTATTCGGTCGCGGACGCTTTCGGCAATGCGGTGTCGAACACCTACACCCTGTCCAACTCCTACGGCGCGCACGTCGCCCCGGTGGGGACGGGCATCCTGCTGAACAACCACCTGGACAACTTCTCGTGGGGCACGCGCGGGGAGCCGAACTCGCCCGCGCCGGGCAAGCGCCTGGGTTCGACCATCACGCCGATGGTGGTGTTCAAGGACGACAAGCCCTGGCTGGTCACAGGCACGCCCGGCGGCGGCTACATCATCGCCACCATGGTCCAGCTGATCTCCAACGTGATCGACCACGATCTGAACGTGGCCGAGGCGGCCATGCGTCCGCGTCTGAACCAGGCGGGAGGCGACAGCCCGCTGGAGCTGGAAGGCGGTTTTTCGCCCGACGTCGAGCGCCTGCTGCGCGAGCGGGGGCACGCCGTGCGTCCGTCGATGACCATGGGGAGCACCCAGTCCATCATGGTCGATGGCGACCGTTTCCTGGGCGCGGCCGACACTCGGCGTCCGGATGCTCTGGCCCTGGGCGTACGCTGAGCCGCCGCTTGCTGTTTCGGCCGTTCGATGGTCTGAACGACCGCTGTTGAATCAATCGGAGGGGGAAGCCGATGTTGCGCAAGGTTCTGCTGGCGGGCGCCGCGGGTCTGGTTCTGGCTGGAGCAGCGGCTCCCGTAGCGGCTCAGTCCGCGCCCGCCTCGGCGGCGGCGTCGGCCGCCTGGCGGGACGGCCTGTTCGGCGTGCGACAGGACAGCGACAAGGGCAAGGTCTCGGTGCGCCTGCCCGCGCCGGACGCGGACGGGGTTCTGGGCCGTTATCTGTATCAGCCGGGTCTGTCGGCGGGCCTGGGCATGGACGGAGCGGGGCTGGATCGTTCGGGCCTCGGGCAGACGCAGATCGTGGTCTTCCGCAAGGTCGGGAACCGGGTCTTCGCCGCCTTCGAGAACCATCGCTTCCGCGCCGTGGACGCCGACCCGGATCAGGTCAACGCCGTCGCCGCCTCCTTCGTCTCGCCGGTCGTCTGGTCGGCTGAGGCGACGGACGCCGGGGCCGACGGTTCGGTCACGGTGGACCTTTCGGGCTTTCTCGAGCGCGACGCGGTCAATGTGGTTTCCCGTCTGAAGCGTGCGCGGCTGGGGACGTTCAAGCCGGCCGCCAGCCTCGGCTACGTCGATACGGCCCAGACCCTGGTCTTCCCCGACAATGTCGAGTTCCAGACGGTCCAGACCTTCACCAGCGACGAGCCGGGCGGTGAGCTGTCGCGCGTTTCGCCGGAAACCCGTTCCGTCACCCTGGCGGTGCGCCATTCGTTCATCCGATTGCCGGACGAGGGCTTCCTGCCTGTGCTGCATGATCCTCGGTCGGGCACCTCGGCTCAGGTGACGGTGACGGATTTCGCCGCCGACCTGGATCAGCCGGTGGTCAGTCGGCTGGCCCGCCGGTTCCGGCTGGAGAAGACGGATCCGACCGCCGCGCGCTCGACGGTGAAGAAGCCCATCGTCTTCTACGTCGATCGCGCCGCCCCGCCCGCTATCCGCGAAGCCCTGATCGAGGGCGGCAACTGGTGGGCGCAGGCCTTTGAACAGGCGGGCTATCTTAACGCCTTCCGTGTCGAGCTCCTGCCCGAGGGGGCGCATCCGATGGACGCCCGCTACAACATCATCTCCTGGGTTCACCGCGAGACGCGCGGCTGGTCGACCGGGACCAGCGTCAACGACCCCCGGACCGGCGAGATCGTGCGCGGCGTGGTGCAACTGGGCTCCCTGCGCGACCGTCAGGACAAGATGATCATCGAAGGGCTGATCGGCGCCGCCCGCAGCGGCACGGGCGCCGAGGACGACCCGGACCGTCTGGCCTATCACCGCCTGCGCCACCTGTCGGCGCACGAGATCGGCCACGCCCTGGGCATTGCTCACAATTTCGCCGCTTCCACCTTCGAGGGGCGGGCCTCAGTCATGGATTATCCGGCGCCGTGGGTGATCGCGGACGGGGACCGGCTGGACTTCAGCCAGGCCTATACGACCGGCGTCGGCGCCTGGGACCGCTATGTCGTCGACTGGCTCTATGGCGACGCGCCGGGACGTGATCCGATCGCGCGGAGAGCGGCCTTGGCCGCCGAGGCGCAAGCAAAGGGCTACCGCTTCGTCAACGACTCCGACACCCGTCCGCTGGGCAGCCTGCAGCCCTACGGCGCCATGTGGGACAACGGAACAGACCCGACCGCCGAGTTCGCCAACACCCTGGCGGTGCGGCGCATCGCCCTGTCGCGCTTCGGCCTGGCCAATCTGCCGGCGGGCGCGCCGGCGGCGGACCTGCGCCGGGTCATCGTGCCGATCTATCTCTATCACCGCTATCAGACGACGGCGGTGGGGCGTCAGATCGGGGGCCTAGACTACAGCTACGCCGTCAGCGGCGAAGGGCGTGAGCGGGCCGAGGTCGTGCCTGCGGACAAACAGCGCGCGGCGCTGGAGGCCCTGATGCTGGCCCTGTCTCCGGCCGAACTGGACCTGCGCGACGATCTGATCGACCTGCTGTCCTCGGCCCAGTCGGGCAATTCGGATCGCCAGACCCAGATCGAGCTGTTCGAGGGCAAGACCGACGCCGTGTTCGATCCGTCCTCGGCGGCGGCGGCGGCGACCGAGGTGGTGTTTGAAACCCTGTTGGCGCCGGAGCGGCTGAACCGCCTGGTCGAGCAGGAGCGCCGCGATCCGGGGCAGTTGGGCCTGGTCGAGACGCTGGATCGGGTGGCGGTCGCCGTCGGGCCGGGCGCGGCGTTGAGCCCGCGTCAGGCCGAGCTGCGCCGCGTCGCCCGCGCCCGCTATGCGGCCCATCTGGCCGCGCTGATTCAGGGCAAGGATCTGTCCTCGACGGCGCAGGGCGCGGTGCGCGACAGCGCGCGGCGGTTCGGGGAGCAGTTGAAGCGTTGCCGCGGCGACCGGCTGGAGACGGCGCAGTGCGCCTATCTGGCGGAGGCTCTGACCGGGCCGGTCGAGGGGCTGAAGGCGCTGAGCGAGACGCTGCCGGTCGCGCAGGCGGTGCCGCCGGGCGCGCCGATCTGACCCTGACTGAAAAGGCGACCCTCTCCCGGCGGGAGAGGGTTACAGCTCCCGCCAGGTCTTGCCGGTCATGCCTTCATAGTTGGTCGCGTGATAGACGCCGCGCGCCACGGCGCGGGCCAGGACGTCGGCGGCGACGTTGCCGAGCTGGGCGACCACGACCTGACGCAGGGCCGGGTCAGCGATGACCTTCTTGCCCGTGGACAGGCTGAACAGGGTGTCGCCGTCGAACGGCGCGTGGGCGGGGCGGATGGCGCGCGCCATGCCGTCCTGCGCCATGATGGCCACGCGCTGAAGCTCGACCCGCGTCAGGGCGACGTCGGTGGCGATGCAGGCGATGGTGGTGTTCTCGCGCGGCTGGGGCCGGAACTTGGACGGGCCCCAGTCCTCGGTCGAGGCGTGCAGGCCCGATGATCCCAGACCGCCGAACTCGTCGCCGATCTCATAGGGGGCGGCCCAGAAGCTCTTGCCGCCCGGCGCCACGACCGAGCCGACGCTGTTGACCGCCACGATGGCGCCGACCGTCCAGCCCGCCGCCATGACCGCCGAGGCCGAGCCGATCCCGCCCTTCAGCGCGCCAGCCTCGGCGCCATAGCCTGCGCCTGCGGTGCCGAGGTCGAAGCGGTCGCTCGCGGCCTCCAGCGCCTGAACCGACAGGCGGCGATAGGGGGGCTCCATCTCCCACGCCTTGTTCCCGCCATTGGCCAGGTCGTAGAGACAGGCGGTCGGGATGATGGGCGAGGGCGGCACGCCCGGCGCCCCGCCCATGCCGTAGCCGCGCCCGCGCATGCCCATCCAGGCGGCGACGCTGTCGGCCGAGCCGAGACCATAGACCGACCCGCCCGACAGGATGATGGCGTCCACCTCCTGCACCAGGTTTTCGGGGCGCAGCACGTCGGTCTCGCGCCCGGCGGGGCCGCCGCCACGCACGTCCACGGCGGCTGTGGCGGGCTTTTCGGCCAGGATGACGGTGACGCCGGTGCGGACGCCCGCGTCGTGGGCCTGACCGACCTTGATGCCCTCGACGTCGGTGATCAGGTTCAGCGGCCCGGTGCGGCCGGAAGCGCGGGCGGCGCTCTGGGCGGCGGGCTTGGCGCTGGCGGCTCCTGCTGCGGAGGCTGCGGCGCCGATCAGGGCCGAGCCGAGGACGGTTCTGCGGTTCATCCGGCGGTTTCCTTTTCCAGAGCGTGATTGCGGACCAGATCCGGCGTCGCCGCCAGAAGTTTCTGCGTATAGGGGTGCGAAGGGGCGGCGAAGACGGCGGCCGTCTCGCCCTGTTCGACGATCTTTCCGGCCTGCATGACCAGCAGGCGATCCGTCACCGTGCGCACCACGCTGAGGTCGTGTGTGACGAAGAGGTAGGACAGGCCCAGCCGGTCCGACAGGTCGGCCAGCAGGTCCAGCACCTGCGCCCGGACCGAAACGTCCAGCGCCGAGACCGCTTCGTCCAGACAGATGACCGACGGCTCGGTGATCAGGGCGCGGGCGATGGCGATGCGCTGGCGCTGGCCGCCCGAGAACTCGTGCGGATAGCGGTCGGCGGCGTTGCTTGCCAGGCCGACGCGCTCCAGCATCTCATCGACGCGGCGACGGGCCTCGGCGGGCGACGGCTTGGCGTCCAGCAGATGGAAGTTTTCGGCCACCAGATCGCTGACCTTCCAGCGTGGATCGAAGCTGCCGTAGGGGTCCTGGAAAACGACCTGGATGTCGCGGCGAATGGATTTAAGGGCGACGCCGCGCGCGGCGGTGATGTCGCGGCCTTTGACCCGGACGCGGCCCGCCTGCGGCGTTTCCAGCGCCAGGATGGCGCGCAGCAGGGTGGACTTGCCGCAGCCGCTTTCGCCGACCAGGCCGACGCTCTCGCCCGGCTGGATCGACAGGCTGACCTGATCGACGGCGCGGAAGGTCCTGGACTTGCCGAACAGGGCGGGCGCGCCGCCGTATTCGCGCACCAGACCCTCGACCTGCAGTACGGGGGCGGCGTCGGCCTGCGGGCGGCTGCGGCGCGTGGGGGCGTGGGTCGCATTGGCCAGCAGGCGTTGGGAATAGGCGTGGGCCATGCCTGTGCGGATGCGGTCGACGGGCGCTTCCTCGACCAGTTCGCCGTCCTTCATCACCGCCACGCGGTCGGCGGTTTCGGCCACGACGGCGAGGTCGTGGGTGATGAGGATCAGGCCCATGCCGTCCTCGCGCACCAGCCGCTTCAGCAGGTCCAGCACCTGGGCCTGGGTCGTGACGTCCAGCGCCGTCGTCGCCTCGTCCGCGATCAGCAGTTTCGGCGTCAGGGCGATGGCGATGGCGATGGCGACGCGCTGCCTCTGGCCGCCCGACAGTTCGTGCGGATAGCGGGTCAGGGGAAAGCGTTCGGCGGGCAGGCCGACGCGGTCGAGCACGGCGCGGGCGACGGCGAGGGCTTCCTTGCGCGAGGCCTTTTTGTGCAGGCGCACGGTCTCGGCGACCTGATCGCCGATGGTCATGACGGGGTTCAGGGCCGTCATCGGCTCCTGAAAGATGATGCCCACGTCTCGGCCGCGCACCTGCTGCAGGGCGGCGTCAGGCGCGTTCGAGATGAGCTGACCGTTCAGGCGGATCTCGCCGGTCATGGTGGCGCGCGGCGGCGTCAGGCCCAGCACTGCCAGCGAGGTCATGGACTTGCCCGAGCCGCTTTCGCCGACGAGGCCGAGGATCTCGCCGGGGGCGACGGACAGGCTGACGTTCTTCAGGATCGGCGTCTGGCCGATCGACAGGCTGAGGTCGCGGATGTCGAGGACGGTCATGGTCAACGCTCCCGCCGCACGCGCGGGTCGAACAGGTCGCGCAGGCCGTCGCCGGTCAGGCTGAGGCCCAGCACGGTCACGAAGATGGCCAGCCCCGGCATGATCGCCAGCCATGGCGCGAAACCGATCATGGTCTGGGCCTCGGCCAGCATCCGGCCCCAGCTGGGCGCGGGCGGCTGGGCGCCCAGGCCGACATAGGACAGGCCCGCCTCGGCGACGATGCCGACGGCGAACTGGATCGCAGCCTGAACCACCAGCAGGCTCATCAGATTGGGCAGGATGTGCTGGAGCGAGATCAGGGCCTTGGACTTGCCGGCCGTGCGGGCGGCCAGGACGTATTCGCGGGTCCACAGGCCTTGCGCCGCGCCGCGCGCGACGCGGGTGAAGACGGGGATGTTGAAGACGCCGATGGCGATGACGGCGTTGATCGCGCCCGGCCCCATGACGGCGGTGATCATCACGGCCAGCAGCAGGGCGGGGAAGGCGAAGATCAGGTCGTTGCCGCGCATGACCAGTTCGTCGATCCAACCGCCGCGCGCCGCCGCCGTCAGGCCCAGAGGCGTGCCGATGCCGATGCCGATGCCGACGGCGACGAAGGCCACGACGAGGGAGTTCTGCGCGCCTGCCATGATCATCGACAGCACGTCGCGGCCGAAGTGGTCCGTGCCCATCCAGTGGGCGGCCGAGGGGGCGGTCAGCTTGGCGGCGATGTCCACCGCCTCGACGTCATAGGGCGTCCAGACGAGGGCGATCAGGGCGGTCGCCAGCACGACGGCGGTCAGCGTGGCGCCGACGATCAGCGACAGCGGCCAGCGCACGCGGGGTTTGGCGGGGGCGATGATGGCGGGGGCGTCGGTCATGCGCGGCGTCCCCTCAGGCGCGGATCGGCGAACAGATAGGCGAGGTCGATCAGGAAGCTGACCAGAACCACGGCGAAGACCAGCACCACCACGACGCTCTGCACCACGATCAGGTCGCGTTGGGTGATGGCCTGGAAGACCAGTCGGCCGAGGCCGGGCAGGGAGAAGACGTTTTCGATGATAATGCCGCCCGCCAGCAGGAAGGGGAACTGAAGGCCGAGGATGGTCAGGACCGGGATCCAGGCGTTGCGCAGGGCGTGTCGCCACAGGGCCTGATTGACCGAGAGGCCCTTGGCGCGGGCGGTGCGGACATAGTCCTCGTTCATCGTGTCGAGCAGGGCGGTCCTCAGGACGCGGGCCAGGATGGCGGCCTGCGGCGCGGCCAACGCGACAGCAGGCAGGAGCAGGGCCTTGAAGGCGGGCCAGAAACCCTTGCTCCAGCCGGGGAAGCCTCCGGCCGAGAACCAGCCCAGGTTCACCGAGAACAGCAGGATCAGCAGCATGGCGATCCAGAAATTGGGCAGGGCGACGCCCACTTGCGTGACGCCGATCAGGCCGGTGTCGACGGCGGTGCCTCGGCGGCTGGCGGCGGTGACGCCGATGGGCAGGGCGACCAGCAGCGACAGGACGGTGGCCATCAGGGCCAGCGGCGCGGACACGGCCAGACGTTCGGCGATCAGGCCGCCGACCGGCACCTGATAGGTGTAGCTGACGCCGAACTGGCCGGTCAGCAGGTCGCCGAGCCAAGCGAAGTAGCGCTCAAGGCCCGAGCCTTCGAGGCCCATCTGCTGACGCAGGGCGGCGATGGATTCCGGGCTGGCGTTCAGCCCCATCATATAGCTGGCCGGATCGCCGGGCACGACCTGCAGCAACAGGAAGATGACCACGGTCGCCGCCAGCAGGGTCAGGGCGTGGCCGCCCAGCTTCTTCAGCAGCCAGGCCGCGCCGAAGCGCCAGGCGACGAAGGCCAGCAGGGCGGCGCCCGTGATCAGGCTGATCCAGCCCCAGGGCAGGCCGCCGCCGGTACGCTCGGCGCTGGCGCTCGCGGCTGCGCCCGCGCCGGTCCAGTATGCGCCGGTGACGTCATTGGCGGCGATGGGGCCGTTGATCCACAGGCCGTTCACGTCCGCCTTCCACACGCCGATGCGCGAGGACTGGAACAGGAAGCCGTTGACCGCGTCGTCTGCGATGCGGCGTTGCAGGTCGCCCAGCAGGCGGTTGCGCGTCGGCTCGTCCGGGGCGGCGTTGACCTGCGCCAGCAGGGCGTCGAAGGCCGGGCTGTCGTAGCCGAAGTAGTAGTCCTTGCGGCCGTAGATGTCATAGTCCATCGGCTCGACGTGCTCGACGATGGTCAGGTCGAACTGGCGGCGTTTGAACACCTGGTCCAGCCACTGGGCCCATTCGAGGTTCTCGATCTTGGCGCGGATGCCCGCCTGGGCCAGTTGCGAGATCAGCACCTCGCCGCTGCGTCGGGCGTAGGGTCGCGGCGGCAGGCGAAGCGTCACGTCGATGCCGTTGGGATAGCCCGCCTCGGCCAACAGGGCGCGCGCCTTGGCGGGATCGTGGGGATAGAGGCCGGTCAGGTCGACATAGCCCGGCGCCTGACGCGAATAGTGGCTGCCGATGGGCTGGCCGAAGCCGAACATGGCCCCTTGAATCAGGGCGTCGCGGTCGATGGCGTAGGAAAGGGCGCGGCGCACCCGCACGTCGTTGAACGGCGCCTTGGTGTTGTTGATGCCCAGGATGACCTTGCCTTCGGACGCGCCGACGACGACGCGGAAGCGCGGGTCGCGCTGGAACTGGGCGACATTCTCGGGCGCGGGGTAGTTGGGGAAGGCGTCCACGTCGCCGGCGCTGACGGCGGCGAAGGCGGCGGTCGGGTCGCTGATGAAGCGGAAGACGACGGTGTTCAGACGGGGCGTCGGACCCCAGTAGCCGTCGCGGCGGATCAGGGTCAGCTGGCTGCCGCGCTGCCAGTTCTGCAGCTTGAACGGGCCGGTGCCGACCGGCGTGACGGCGTTGGTGGCCGCGCTGCTCGGCGAAACCATCACCGCGTCGCCCCAGGCCAGAACATAGGGCAGGGTGGCCATCGGCCGCGACAGGCGGATGCGGATGGTCGCCGGGTCGACGACCTCGACGCTCTGGATCGGCGCGAACAGGGCCTTCTGGGCGTTGGTCGAGCCTTCGGCCTTGATACGGTCCAGGGAGAACTTCGCCACTGATGCGTCGAACGGCGAGCCGTCCGAGAAGGTGACGCCGCGTCTCAGGTGGAAGGTCCAGGTCAGGCCGTCGGGGGCGGCCTCCCATGACTCGGCCAGCGACGGGGCGACGGCGCCGTTCTGGGTCAGCCGGGTCAGGCCTTCGAAGACGTTGGCGTAGACGACTTCATCCACCGCCGCCGCCGCGCCCGAGGTCGGGTCGAGGTTCGGCGGCTCCAGCGGCAGGCCGAGGATCAGGCGGTCACGCGGCGCCTGCGCCTGAACCTGCGGCGTGGTCAGGCCCCAGACGAGGCACAGGGCCAGCGACAGCATAAGCGTGATCAGGCCGGGCCGAAGCCCGCCGTTCCGGCCGCGCCGTCGGGATGCTGTCGCGACGCGTGTCGCCCCTGTCTTCGTCACCTTCCCTCGGTCTCCCCCTTGCGACGTGGCCGATCTTCGTCAGCCTACGTCATGGATTTGCTTTCACGCCATGGATTAAGCGCGCCTCACCACGGCTGGCGCGCCAGCGAGGCGGGGCAGGCGGCCGTAGCCTCGGTCGCGGCGGCGCGGGCGGCGTCGAACTCTTCCTTGGCCTTGGCGAAATCGGCCTGGAACGCCGGATCGGCCTTCAGCCGGGTGACGATGGTCGCGCCGACGATGCGGCCCGCCTCGACGTCGCTGGGATAGTGGACGCCGCACACCGCGCGGCTTTCGCCATAGGCCAGTCCGCGTCGCAGGATGGCGTCGGCGCGGTCGGGCGCCAGTTCGGCCAGCACCAGCGACCAGGCCCAGCCCAGCGCCGAGTGGCCCGACGGATAGGAGCCGCTGGCCGCCAGCCAGGTCTCGGGCGCGATGCAGGTCGGCAGGGGCTCGACCACGAAGGGGCGTTTGCGGAAATAGCCCTTCTTGGCGGGCGTTTGGATCATCTCCAGATCGCCCAGCATCTTGCCCATCAACAGCGTCAGGGTCGGCATCTGTTCCGGCTCGAACTTGAAGCCGAGGGCGCAGTCGAAGGCGCGCGGGGCGCCGGGCGTTTCGATCTCATTGTCGGCGCGGGCGATGGCCCAGCGCTCGGAGCCTTCCAGCGACCGCATGGCGCGATAGGCGGCGATGTCGGCCTGTTCGCGCAACGAGCCTTCGGCGGGCGGCGGCGGCAGGAAGTTGGCGGCGTTGGGCGTGTTCTCGGCGGTCAGATAGCCGTGCGGATGATCGCGGAAGCCTTCCCAGAAGGTCACGCGCGCAGTCGCCGCCGTCTGCGTCGACACCGCCCCGGCGCAGCCGCTCAACGCTCCGCCGAGCGCGAGAGCCAGGCTCATCGCGATGAGGGATGAAGAGCGGCGCGAGGTGGTCATGGGAAAACTCCGGGTAGAAGGGATCATGCGGCGACGGCGCCGGGGCGGCCCGATTCAACGGTCCAGGATTTCAGGGTCGACAGGCTGGCCTTGGGGTCGCGCACGTCGCTGATGACCTGATAGCGCGTATCCATGCGGTCGGGGCGCACGTCGATCGACATATAGCCGCGCGGCCGGCTGTCGAAGAACTTCACCTGCGGATTATTGGGCATGACGGCCATCAGCCCGTCGTAGCTGGGGCCGGTCGAGGTGATGGAGGTGCCGACGAACTCGGTCGCCACGGTGGCCGACGACGGGTCGCGGCTATCCAGCTTCACGTCATTGGTCCAGAACGAATGGTAGTCGCCGCTGAGGACGACGGGGTTGGACGGCTTCAGTTCCGACAGGGCCGAGGTCAGCCGGTCGCGGGCGGCGGGGAAGCCGTCCCAGGTGTCGGTCCAGTAGCGGTTCTCCTCGGCAGGACTGCGGGCCAGACGCAGGCCTGCCATCACCAGATTCTGGCCCAGGATGTTCCAGCGCGCCTCAGCGCGGGCCAGGCCGTCATACAGCCAGCGCTCCTGCTCGAAGCCGAGGAAGGTGCGCGACGGGTCCAGCCGGTCGGTGCAGGTCGCGTCGCTGACGATCTGGCCCTTGCCGCCGTTGGCGCCGTCGCTGCACGGCTGTTTCGAGCGGTACTGGCGGCCGTCCAGCATGAAGAACTCGGCCAGCTGGCCGTAGCGGACGCGGCGATAGATCGGCATCTGCAGGGCGGCGCTCAGGCGCGTGCGGCGGATCGGCATGGCCTCGTAGAAGGCCTGATAGGCGGCGGCGCGGCGTTGCAGGAAGTCATTGGGCGCAACGCCCGAAACCTTGGACCAGACGCCGGAATAGTCGTCCTGAACCTCATGGTCGTCCCAGACGGCGAGGCAGGGGGCGGCGGCGTGCAGGCGCTGCAGGTTGGCGTCGGTGCGGTGCAGGGCGTAGCGGTTTCGATAGCCCGCCAGCGATGTCGCTTCCTCGAGGTTGTAGGGGCGCACCACCTGGTCGGCGCGGTCCGGCCCCAGGCTGTATTCATAGATGTAGTCGCCCAAGAACAGGGTCAGGTCCGGCTGTTCGTCGGCCATGTGGCCATAGGCGCTGAAATAGCCGCGCTCCCAGTGCGAGCAGGAGGCGACGGCGAGGCGCAGCCGGTCGGCGCTGGCGTTCGGGGCGGGCGTGGTCAGGGCGCGGCCCGTCGGGCTCTGCTGGCCCTGGGCGGTGAAGCGATACCAGTAGGGGCGGTGGGGGGCGAGGCCCGCGACCTCGACGTGCAGGCTGTGGGCGGCGTCGCGGGCGGCGGTCGCGTTGCCGGCGGCGACGATGCGGCGGAACTGGTCGTCGGCGGCCACTTCCCAGCGCACGGGAATGGCGGCGTCGAGGCCGCCCAGACCGTCGGCGGCCAGAGGATCGGCCGCCAGTCGGGTCCAGATGACGAAGCCGTCCGGCGCGGGATCGCCGCTGGCGACGCCCAGCGGAAACAGATAGGCGCCGCCCGCCTGGGCGCGACCGAAACTCAGCACGGCGGGCGCGACGACCAGACCCGTCAGCAGGGTGCGGCGATCAAGGCGGGAAGCGGAGTAAGCCATCATACCATCAGGAAAAGGCGCAAGGCGGACCGGCCGGAACCGGCCCGCCTCACTCGGGAGGAAGCCTTAGAAGTCCATCGACAGGCGCACGCCGTAGGTGCGGCCCTGGCTGGGCGAGGTGGTCGGGCGCGCCGAGCCGTTGAAGCCGTTGCGGGTCTCTTCGTAGTAGGTGTTGAACATGTTCCGCACCCACAGGCCCGCGCGCCAGTTGGCGCCGGCCGGGCTGACGCTGAAGTTGGCGTTCCACAGCCAGTAGGCGTCGATGATCGATGAGGAGCTGACGGAATACAGCTCGTCCCGATAGTTGTAGTTCGTCTCGGCGCGCAGCTCCCACCCGGCCGCTTCCCAGTCATAGGCGACCGAGCCGCCGTAGTTCATCTTGGGGAAAGACAGGCGCTCGCCCGAGCGGTCGTTCGAGATGATGATGTCCCAGGGGCCATTGGGCGGGTTGGCGGCGACGGTCGCGGCGCTGTCGACCGCGAAGTATTCGTCGTACTTGCCCGTCTTGTAGCCGAGGTTCTGGGTGATGGTCAGGCCATTGATCGGAGCCCAGACCAGTTCCACTTCGCCGCCCCAGATGTGTGACTTTGGCACATTGGTGATCTTGCCTAGGCGGCCTGCGGTGCGGTCGAACTCGATCCCCTGAACCTGCTGATCTTTGTAGTCGTAGTAGAACAGGGCGCCGTTCAGACGCAGGCGACGATCGAACAAGTCCGACTTGATCCCGGTCTCATAGGCGATGACGATTTCGGGCTTGAAGGGACGAGCTGCCTGGGAGTTCGGAGAGTTGTAGGTGGTGAAGCCGCCCGACTTCACGCCGCGCGCCACGCTGGCGTAGAACAGGGCGTCGTCCGTGAGCGTGTACTCCAGTCCAGCCCGACCGGTGATTTCCTCCATCGTGGTGTCAAATGTCTCGGGCGGCGGCGGCAGGGCCGGGGCCGTGAAGGTGCCGCGGCTCGTCAGTTCCCGCTCTTCCTTTTCCCAGCGCAGGCCTAGGATCAGGTTCAGGCGGTCCGTGACTTGATAGGAGTTGTGCGTGAACAGCCCGAAGGCGGTAACGCTCTGGTCGTAGGCCGTGTTGACTAGGCTGGACTGGTAGTTGGTCGAAGGGGAGCCCCGGAACTCGGTATAGAAGCCGCCGTCGATGCTCTCATCGGCATAGTGGGCGCCGACCATCCATTGCAGCGGGCCGTCGCTGGTCGAGCTCAGGCGAAACTCTTGAGCAAAAACATTGATGTCATTGTAAAAATAGACATCAGACTCTTGGAATCGCGTGCCGTCCCAGTCGTTGTATTCCTTCCGGGAGAAGGTCTGATAGGCGGTGATCGAGGACAAGTCCGCCCAGCCCAGATCCGCCTTGATGCGCGCGTTGATGTCGAAGCCGTCATTGTCGCGGAACGGCTTCGCGTCGGTCGAGACGCCGGCCACATCGGCCAGACGTTGCGAAATGCCCCACCCGGTAATCCGCCAGGCCGTGTCTTTCGGGTAGGTGATGCTGCCGTCGGCGACCGTGTACGGCCCCAGCAGGCGGAAGCCGCGGCCGTCCGACTTGTCGATTGAATAGGTGGCGGCCAGGTCGACGGTGACGGCCTCGCTGGCGTCCCAGGTCAGGCGGCCGCGGATGGCGCTCTTGTCGAGGTCGCCCAGCTTTTCGCCGGTATCGCGGTGGTATTGCCAGGCGCCGCCCTGTTCGGTGACGGCGGCCAGGCGGCCCAGCAGGTTGGGCGCGATCTGACCCGAGACATAGCCCTCGACCTTGAAGCGATCGAACGTGCCGTATTCGGCGTTGAAGCCGGCGCGGAAGTCGGTCGTGGGCGCATTGGTGATGATGTTGACGGCGCCGCCGGTGGTGTTGCGGCCGTAGAGGGTGCCTTGCGGGCCGCGCAGGACTTCCATGCGCGCCACGTCGAACAGGGCGCCCTGGGTCGTCACCGTATAGGGATGGGCCACTTCATCGACGTAGATGCCGACCGTCGAGGCGTTGTTCGAGGAGTATTCGCGCGCGCCGATGCCGCGGATGCGGAACTGAGGCTGGCCGCCGCCGAACTGGCTGTCGACCTCCATGTTGGGGACGGCGTTCTCCAGATCGTTGACGACCGATATGCCCTTCTCGTCCAATTGTTCGCCGCCGATGACGCTGAGCGAGACGCCCACGTCCTGGCTGGCCTGCTCGCGACGCTGGGCGGTGACGATGATCTCGTCGACGCGCGTGGCCTGATCCCCCGATCGGGCGTCGCTCTGAGCGTTCGCGTTGGAGAAGGCGGCCAGGGTCAGCAGGCTGACCGACGACGCCAGTAGGTGTTTTCTCATTCTATTCCCCCTCCTCGACACCCCTGATCAGGGTGTTTTTTCTATGATCCCTGACAGGCGGCCGATCAGTTCGTCGATCTGTTCCCGGCTGATAATCAGCGGGGGCGACAGGGCGATGACATCCGCCGTCACCCGGATCAGCAGCCCTTCGTCGAACGCCTGGTGGAAGACCTCGGTCGCGCGGGCGCCGGGCGCGCCGGGACGCGGCTCCAGCTCGATCCCCGCAACCAGACCCAGATCGCGGATGTCGATGACGTGGCGCAGCCCCCTCAGACTGTGCACGGCGTCTTGCCAGTAGGGCGTCAGTTCGGTCGCGCGCTGGAACAGGCCTTCGCTCTCATAAACGTCGAGCGTCGCCAGCCCGGCCGCCGCCGCCAGCGGGTGGCCGGAATAGGTGTAGCCGTGGAAGAACTCGATGCCCGGCCCGGCCGCGCCCTCGACCACGGTCTGATAGACGGCGCTGCTGACGCCCACGGCGCCCATCGGCACGGCGCCGTTGGTCAGCCCCTTGGCGCAGGTCATCAGGTCGGGCGTGACGCCCAGGGCCTCGGCCGCCGTCAGGGCGCCCAGGCGGCCGAAGCCGGTGATGACCTCGTCGAAGATCAGCAGGATGCCGTGCTGCGCCGTAATCTCGCGCAGGCGCTCCAGATAGCCGAGCGGCGGCACGATCACCCCGGCCGAGCCGGACATGGGCTCGACGATGACGGCGGCGATGGTCTCGGCGCCGTGGGTCTCGATCAGGGCCTCCAGCTCATCGGTCAGATGCAGGCCCCAGGCGGGCTGGCCGCGCGTGAAGGCGGCCTCGTCCAGGTTCAGCGTATGCGACAGGTGGTCGACGCCGGGCAGGGTGGGGAAGCCGCGCTTGTTGTTCTCCAGCCCGCCGACGGAAATGCCGCCGAAGCCGACGCCGTGATAGCCCTTCTGGCGGCCGATCAGGCGGGTGCGGTTCTCGAACCCCCTGGCCGATTGATAGGCCAGCGCGATCTTCAGCGCGGTGTCGACCGCCTCTGACCCCGAACCGGCGAAGAAGACGTGGTTCAGGTCGCCGGGCAGCAGCATGCCCAGACGCGAGGCCAGCTCGAACGCCAGCGGATGGCCCAGCTGGAAGGTCGGGGCGTAGTCCAGAATCTCGGCCTGACGCTGGATGGCCTCGACGATCGGCCGGCGGGCGTGACCGGCGTTGACGCACCACAGGCCGGCGGTGCCGTCCAGCACCGCCCGGCCGTCCGGCGTGAAGTAGTGCATGTCCCTGGCCGAGGCGAACAGGCGAGGCTGCGCCTTGAAGGCGCGGTTCGCCGTGAACGGCATCCAGAATGGATCAAGGTCGTTGGCGGCCTTGCCGGCGCTTGCAGCGGTCATGCGGTCATCCTCTGTCTTTCGCCAGTAGCGGACGAACCGCGACGAAAGGGAAGACTGTTACTTGTCGGGCGCAACATGCAGATAAAAAAAGACATTTTACCTGCATGCTCGATTTACTGAGCGGCGTGATCGATCAGTAGCGCAGGGTCAGCCGCGCGCCGATGGTGCGCGGCGTTCCGGGTTGGGCGATGTCGGCGCTGGTGAAGAAGTTGCGGGTCAGGTCGTAGTCCTGATCGAACAGGTTTCGCGCCCAGAAGGCCACGGACCAGGCGGCGTCCTCGGGGCCGATGGTGACGCTGGCGTTGGCCAGCCAATAGGCCTCGACATCGTATTTTGCGCCCAGCCAGGACGGGTACTCGTCACGATAGCTGTAGTTGGCCTCGGCCGTGACCGCGAAGCCGCCGACCGTCCAGTCGTAGCTGACCGAGCCGCCGTACGACCAGGCGGGGAAGGGGATCTTTTGGCCTGACTTGTCGATGTAGACGGTGGCGCGGGGGATCTGCTGGCAGGCGCCGATGTCCAGGTCGATGAAGTCGGTGTACTCGCCCTTCTTGTAGCTGAGGTTCTGGCTGATCCGCAGACCGGCGGCGGGGCGGAAGACGCCCTCCAACTCCGCGCCGTAAATCTTGGAATCGGCGTTGGTGAAGCGGCCGACCGGGCCGTTGGCGCCGCAGACGGCCGACAGCACCTGCTGGCCGTTGTAGTCGTAGTAGTAGGCCGCGCCGTTGATCTGCATCGCACGCGACGGGTCAGCCTTGAAGCCCAGCTCATAGGCCCAGAGGATTTCCGGATCGAAGGGCTCGATGCCGCTGCTGTCGCCGGTGTTGTAAGTGGTGAAGCCGCCCGACTTGGCGCCCCGGCTGGCCGAACCGTAGATCAGGACGTTGTCGGCGGGCTTGAACTCCAGCGCCGCCTTGCCGGTCAAAGGCGTCATCTTGGTGTCGACGCTGGTCGGGGGCAGGGCGGTGGCGCCGCCGAAGGCCGAGCCGAAGCCTTCAAGTTCACGCGTTTCTTCTTCGTAGCGCAGGCCCAGGATGGCTTTCCACCGCTCGGAGAAGGCGTACTCGGCCTGACCGAACAGGCTCCACGACTCGACCTTCTGGTCATAGGTGACCTGGGCGTAGGTGTTGTAGATGTCGATGAAGTCCGAGAAGTAGCGCTCGTTGAGATCCTGTTTGGAATAGTAGAACCCGGCCACCCAGGTCAGGGGGCTGTCGTTGTCCGAGGCGAGACGCAGTTCCTGCGACAGAACCTTCACGTCGCTGCCGAAGAAGGTGTCGGCCTCGACCGAGGCGCTGGAGTCCCAGTCGCCGTATTCGCTGCGGTCCAGGGTCTCATAGCTGGTGATGCTGGACAGGTTCATGCCCTTGAGCGCCAGATTGGCGTTCAGCGAGGCGCCCCAGGATGAGTTGTCCCGGCCCGGTTTGGCGTTCACATCACGGCCGATGGCGTCGGCGAAGCGTTGAGACAGGCCCCAGCCGGTCTTGGAGCGGTCCTTGTCGGCGGGAATGACCGGGCCGGTCCCCAGGCGGGTGTGCAGGTCGCTGATCAGATACAGGCCCTGGTTCTCGGACTTGTCGACGCCGCCGTGGACGTCGAGCAGGGCCGTGAAGGTCTCATTGGGCGTCCATTCCAGCAGGGCGCGGGCGCCGGAGCGATCGGCGTCGCCCAGGCTTTCGCCCGTGTCGCGGTTGCGCTGCCAGGCGCCGCCCTGTTCGGTCGAGACGGCCAGACGGCCGCGCAACGTGTCGGTCAGCGGGCCGGAGACATAGCCCTCGCCCCGGAACAGGTTGTGGCTGCCCCATTCGGTCATCAGGCCTGCGGTCAGCTCCTCGGTCGGGCGTTTGGTGACGAAGCTGATGGCGCCGCCGGTGGTGTTGCGGCCGTAGAGGGTGCCTTGCGGCCCGCGCAGCACCTCGACCCGGTCGATGTCGAAGATCAGTCCCTGCGTCATGACGGGGACCGGATAAGCGACCTCGTTCACATAGACGCCGACCGTGGGCGAGTTGTTGGAGGCGTAGTCCTGAAAGCCGACGCCGCGCATGCGGAACTGGGCCGCGCCGCCGCCGAAGGCCGGTTCGACCTCCAGGTTGGGCGTGGCGTTCTGAAGCTGGTTGACGTTGGTGACGCCCTGCTGCGTCAGGCTTTCACCGCTGAGGACGCTGAGGGCGATGCCCACGTCCTGGGCCGCCTGTTCACGGCGCTGGGCGGTGACGATGACCTCGTCGACCGTGGTGGCGGCCGGCTCGTCGGGCGCGCGCTGCGCGGCGACGGAGGTGGCGGACAGGGCGAACAGGGCCCCGGCGGAAACGCTGACCATCAGACGATTCATCGTCTTCCTCCCCATGAGGCCGTCGCGGTCTATGGCCGCGTTCAGCCGTCGCGACCGGGACTGCCCGCTCGCCGAACTATCTCCGTAGTCGACGTCTTGTGCAATGCAGCACATTTGTGCGGCTGCTCTGTCGGCGACGGAAATCTCTCTTCCCTCGGCAATCAGTAGCTGCCTTGGGTCGATTTGGGGCAAGACTGTTTCTTTGGGTGCCTATCTTCCTGTCGCGTAAGGATAAAATAATCCAATGATCGGAATACTGATCATTCGCAACGGCGCCGTTAGAAGGTCGGCGGCGTGCAGGCGCTGATGACCACGCAGGGCGCGTCGCCGATGTTGCGGAAGCGGTGCGGCAGGACGCTGGGAAACAGATAGCCTTCGCCCGCCTTCAGCACCCGCGACTGGCCGTCGACGGTGACTTCCAGACGGCCGGAGATGATCATGCCGCCTTCCTCTCCCTCGTGGGACAGCATGACCCGGCCGCTGTCCGAGCCGGGCTGATAGGTCTCGTGCAGGATCTGCAGGCTGGAATCCTGGCTGGAGCCCAACTGGCGGTAGGAGACTTCGCCGCGCGAAATGTCGGTCAGTTCGTCGTGGCGATAGAAGTATTTGGTCGGGGTCTCGAACTCCGAGCTGAAGAAGTCGCCCAGCGATATGCCCGCCGCGTCCAGCAGCCGTTTCAGCGAGCCGACGGAGGGGCTGGTGCGGCCGCTCTCGACCAGGCTGACGGTGCTGGACGGCACGCCGGCCTTGCGCGCCAGGGCGCGCTGCGACAGGCCCAGGCGATCCCGAAGGGCGCGCAGGCGCGGGCCGATGATGTTCTCTTCTTCCATGTCGCCACGCGCCATCCTGTCAGCTCCGCTTGCGGGTCAGCAGATCATAGGCCGCCCTAGCCATGACCTTGGCTGAGTTGGTCATGTCGTCGATGCCCACCCATTCGTCCGGTTGGTGCGCCAAATCCAGCACGCCGGGGCCGTAGGCGATGCAGTCCTTCAGCTTGCCGATACGGTCGATGTGCTTCTGGTCATAGGTGCCGGGCGAGCAGACGAACTGGGCCTTCTTGCCCAGCACCGTCTCGATGGCGGCGGCGGTCGTGCTGGCGACGGGGCCGTCGCGGTCGGCCATGCTGGGCGCCACCTGGAACAGGTCGCGCATCTCGTAGCGGAAGCCGTGGCGCTGGGCCGCCAGCCCCTCGAGGATGGCCTTCACCTCGCCCTTCACGTCCTCCAGCGTCTCCTCGATCAGGAAGCGGCGGTCGATGACCATGCGGCTGGAATCGGCGACGCAGGGCGCGGGCAGGCCGTCGAAGCCCTCGGCTTGGCCGCCGTGGATGGAGTTGATGTTCATCGTCGACTGGCGCGCGCCCTCGGGCACGACCGGCATGTCGGAATGGCGGGCAGCCATGGCGGGGTAGAGCTTGGATTCAAACTCTTCCATCACCGCGCCCATGTGGCGGATGGCTGAGTCGCCCAGGAAGGGCATGGAGCCGTGGGCGATGCGGCCCTTAGTCTCGATCTCGGCCCACCAGACGCCGCGATGGCCGATGCAGACCCGGTCCACGTTCAGCGGTTCGGGGATGATGACGTGGTTGACGCGCGGCTCCGAGAACCAGCCGCGCTCGGCCAGATAGGCGACGCCGCCGTAGCCGCCCGATTCCTCGTCCACCGTGCCGGAGATCTCCAGCGCGCCGGGCAGGGGCAGGCCGGAATCGATCAGGGCCTCGACCGCGATGATGGAGGCGGCCAGCCCTCCCTTCATGTCGCAGGCGCCCCGGCCGTAGACACGGCCGTCCTTCACCTCTCCGCCGAAGGGATCGACGGTCCAGCCGGCGCCGACCTCGACTACATCGATATGGCTGTTGAAGTGGACGCAAGGCCCCGGTTCGGAGCCGGTCCAGCGGGCGATGACGTTGGTGCGGGGGTATTGATCGCTGTCGCCCGGCGAGCCTTCGCCGCGCACATATTCGACGGTGAAGCCGCGCTTCTTCAGCCGCTCGCCGATGTATTCGGCGCAGGGGCGATAGGCCTCGCCCGGCGGGTTGATGGTGGGGAAGCGGATCAGATCCTGGGTCAGGGCGACCAGTTCGTCGGTGCGGCCGTCGATCAGGTCCATGACGGTCTGCAGGGTCGGGGCGCTCATCGGTGGAACCTCACTCGGCAGCCAAGGCGGCCAGAACCGCGTCGGTCATCTCAATGGTGGAAACAGCGGCGACGCCGGGGTGGGCGATATCCGGGGTGCGGACGCCGCTGGACACGACGTGCCGAACGGCGCGCTCAAGCCGGTCGGCCAGATCGGCGCGGTCGAACGACCAGCGCAGGCACAGGGCGAAGGACAGGATGGTCGCGATGGGATTGGCGACGCCCTGTCCCGCGATGTCCGGCGCCGAACCGTGGATCGGCTCATACAGGCCCCGGCTGGTGCCGCCCTGACCGAGGCCGGACAGGGAGGCGGAGGGCAGCAGGCCCAGAGACCCTGTGAGGGCCGCCGCTGCATCCGACAGGATGTCGCCGAACAGGTTGTCGGTGACGATGACGTCGAACTGATCCGGGCGCCGGACCAACTGCATGGCGCAGTTGTCGGCGTACATGTGCGACAGCTCCACGTCGGGATAGTCGGCGGCGACCTCGGTGGCGACCGCGCGCCACAGGGCGCCGGTCTCCATGACATTGGCCTTGTCGACCGAGCAGACGCGGCGCTGGCGGGTGCGGGCCAGTTCAAACGCCGTGCGGCAGACGCGGGCGATCTCGGCTTCCGTATAGGCCTGGGTGTCATAGGCGCGGCGCTGGCCGTCGGGACTGATCTCGTTGGCGCGGGGCAGGCTGAAATAGACCCCCGCCGTCGCCTCACGCACGATCAGGATGTCGAGGCCTCGGATCAGGTCGGGCTTCAGCGCCGAGGCGTCCAGCAGTTCGTCGAAACAGACGGCGGGGCGCAGGTTGGCGTAGAGGTCCAGCGCCTGACGAAGCCGCAGAATGCCCATCTCGGGCCGCTCGGCACGGGGCAGGTGGTCCCACTTCGGCCCGCCGACGGCGCCGAACAGGACGGCGTCGGAAGCCAGGGCCTGCTCGACCACATCCTCGGCTATGGGCGCGCCGACGGCGTCGATGCTGGCGCCGCCCGCCAATCCCTCGCTCAGTTCAATCCGCAGCCCGGCGTTCCGGGCCCAGTCGACGACGCGTAGGGTCTCGCGGATGATCTCCGGTCCGATGCCGTCGCCGGGCAGGACCAGCAGTTTGAACACACGGTCAGATGCAGCGGCCACCGTCGACCTCCAGCGCCACGCCCGTGATCATCGAGGCGTCGTCCGAACAGAGGAAGGCGGCGGCGGCGCCCATGTCCTCGGGCGTCGAGAAGCGACCGATGGGGATAGAGGCCAGGAACTTCGCCCGCACCTCGGGCGTGTCGGCGCCCATGAAGGTCTTCAGCAGGGGGGTGTCGCCCGCTACCGGGTTCAGGGCGTTCACCCGCACCTGGAAGGGCGCCAGCTCGACCGCCATGGCCCGCGTCGCCGTGATGACCCAGCCCTTGGAGGCGTTGTACCAGGTCAGGTTCGGGCGGGGGCTGACCCCGCCGGTCGAGGCGATGTTCAGGATGGCGCCCGATCCTTGCGTCTTCATCGCCGGGACGAAGGTTTTCGACATCAGATAGATGGAGCGCATGTTGACGGAGGCGATGCGTTCGAAGGCTTCGTCCGACAGTTCGTCCAGCGGTTGAGGCGTGTGGCCGACGCCCGCGTTGTTGACCACGATGTCCACGCCGCCCAGCAGGCGGTCGGCGGTTTCGGCCAGTGCGGCCACGTCGGCGGCGCTGGAGACGTCGACCTTCACGCCCAGATCGGCGTCGCCCAGTTCAGCGGCCAGGGCGCGGGCGGCGTCGCCGTTCAGGTCGGCGACGATGACGCGGGCGCCTTCCTCGGCGAAGCGGCGCGCGATTCCGGCGCCGAAGCCGGAGGCTCCGCCCGTGACGATCGCTCGCTTGCCCTCCAGCCGCTTCGATCTGTTCCCCTCCAAGACGCTACTCCCTTGCGCTATCCGTGATGGGCCGCGACGGTCTTCAGGGTGGTGAAGGCGTAGAGCGCCTCGAACCCCTTCTCGCGACCGTGGCCCGACTTGCCGACGCCGCCGAAGGGCAGCTCGACCCCGCCCGCCGCGCCGTAGTTGTTGATGAAGACCTGTCCGGCGCGCAGCCGTTTCGCCAGGCGCATCTGCCGTCCGCCATCGGCGGTCCAGACGCCTGCGACGAGGCCGTAGTCGGTGCCGTTGGCGATGGCGACCGCCTCGTCTTCCGTCTCGAACGGGATGACGACGACGGCGGGGCCGAAGATTTCCTGCTGCGCCAGCGGGTGGTCGGGCGCGACGTTTGCGAACAGAGTGGGCGCGACGTAGGCGCCGCCTTCTGGTAAGTCGCCCAGCGTCGCCTGCGCCATGATCAGGCCGTCTGCGCGGCCCTTTTCGATGAAGTTTTCGACCATGGCCTGCTGCTTCTTGGACACCAGCGGGCCGACATCGCGGTCGTCCATTGCGGGGCCGACGGTCAGGGCGGCGAAGCGTTCGGCCATGCGGCGCACGACTTCATCATAGACGCCGCGCTGAACCAGCACGCGCGAGCCGGCCGAGCAGGTCTGGCCTGCGTTCTGGACGCCCGCGTTGACGAGGAAGGGCAGGGCCTTGTCCAGATCGGCGTCGTCGAAGACCAGCTGGGGCGACTTGCCGCCCAGCTCCAGCGTCACCGGAACGGCGTTGAGCGCCGCCGCCTGCTGGATGGCCACGCCCACCCCGGTCGAGCCGGTGAAGGACAGGTGGTTGATCCCCGGATGCGCCGCCAGAGCCGCGCCCGCTTCGGCGCCCGTGCCGGTCACGACGTTCAAGACGCCTGCGGGCAGGCCGCAATCGGCGGCGATATGAGCGAAGGCGAGAGCGGTCAACGACGCCTGCTCGGCGGGCTTCAGCACCACGGCGTTGCCGACGCACAGGGCCGCCACGACGGAGCGGCCGATGATCTGCATCGGATAGTTCCAGGGGATGATGTGCCCCGTCACGCCGTGCGGCTCGCGCAGGGTGTAGACGGTGTAGCCGTCCTGGAAGGGAATGGTTTCGCCGTGCAGCTTGTCGGCTGCACCGGCGTAGAATTCCAGATAGCGGGCTAGGGCGATCACGTCGTTGCGGGCCTGCTTCAGCGGCTTGCCGACATCCAGCGCTTCCAGTTCGCTTAGCAGGTCGATGCGGGCTTCGACCTCGCGACCCATGCGGGCCAGGATGCGGCCGCGCTCGACGGCGGTGGTGCGGCCCCAGCCTCCGTGGAAAGCCGTGCTGGCGGCGCGGACGGCGTCGTCCACGTCGGCGGCGGTTCCGGCGGCCAGCCGGCCCATGACCTCGCCCGTCGACGGGTTCTCGATCGGCAGGGTCGCGTCGCCGCCTGCGGGGCGCCAGACGCCGTCGATGAAGAGCTTATCCGTGGGGAAGGGCGCGACCATGTCGTTAGGCTCACTGTGAGGGCGATCCCCCTCTGGTTCGCCGTCCAGGATAGTGGGCACGATAACGGATCAGGCGCCAAGCCCTTTATGGTTTTGGCCTAAGTCACTGATTTTGTGTTCTGAGTGCTCAATAAAATGAGCGTTTGACGCTGGGGCAAGCAGGCGCGGGCGGCTTTTCACGCGGGGGTTGCGGGCTCTAGCAGCAGGGCCATGATCTCGGCGCCCAGCATCATGTCCGAGACGGGGCCGAAACGACGCATCCGCATCCGGCCCAGCCGGTCGACCAGCACCAGGCTGGGCGTGCCCTGAAGATTGAAGGAGGTCATGGTGCGCGGCGCCGTCGTATCGGCCGACGGCGCGTCGACGGCGACCGGGAAACGGCAGCCGTGCTCGGCCAGCCACTTTGTCAGGCCCGCGCGGTCCGACTGCTGGTCGTGATGCTCGAACACGCTGTGGACGCCCAGGACGGCGACCTCGCCGGAGGTGAAGGTCTCGGCCACGCGCCGGGCCTGGGGCAGGGCGTAGTGGGAGCAGCCGGGGCAGAGGCGTTGCAGGAAGGCGATGCAGACGACCTTGCCGCGCAGGTCTTCCAGGCGCACCGGCTCGGGCGTGTTCAGCCATACCGCGGCGTCGATCGAGGGGGCGAGACGGTGCATGGCGGCGGCTCCTGAAAAGCAGGGCGCCCCGATGGAGGCCGGACCTGGAATCGAACCAGGCTGGACGGATATGCACTCCGCCGCGTAACCGCTCCGCCATCCGGCCATCGGGGCGAGGCGTCTGGATAGCAGGCGGCGCCGGGGGCCGCCTGGGCCGGTTGCGGATTAGCGGGGGCGCCGGTTGCAGCGCCCCCTCTATAGGGATCAGTCGGCGGCGGCCTGTTCGGCTTCCCTGGCCTCGCGGCGGGCGACGCTGAAACGACGGCCGTAGAGCAGATAGGCGCCGACGCCGATCACGTTCCAGATCAGGAACCACAGCTGCGTTTTCTGTGGCAGGCTGGCCAGCAGATACAGGCAGCCGGCGATGGCCACGGGGCCGATGACCCAGGCCAGGGGCGTGCGGAAGCCGCGCGGCAGTTCCGGAGAGCGGCGGCGCAGGATCAGCATGCACAGCGCCACGGAGCTGAAGGCCACCAACGTCCCGGCGTTGGCCAACGCGACGATCTCGCCCAGGGGGAAGAACAGGGCGATGGTCCCGACGACGGCGGTGGTGAAGGCGGTGATGCGCAGGGGCGCGCCCTTGGCCGACAGTTGCGACAGGCCGCGCGGCAGCAGGCCGTCGCGCGCCATGACGAAGAAGATGCGGCTCTGGCCGTAGAAGAAGGCCAGGATGACGGTGGGCAGGGTCAGCACCGCCGTGACGGCCAGGAAGTGAGCGGCGCCCGGCTGGCCGATCTCGCGCAGGATCAGGGCCAGCGGCTCGGGGCTGTTGGCGAACAGGGTGAAAGGCGCGGCGCCCAGGGCCGCCGTGGCGATGACGGTGTAGATGGCCGCGCAGACCAGCATGGAGCCGATGATGCCGATGGCCAGGTCGCGCTTGGGATTGCGGGTTTCCTCGGCCGCCGTGGCGATGGCGTCGAAGCCGTAGAAGGCCGAGAAGATGATGGCCGCGGCGGCCATGATGCCGCGCTCGACCCCGTCCTCGCCCATGGTGCGGCCGAAGCCGTAGGGATTGAACGGCTCCAGATTGGCGGCGTTGAAGTGGGGCAGGGCGAACCAGACGAACAGCACCAGGGCCGACAGCTTCACGACCACCAGGGCCAGGTTCAGCGTGGCGCTCTTGCGGGTGCCGATGATCAGCATTCCGGCGATGATCAGGATGATGAACAGGGCCGGGACGTTGGCGACGCCGCCCGCGTGCGGTCCCTGCATCAGGGCCATGGGCAGGCCCAGCCAGTCGTGCAGCAGGGGCGCCGCATAGCCGGACCAGCTGACGGCCACAGCGCTGACCACCAGGCTGTATTCCAGGATCAGGCTCCAGCCGATGATCCAGGCGACGACCTCGCCCAGGACGACGTAGTTGTAAGTGTAGGCGCTGCCCGAGGCGGGGATGGTCGAGGCCATTTCGGCATAGGCCAGGGCGGCGCAGGCGCAGACGAAACCCGCGATCAGGAAGGACAGCAGGACGGCCGGGCCGGCCTTGTCCGCGCCGATGCCGATCAGGGTCAGGATGCCGGTGCCGACGATGGCGCCCACGCCCATGGCCATCAGGTGCGGCCAGCTGAGGCTGCGGGCCAGGCTGCGTTCCTGCGCGTTGACAGTGATGCGCTTACGCACGTTCCAGCCGCCCATACGGTGTCTCGTCTTCTTGTGTGTCGGGACCGGCGGGAAGACCGGCGCGCTGTGTTGCGCCAGACGCGTCCTGGATACAAGCGTCACACGGACCTCGGCCGCGGCTTTGAGACGCGGGAGGGCGAGGCGCTACCTCCGTCGCCGGACATTTTGTCACTCAAGCGGCGACAAAACGGCAAGAAACCTAAGCCGATCCGTCACTGAAGCGCGCAAGCTTCGGAAACCGCAGCCGCTATCCATGCCGCCGAGGCAGGAGGGAAGCAGGGCCGTCCGTGACGGACAGGCCGCCCACTGTCGCATCTTTTGACCAGACCGGTGGATGACGATGAACAGCAGCTTCAAGACCATGCTCGCCGTGGCGGCCAGCGCGCTCGCCCTGGCGGCCTGCGGCGGCTCCGCCGAGGTGGCCTCGCCCGGCGAAGGCGACTTCGGCAATGGGAACGGCAACGGCAACGGCAACGGCAATGGGAACGGCAACGGCGGCAACGGCCAGGCCGCGGCTGACTGCCCGACCGGCTTCGCTAACGTCGGCACCATGGCCAACGGCACGCTGCGCAACTGCCAGCTGCCGCAACAGATCAACGGCGCGCTGACCGTGCCGCTGCGCGCCGGCACCATCTACTCCATCTCGGGCCGCACGGCCGTCGGCACCGACGGCGGCGTCGACGCCTCGGCCAGCACGGGCACGCAGGGCATCCTGACGGTCGAAGCGGGCGTCACCATCTTCGCCTCGGGCGGCGGCGACTACCTGCTGGTGAACCGCGGCTCGCAGATCTATGCTGAAGGCACGGCCTCGCAGCCGATCGTCTTCACCAGCCGCCAGAACGTCGAAGGCGCGACGACCGAGAACTCGCACGGCCAGTGGGGCGGCATCGTCATCGCCGGCCGCGCGCCGCAGGCCAACTGCCAGCTGACTGCGCCTGTCACCTGCACCGGCCAGGTGGAAGGCACCAACGCCTTCTACGGCGGCGGCAACGTCAACGACAACTCGGGCCGTCTGCGCTACGTCCAGATCCGCTACTCGGGCTTTGAGATTTCGACCGGCAACGAGCTGCAGGCCCTGACCCTGGCCGGCGTCGGCGCGGGCACGACCATCGAATACGTCCAGTCCTACAACTCGTCGGACGACGGCATCGAAATCTTCGGCGGCAACGTCAACCTGAAGCGCATCGTCATCAACGGCGCCGACGACGACGCCTTCGACACCGACACCGGCTGGCGCGGCGGCGCCCAGTTCGGCATCGTGACCCAGCGCGCCCCGAACGCGACCAGCCGCTCGGCCGGTTTCGAGTTCTCGGCCGCCCCGGCCTCGACGCCGCTGGCCCAGCGCTACAACTCGCAACCCAAGATCGCCAACTGGACGATGGTGGGCCGCAACTCGCCGACCGACGCCCACACCGTCGCCCACTTCGACACGGGCACCAAGGCGACCGTGGTCAACTCGGTCTTCACCAGCGTGGCCGGCTCCAAGGCCAGTTGCCTGGATATCGCCGACGCCGACACCGCCAGCGTGAACCCGGTGTTCAACTCGGTCTTCATGTCGTGCGGGATTTCCTACCGTCCGAACAATGCGACGCGTTCGGAAACGGTCTTCAAGGCCGGTACGAACAACACGGCCAATGGGACGTCGACCCTGACGGCGCCGACCGCAGGCGTGACCATCGCCAACCAGTCGCTGACCTTCATCAACGGCGCCAACGAAGCCGCCGTGACTCCGTTCAAGGCTTCCAGCGTCCACGCCGCCTTCGTCGACACCGACTACATCGGCGCCGTGAAGAACGCCTCGGACACCTGGTGGCAGGGCTGGACCTGCGGCCTGACCGCCAACGCGAAGTGCTGATGAACCCTCTGGCGAGGCGGCGGTCCGAAAGGGCCGCCGCCGACCCTTTGAGCGTCCAGCCTCTCTCGACCTACGCAAGGCAGCCGAACATGAAGAACAAGACCCTGACCCGTAACAGGCTGCTGCTGGCCAGCAGCGCCCTGGTCGCCGCTTTCGGCGCGCCCAGCCTCGCGCTCGCCCAGGCGTCCGCTCCCGTCGCCGCCGTGGCTCTGAGCAATGAATTGCCCGCCGATCCGGAAAGCCCGGATCAGGTGTCGCAGACCCCGGCCACCCAGCTGGGCGACATCGTCGTCCTGGGCCGCAACATCCCGCAGCCGAACCGTCAGAGCGCCGAGGTGGCCGCTTTCCTGACGTCGGAAGACCTGCAACGCACCGGCGACTCCACCGCCGCCGCCGCCCTGACCCGCGTGACCGGCCTGTCGATCGTCGAAGGCCGTTTCGTCTATGTGCGCGGCCTGGGCGAGCGCTATTCCTCGGCCCTGCTGAACGGTTCGCCGCTGCCCAGCCCCGAGCCGCTGCAGCGCGTGGTGCCGCTGGACCTGTTCCCCTCCAGCATCCTGGCGGGCGTGACGGTTCAGAAGTCCTATTCCCCCAACTATCCGGGCGAGTTCGGCGGCGGGGTCATCGACCTGCGCACCGTGGACGCTCCGGCCGAGCCCTTCCTGACGTTCAAGGCGGGCGTCGGCGGCAACACCGAGACGACGGGCCGCGACAACCTGGTGTATTACGGCTCGGACACCGACTGGACCGGCTTCGACGACGAGACCCGCAAGATTCCGGGACCGATCGACCTGGCCTTCCGCACCGGCAAGCAGATCAACATGGCCAACTTCTCGGCCGCCGAGCTGCAGCGGATGGGCCGCTCGATGGTCAATGCGCCGCTGCGCCTGATGCAGCGTCAGCAGACGCCGGTCGACGGCAGCCTGGAGCTGGCGGGCGGTTTCCGCACCCCGACCGAGGTCGGCGATCTGGGCGTCATCGCCGTGGCCGGCTACGACAACTCCTGGCGCACCCGTCAGGCGATCCAGGAAGAGGGCCAGTTCCAGGGCGACGACCTGGTGCCGGTCTCGACCTTCGACGTCGAGTCCAACCAGAACGACGTGCGTCTGAACTTCCTGGGCGGGCTGTCGCTGACGAACGACGATCATGAGGTGAAGTGGACCAACCTCTACGTCCGCACCACGACCAAGCGCGCCCGCACTTCGGCCGGGCCGGACTTCGACGCCGGCGGCAGCGTGATCCGCAACGACTACACCGAGTGGTTCGTGCGTCAGCTGTTCACCAGCCAACTGGCGGGCGAGCACTACTTCGGCGCCGACGGCGAGTGGAAGCTGGACTGGCGCGCGGCCTACGCCAAGACCTCGCGCGACGCTCCCTATGAATCGCGCTTCCAGTACGGCGTCGACGCCCAGGACCGCTTGATCCACAACGTCCAGGGCAACCAGATCTCGTTCAGCGAGCTGGACGACGAAATCTGGTCCGGCGGCGTGGACCTGGCCTATAAACTGCCGATGGCGGCGGGCCGCGAGGCGACCATCAGCGTCGGCGCCTCGACCCTGGACAACACCCGCTCGGCCGAGCGTCACGACCTGCAGTTCGAGGCCGTCAACGGCCTGACCGACAGCCAGCGTCGGGCGCGGATCGACTATCTGTTCTCGGACTACAACATCAATCCGTGGACCCTGCAGCTGCGCGAGATCGCCGGTTCGAACGGCGCCAACGCCTATGATGCGGAGATGAAGGTCAACGCCGTCTACGCCATGGTCGACGCCGAGTTCGTGCCGACCGTGCGCACCACCTTCGGCGTCCGCTTCGAGGACGGCCAGCAGAGCGTGACCCCGCGCGACTTGTTCGGCGGAACGCCCGCCTATGAGGCGACGGAGATCGAAGAGCAGTACTGGCTGCCGTCGTTCACCGCGACGTGGAACTTCACCGAGGATCAGCAACTGCGCTTCGGCGCGTCCAAGACCATCGGCCGTCCGCAGTTCCGCGAACTGGCGCCTCAGGCCTACACCGACCCGGAAAGCGACCGTGTCTTCATCGGCAACCCCTATCTGACGGATACCGAGATCCTGAACCTGGACGCGCGCTGGGAATGGTATTTCGGCCGCCAGCAGTTCGTCACGGCGGGCGTCTTCTACAAGAAGCTGGACAAGCCGGTCGAAGCCGTGATCGTCGATGTCGGCAACCAGCGCCAGCAGACCTTCCTGAACGCGCCGGAAGCGACCGTCATGGGCGTCGAGGCCGAGGTGAAGAAATACTTCGAGTTCGCCGATCAGGCGGCCTTCATTTCGAACAAGCGCTGGCTTGTGCAGGCCAACTACACCTGGTCGGACTCCGAGGTTTCGGTCGGCGAGGGCGACACCGTCATCACCCTGGGCGGCGGCGGCCGTCCCGAACAGGCGTCCTTCTTCATCCAGGACGGCAGCCGCATGCAGGGGCAGTCCGAGCACGTCGCCAACCTGCAACTGGGTTGGGAAGACGACACGGCCCGCTCGCAGGCGACCTTCATCCTGAACTACGTCTCGGAGCGGACCACCGCGCGCGGCGCGGGCGTCGGCACGGCGCGCGAGCCGGACTATGTGCAGGAGCCGGGCGCCTTCCTCGACTTCGTCTATCGCAAGGACTTCACCGTGAAGGGCCGCGACCTGGGCTTCGCCCTGGAGCTGCGCAACCTGCTCGGGACGGACTTCGAGGAGTACCAGGAGAAGGGCAACAAGATCCGCATCAACCAGTACGATCTGGGCCAGAGCGCCTCGGTCAGCCTGACGGCGCGTTTCTAAGCGCAGACTGAGCCTGACATTTGAGCCGGGAGGTCTAGCGGCCTCCCGGCTTTTTTTGTCCCTCTTCCATCGGGGGAGGGTGAATGTTTCGCGTCATATCGTCTGAACCCGCCGCATCTGTCGTGACAACTTCTCGGCGCTGTCATGGTTCGGAGCGAGCCGGGTACGGAGCATCCGCCTAGGGAGGCGTTGCGGCCGCGAGAGGCCGTGGGGGATGTCTTCCTTGCTCGCTGGCCTTCGCAAACTGAGCGCCGTTTCGTGGGGCAAGGGCGGCCTGTCCTTTGGCCGCCTATCCCTTCGTCGTCCGCCGTTGCGGCGCGTGGTCGAGGCGGCGTTGATCCTGCTTCTTCTGGTGCAGGGCGGGCGGCTGGTCTGGCTGTTCGCGGCGCCGACACCGCAGGCCGTGGAGGCGCGGCCTCTGCCGGAGGTCGACCTGGGCGTGCTGTCACGCTTCGACGCCTTCTTCCGCAACGGCGGAGGCGGGGCCGAGGCGGCGCCGTCGGACGGCGGCGGCCTGAGCCTGTTCGGCGTACGCGCGGACGGCGCGGGCGGCGGCTCGGCCATCATCGGCCTGTCGGACGGACGCCAGGTCTCGGTCGGTGCGGGCGAGGAGGTGGAGCCGGGGCTGACCCTGAGCGCCGTCGCCCCCGACCACGTCATGCTGTCGCGCGGCGGCGCGCCGTTCCGTCTCGATTTTCCCGACATGACGTCCGGCGCAGCCTCTGTTGCGCCCGCGACGACGGCGCAACCCGCCGTCTCTGCGCCTGAACCGGCCCCGGCTGAAGGCGTGGTGGTCGATCCTCAACGTCTGATCGCCCAGGCGGGGCTGCGGCCGCGCATCCAGGGCCTGGGGATCAAGGGGCTGACCGTTTCCGCCTCGGGCGATGGGGGCGAGCTGCGAAATGCCGGTCTGCGCTCAGGCGATGTCATCCTGTCGGTCAACGGCACGGCCCTGAACAGCCCGCAGGCGCTCGCCGCCCTGCGCGGCCAGTTGGCCGACGCTCCCTCGGCCCAGATCCAGTTCGAGCGCGACGGTCAGGTCCGCTCCACCACCGTAAGGACGCGCCCATGAAGGCCCCCAGTCGTCGCTCTGGAAGCCGCTCTCTGTTGACCGGCGTTCTGGCCGCTGTTCTGGCGGTCCAGCCGCTGGCCGCCGCGCCGGTGATGGCGCAGGAGGCGCGCCAGACGCTGAACGTCCAGAACGCCGACATCCGCGCCTTCGTGCAGGATGTGGCGCGCACGACGGGGCGTACCTTCATCGTCGATCCGGCGGTGACGGGCACGGTGACGGTGTCCAGCCCGCGCGCCCTGACCCGGGCTCAGCTGTTCGAGGTCTTCCTGTCGACGCTGCGGGCCAATGGTCTGGTGGTGACGCCGACGTCTTCGGGCGCCTATCGCATCAGTCCGGCGCAGGGCGCGGCACAGGGCCCGGCCACCGTCGGCGCCGAGCGGTTCTCGACCGAGGTCTTCACCCTTCGCCATATCGACGCCGCCTCGGCCGCCGAGACGATCCGGCCTCTGGTCGGGGCGCAGGGGCAGGTGCTGGCCAATCCCGGCGCCAACAGCGTGGTCGTGGCCGACTTCGCCGACAATCTGTCGCGTATCCGGGCTCTGGTCGGCCGCATCGACGTGGATCGCTCGGCCTATGAGGTCGTGGCGCTGGAGAACGCCTCGGCGCGCGAGATCGCGGGTGTGCTGCAACAGGTGACGGGCGGTCCCGGCGGTCCGGGTCTGGTGACGATCACCCCGGTCGAAAGCTCCAATGCGCTGGTCCTGCGCGGGGACGGACAGGCGCTGGCGCGGGTGCGCGGCCTGATCGCCGATCTGGACGGCCGGGCGCGGGCCAGCCAGGACGTCAATGTCGTCTTCCTGGAACACGCCGACGCCGAACAGCTTCTGCCGGTCCTGCAACAGATCGTGGGCCAGCCTGCGGATGCGGCGGCGCCGTCGTCGCCGCGCCTGCGCACGGCCCGCGCAGGGGCGACCAATGCGACCAGCGGCATGGGGTCGGGCGGCCTGACCACGACGGGCGAGGCCGACAGCGGGCCGATCGGCTCGACCACCGTGACCGCCACCGGCCAGCGCGCCACCATCGCCCGTTTCCCCGGCGCCAACGCTCTGGTCATCTCCGGCCCGGCGGACCTGCAACGCACCCTGACCGAGGTGATCCGCCAACTGGACGTGCGCCGTCAGCAGGTGCTGATCGAGGCCATCGTCGTCGAACTGAGCGACAAGGCCGTACGCGACCTGGGCGTCCAGTGGCTGATGGCGGGCGAGCAGGGCGTCGGCCTGACTAACTATTCCGACCGCGCGGCGCCGCTGGTGCCCATCGCGGGCGGGGCGGCGGCGGGTCAGCTCGACAAGGACGATCCCTTGCGCGAGCGGCTGCAGGATCTGGCCCTGAACAGCCTGCTGGGCGCCAACGGCTTCGTCGGCGGCGCGGGCGGCAAGTGGGGCGACGGCCTGTTCGGCTTCATCATCAATGCGGCCAAGACGGACGCGGGCTCCAACCTGCTGCAGACCCCGTCGATCATGACGCTGGACAATGAAGAGGCCACTTTCCTGGTCGGGCAGGAGGTGCCGATCACCACTGGCCAGACCATTCTGGACGGCAACTCCAACCCCTTCACCACGACCGAGCGCAAGGACATCGGGGTGCGCCTGACGGTGCGGCCCCAGATCAACGCCGGCGGCTCCATCACCCTGACGCTGCGGCAGGAGGTGTCGAGCATCAACGGCCTGCTGACCAGCGGCGCCAACGACCTGATCCTGGACAAGCGCGAGCTGGAGACGACGCTGGTCGTCGATGACGGCGACATCGCCGTGGCGGGCGGCCTGCTGGATCAGAACGACCGACTGGAAACCAGCAAGGTGCCGGGGTTAGGCGACATTCCGGGCGTCGGCGTCCTGTTCCGCTCGACCAGCCGCGAGCGGGGGCGGACCAATCTCATGGTCTTCCTGCGCCCGACCATATTGCGCACCACGGCGGACGCACAGGGGCTGGCGGCGGATCGCTGGGGCTATATGCGCGGCGAGCAGCAGCGGGTTCACCCGGATCGCGAGCCCAGCCTGGACGCCCTGCTGCGCGACTATATGCAGGCCCAGCCGCCTGCGGCTCCGGCAGCGGGCGAGCCGCTGGTCATCGCGCCCGTGGCGCCGGTCGTGGCGCAACCTCTGCCGCCGGTATCGGGAGCCGCCCGGTGATCACCGTCGTCGATCCGCGCCTGCCCTATGGCTTCGCCAAGACCCACGGCGTCCTGCTGCTGGCGGCGGGCGAGGTGATGGTGGTCGGGGTGCGCGAGGGCGCCGACCCTCTGGCCCTGGTCGAGGCGCGCCGCGCGCTGGGCCGCCCGCTGGAGGCGACGCCGCTGAGCGCCGCCGCCTTCGACCGCAAGCTGTCGGAAGTCTATGCGGGCGAGCAACTGACAGCCGCCGACGGCGACGACCTGTCCCTGCCTGTGGGCCTCGACAGTCTGGTGGACGACATTCCGGCGGCGGCGGACCTGCTGGACGCCACGGACGACGCGCCGGTCATCCGCCTGATCAACGGCGTCATCGCCGAGGCCGCCCGCATCGGCGCCTCGGACGTGCATCTGGAAAGCTATGAGACGCGGCTGCTGGTGAGGATGCGGGTGGACGGGGTGCTGCGCGAGGCGCTGAGCCTGAACCCGCGCGTTGCGCCCCTGTTGGTGTCGCGCATCAAGGTCATGGCGCGGCTCGACATCGCCGAGAAGCGCAAGCCCCAGGACGGGCGCATCCCCCTGACGCTGGGCGGCAAGTCGCTGGACGTGCGCGTCTCGACCCTGCCGTCGCGGGCGGGCGAGCGGGTGGTGCTGCGCATTCTGGACAAGGATCAGGCCGGGCTGACGCTGGACCGGCTGGGCATGGACCCGGCCGCGCTGGAGGCTTTCCGCCACGCGCTGGCCGAGCCGAACGGCATCATCCTCGTCACCGGGCCGACCGGCTCGGGCAAGACGACCAGCCTCTACGCCGGGCTGTCGCTGTTGAACGACGGCTCGCGCAACATCCTGACGGTCGAAGACCCGGTCGAATACGCCATGGAGGGCGTCGGCCAGACGCAGGTGAACCCCAAGGTCGGCATGACCTTCGCCGCCGGTCTGCGCGCCATCCTGCGTCAGGATCCGGACGTGGTCATGGTCGGCGAAATCCGCGACACGGAGACGGCGGCCATCGCCGTCCAGGCGTCGCTGACCGGCCATCTGGTGCTGTCGACGGTTCACACCAATGACGCGGCCGGGGCGGTGACGCGCCTGCGCGACATGGGGGTGGAGCCCTTCCTGTTGGCCTCGACCCTGCGGCTGGTGGTGGCGCAACGGCTGGTGCGGCGCCTGTGCCCGCACTGCCGGATCGAGGAGACGGCGGACAGGGCGACGGCGCGGCTGATCGGCGCCGATGAAGGCGCGCGCGTCTGGCGGCCGCACGGCTGCGCCGACTGCGGCTCGACCGGCTATGTCGGGCGCATCGGCCTTTATGAAACGCTGACGGTGGACGAGAAGGTGCGTCGCCTGATCGCCTCGGGCGCCGACGAGGACGCGGTGTTCGACGCCGCCTTCGCGCGCGGCGGGACGCTGGCCGATCGGGCGCGGACGCTGGTGCTGGAGGGCGTCACCTCGGTCGAGGAGGCCCTGCGCGTGGCGCGTCAGGAAACCGCCGCCGAAGAGGTCGCGGCCTGATGGCGGCCTTTGACTACATCGCCGCCGACGCCGCCGGGCGGACGGTCAGCGGCTCCGTGACCGCCGCCGACGAGGCCGCCGCGCGCAAGGCGCTGGCGAAACGACAGCTGGCGCCCTTGCAACTGTCGCCGGGTCGTTCGGGCGCGATCGCTGCGACGACATCCGGCAAGGCCGGGCGGTTGTCGCCCAAGGCGCTGGCGCTGACGACGCGGCAGTTGGCGACGTTGATTTCGGTCTCTCCGCTGGAGGAGGCGCTGCGCAATCTGATGCTTCAGGCGGACCGGCCCAACGTGCGCCGCGTGCTGGAAGGCGTCCACGCCGGGGTGATCGAAGGGCGACGCCTGTCCGACGCCATGGGCCAGCAGGGCGCGGCCTTTCCGCCGCTGTATCGCGCCATGACGGCGGCGGGCGAGCAGTCGGGCGCGCTGCAGCCCATCCTCGAACGCCTGGCCGACGGGCTGGAGCGGGACGAGGTCGTGCGCGGCAAGGTGCTGACGGCGCTGGTCTATCCGTGCGTGCTGGCGGTGGTGGCGCTGGGCGTGATCGTCGCCATGATGACCTATATCGTGCCCAAGGTGGTCGATCAGTTCGACAGAATGGGCCAGACCCTGCCGCTGCTGACGCGGCTGGTCATCGGCCTGTCGGACCTGATGCGCGACTGGGGTTGGCTGATGGCGCTGATCCTCGCCGCCGTGGTCGGCGCGGGCCTGATCGCACGGCGGCGCGAGGCGGTGCGGCTGAGGCTGGACGCTTGGGTGCTGCGGCTGCCGCTGGTCGGGCGGCTGACGCGCGATCTGCACGGGGCGCGCATGGCCCGCACCCTGTCGACCATGATCGCGGCGGGCCTGCCGGTGCTGGAGGGACTGACCATCACCGCCCGCACCGTCTCCAACCGCGCCCTGCGCCGCGCCACTGAACAGATGGCCGAGGCCGTGCGCGAGGGCGGCGGCCTGTCGGCCGCCATGCGCCGCGCCGAGGTGTTCCCGCCCATCCTCGTCTACATGACCGCCTCCGGCGAAAGCAGCGGTCGGCTGGAGCCCATGCTGGAACGCGCGGCCGACTATCTCGAGCGCGAATTCTCCAACTTCACCGCCGTGATGCTCAGCCTGCTGGAACCGGCGATCATCGTGGTCATGGGCGGGATCGTCGCCGTGATCGTGCTGTCGATCCTGCTTCCCATCCTTCAGATCAACACCCTGGCCCTGGGGTGAGAGAGGCATTGATGTTCAAGACCTTCGCCCGACGTCTGCGCCATGTCGCCCAAGGGCGCGCCCAACGCGCTCACGCAGCGAGCCGCCGCGCGGCGAGCGGTAGCGCACGACAAGGGTTCACCCTTGTCGAGTTAATGGTCGTCATCGTCATCATCGGCCTGTTGGCGACGGTGGTGGCGATCAATGTCCTGCCCAGTCAGGACAAGGCCATGGTCGGCAAGGCGCGGGCCGACATCTCGGTGTTGGAGCAGGCGGTGGAGACCTATCGCCTCGACAACCTGACCTTCCCGTCGGACCAGCAGGGCTTGAAGGCTCTGACCACGCCGCCCGCCGATCTGGCGCGGCCGGAACGCTATCGCCAAGGCGGCTATGTCCGCCGCCTGCCGGAAGACCCGTGGGGCAATCCCTATCAGTACCGCCGCCGCAGCGCCCATGGCGGCCAGTTCGACATCTGGTCCTTCGGCGCCGACGGTCAGGAAGGGGGCGAGGGGAATGACGCCGACATCGGCAACTGGCAGGGCTGAAGCGCTCTCTCGCCCGGCCGGTTCGGTAGCCGTGGGAACGCCCAAACGCGCTGAAGCAGCGAGTCGCCGCGCGGAAAGCGGTAGCGCACGACAAGGGTTTACCCTTGTCGAGTTAATGGTCGTGATCGCCATCATCGGCGTGGCGGCGGGGGCGGTGGTGCTGTCCATGCCGGACCCGCGCCCGACGCTGGCGGTCGAGGCCGAGCGGTTCGCCGCGCGCCTGACGCTGGCGCGCGAGGAGGCGGTGATGACCAACCGCCCGGTAGCCCTGCGCGCCGATGCGGCGGGCTATGGCTTCGAGAGTTTCGACGGCGCCGTCTGGACGCCGTTGACGGGTGCGCTGGCGCCTAAGACGTGGGGCGAGGGGGCCGCCGTCGCAGCGCCTGCCCGCGCCGTGTTCGACCCCACCGGCGGCGCCGACGCCGCCAGCGTGCGGCTGGAGCGCGAGGGCCAAGCCGTCACCGTCGCCATCGACGGCGCAGGTGAGGTGACGATCTATGAGTGAGGGAGCGCCCCGCGCGGGCTTCACCCTGATCGAATGCCTCGTCGCGCTGGCCGTGTTCGGTCTGGCGGCGATGGCGTTGCTGAACCTGTCGGGCGAGAGCACCCGCTCGGCGGCGCGGGTCGAGACGCGGACGCTGGGCGGCGTCGTCGCCGACAATGTGGCCGCCGAGGCGATGATCGCGCGCGATCTGCCCAGCGGCAGCACGTCGGGGCAAGCGTCGCTGGGCGGGCGCGAATGGCGTTGGGTGCGGGTGGTCAGCGCGACCGACATGCCCGGCGTCGGCCGCATCGACGTGCGCGTCTTCGCCGATGAGGAACAGGCCGCCGATCGCGTGCTGCTCCGGGCGGCGGGCGCATGAAGGCGTGGCGCAAACCCGCTCAAGCAGCGAGCCGCCGCGCGGCGAGCGATAGCGGAAGAAAGAGAGCCGGGTTTACTCTGGTCGAGGTCATGATCGCCCTGCTGATCTTCGCCCTTCTGGCGGGGGCCGGCGCGCTGGTGCTGGGACAATCGGTCGAAAATCGGTTCGCGGTGAAGGCGAACGCGGACCGAATAGCCGCTCTGCAACGCACCCGCGCCCTGCTGCGCGCCGATCTGGCGCAGGCGACGGGGCGGCGGGTTCGCGGGGCGACGGGGCGTCCGGCGCCGCAGGCGATCATGGGGCCGCAGTCGCCGGGCGATCCGCTGCTGGTGCTGGCCCGCAGCGGCTGGAGCAATCCTGACGGTGCGCCGCGCGCCTCGCTGCAACGGGTCGAGTACCGGCTGGTCGAAGATCGGCTGGAGCGCCGCGTGGCGCCCTATCTGGACGGCGCGCGGGCCGGGCCGCCGCAGGTGCTGTATCGCGGCGTGACGGAGGCGCGCGTCGCCTTCATCCAGAACGGGTCCGAGGCGCCCGCCTTTTCCGCCAGCAGCGACCGGCCCCTGCCGGACGCCGTGCGGGTGACGCTGACGCTCGACGGTTTCGGCCCGGTCGAGCAGCTGTTTCTGGTCGCCGCCGCATGAGGCCGCGCGCGCGCGATCGCCGGGGCATGGCCCTGTTGACCGTCCTGTTGCTGGTGGCGGTGATGGCGGCGCTGTGCGTGGTGCTGCTGGATGATGTGCGCTTTTCCGTGCGTCGCACGACCAACGCCGAGAGCCAGGCGCAGGCGCAAGCCTTTGCGGCGGGGGCGGAGGCGCTGGCGCGGCGGCGGCTGTCCGATCTGGTGCGCGCCGATCCGGCGCGCACGCCGCTTCAGCCGCAGTGGAACGGCCGCGTCTTCGCCCTGTCGCTGGAAGAGGGCGAGGGGCGGGCGGTGATCCGCGACGGACAGTCCTGTTTCAACCTGAACAGCTTGGTGCTGGGGCAGGGCGAGGATCTGATTGCCCGGCCTGAAGGAGCGGCGCAGTTCATCGCCTTGGGCGAAGCGTTGGGCCTGCCGCGCGGGCGGATGTCGGCGGTCGCGGCGGCCCTGACCGACTGGATGGACGGCGACGACGAGGTTTCGGCGCAGGGGGCGGAGGACGCCGCCTACGCCAGCCGTCCGACGCCGTATCGCACCGGTGGCGTCATGTTGGCCGAGGTCAGCGAACTGCGCGCCGTGGCGGGGGTGGACGACGAACTCTATCGCCGGTTGAGGCCCTATCTGTGCGCCCTGCCGGCAGCGCGGCTGTCGCCCCTGAATGTGAATACGCTGGAGCCGCAGGACGCCGTTCTGCTGGTCGCGATCAGCCGGGGCGTGGTCGGGTTGAACGCGGCCAAGGCGGCCATCGCCGCGCGCCCGGCGACGGGCTGGAGCAGCCCGGACGCCTTCTGGGCCCAACCCGCCCTGTCGGGCGTGGTCGTCGACGAAGAGGCCAAGGGCCAGATCACCCTGGCCACCCGTTACTTCGACCTGAGGGTCGAGATCGAGCATGGCGACGCCCGCACCGTCCGCACCGCCCTGATCCATGTCGCGCCCGACGGCGCGGCGCGCACCGTCATCCGTCGCTGGACGCCTGAAGAATGAGCATGGAAGAATGAGCCACGCCCGCATCCTGTTCATCCCGACCCACGCGACCCTGGCGGCGCGTTTCCTGCTGGTCGATCGTGAAGGCCGCGTGGTCGGGCGCGGCGAACTGGACCCCCATCAGGCCGAAGCGCCGCCGTCGATGCGCACCATCGCCGTGGCCCCCGGCGCGGACGTCATGACGCGCTGGCTGGACCTGCCCCCGGGCAATGCGGCCCAGGCCCGCGTCGCGGCGCGCTGGGCCTTGCGCGATCAGGCGGCGGGCGAGGTCGAGGGGCTGGACGTGGCTCTGGGCGTTGCGCCGGTCGACGGCGGGTCGCGACTGACGGCGGCGGTGTCGGCCAAGCTGTTGCAGGCCTGGCTGTGCTGGATGGAGACCTTCGACATCCGGCCCGAGGCGGTCGTGCCGGACAATCTGTGCCTGCCTGCGCCGCTGGAGGCGGAGATGTTGACCGCCGCACAGGTAGGGGCCGACGTGGCGCTGCGCGGCCCGGCGTTCGCCGTGACGGTTCAGCCGGATCTGGCGGAGGCGGTTGCGGCCGGGCGTTCTTTGACCTGGCTGGAAGGCGAGACTTTGGACGCGGCCCTGGCGGCGGGGGCTATGGCGGCGCCGGTCGACCTGTTGCAGGTCCACGACCGGCGTGAGCGGGGACAGGCGGCCAAGGGCTGGCGACTGGCGGCGGGTCTGGCGGCGGCGCTGTTGATGTCGCCCCTGATCCTGATGGCGGCCGAAGGGCTGCGCGACCGTGCGGCGGCCGATCGCGCCGAGGCGGGCGCTCGGGCGGGGGCGGTGAAGCTCTATCCTGAACTGGCGACGCCGGAAGATCCGGCGCCGGAAGCCCTGCGTCGCCTCGACGCCGGGCCGCCGCCGGGCGGGACCGCGCGCGCGATGGCCGCCGTCTTCGCCGCCGTCGAGCGCGTGCCGGGCGCGGAACTGGACGACGCGACCCTGGGCGGCGAGGGGCTGCGGGTCACCCTGGCCCATCCGACGTTCAATGATCTGGACGCCGTGCGCGCCGATCTGGCCGAGGCCGGTCTGGCGGTGGTCGACGAAACCTCGGCCGAGGAAGGCGGGCGCATGGTCAGCACGCTCACGATCGGAGGCGCCCGATGAAGGCCTTGTTCTCTTCCGTCGCCGCCTGGTGGGAAGGTCGGTCGCTGCGCGAGCGGCGGATGCTGGCGATCATGGGGGCACTGGTGCTGGGCGTCGTCGGCTGGCTGGGCGTGGTGCGGCCGTTGGACAACTGGCAGGCCGATCAGGCGCGCGCCCGCGTCGCCGCCGAGCGGCGACTGACGCAGGTTGAGACGGCCGTGATCCAGCGCGGCGCGCGACCGGCTGAGGCGGTCGATCTGCAGGCTCTGGTCGCCTCTACCGCTTCGGCGGCGGGGGTGCAGCCGACGTTGGGCATGTCCGAGGGCGGGCGGCTGGGCTTTCGGCTGGATCGCGTGACGACGGCGCAGGCCTTCGGCTGGCTGGCCGTGCTGGAGCAGGGCGGGGCGCGCATCGAGGAACTGGGTGTGGTCGAGAACGCGGACGGGACGCTGGGCGTGACGGGCGCGCTGGCGTCCGGGGGCTAGGCCGGCGCGCTTTTCGGCCCGTTGGAATCGTCCGTTGTAGACTTGGAGGGCGCGGCGGGGCAGGTATCGCAGCCATGATCTCTCGTCTGGCTCTTCCCCTGGTCAGCGCGGCCGTCCTGGCGGGCTGCGCTTCTGCGCCGCGCGTCGAGACGCAGTTGTCGGCCGTCGTGCCCGCGAACGTGACCGCCTATCGCCTGTTGGAGGCCGAGGCGCCGAGCGAGGCCGACCGCGCGGCGGCCGAGGCCGTGCGTCAGGCGCTGAGCGCGCGCGGCTGGCGCGAGGTGGACGACAAGGCCGCCTGGCGGGTCGAGACGGCCTATGCGGTGCGGCCTCAGAAGACCGGCGTCTTCACGGACGTCGATGCGCGCCAGGGCGAGTGGACCGATGCGCCGCGCCTGCCGCAATGGTGGAGCCAGGGTCGCCAGACGCACAGCCTGACGGTGATCCTGACCGGGCCGGGGAATGAGGCGGGGGCCTACCGCGCCTCGGCGGTGGCGATCCTGGGACGGCGTCAGGCCGAAACCGCGCCGGGCCTGCTGGCCGAGGCGGCCGCAGCGCAGTTGGACGCGGCGGACTAGGGCCGGCCGCCCGCAGCTTCATTCCTCTTCCGTGATCCTGGGCAGGGTCAGGATGAAGGTCGCGCCCGGCGATCCGGGCTGGTGGCGGATGGTTCCGCCGTGGCGTTCGGCGACGGTGCGGACGAAGGCGAGGCCCAGACCCGCGCCGCGATGATCCGCGCCGCCGTGGCCGAAGGGCTGGAACAAACGACGCGCGGCCTCTTCCGACAGACCAGGGCCCTGATCGCTGACGCCGAGGACGCAGACCGGGCGGCCGTCTTCCTCGGCCCCGGTCAGGCTGACCTGGATGGCGCCGCCCGCCGGGCCGTATTTCAGGGCGTTGTCGAGAAGGTTGGTGGTCAGGCGGCGCAACAGGGCGGGGTCGCCCTGGACCAGGAACTCTTCCTCGCCGTCGGGCGTCAGGATGCGGACGCCCTTCTTCGACGCCTGGGGCCACAGGATGTCGGCGGCGTCCATGGCGATCTGGCCCAGGTCCAGCAGCTCTGAGCGATAGGGTTGGCTCTCGGCGCGGGCCAGTTGAACATAGCCTTCGGCGAGGTCGAGGGTCTGGCGGGCGTAGTCGGCGATGCGGCGCTCGACCATGGGGTCCAGGCGCGGGGCGGGGCCGTCCAGCAGGGTCAGGATCGACACCTGAGGCGCGCGCATGTCGTGGCTGAGCAGTTGCAGGGCCTCGGCGCGCTGGCGCTCGGCGGCGCGGAAACGGGTCATGTCGGCGAAGCGCACGATATGGCCGACCGGCTGCCCCTCGGCGTCGGTCAGCAGGGCGGCGGCGGCCTTCAGGATGCGGCCGTCGGGCGTGGTGATGTCGCCGGGATCGCCCTCGGGATCGAGGAAGCGGCGCCAGGCCGGTTCGCCCAGGGACTGGAACAGCAGGGGCAGGTCGGCGTCGTCCCTCAGTCGGTCGCCGAACAGGGCCTCGGCCCGGTCGTTGGACAGGATGATGCGGGCGTGCGGGTCGGCCACGACCGTGGCGTCGGGCAGGCTTCGCAGGGCGTCGGAGATGAAGCGCTCCAGATCGCGCACCTGACGCACGGCGGCGCGCAGGGCGTCCACCTGACGGGCCACGACATCGCCGCCCTGGGCGCGGCCGGTCAGGCGCACGCCGTCGCGCTCGAAGGCCTCGACCTCGCTCTGCATATAGGCCGAGGCTGCGGCCAGGCGACGCCAGCTCCACAAGGGATAGGCCAGGGCCAGTCCAGCCACGGCGGCCGAAGGCGGGAGCCACAGGCCGCCCGCGAGGAAGGCGGTCGCGGCGGCGATCAACGTCACGACGATCAGCCCGGCGCCCAGGGCCATGTTGGCCGCCGGGCGCAGCACCAGGAAGCCGGCGACCAGCAGACCGAGCGGCAACAGGGACAGGGTCAGAACCCAGCCGGGCGACAGGCCGCGCGGGCCGCCGCCCTCGATCAGGGTCTGGAGCAGGGCGGCCTGCACCTCGACGCCGGGACGCAGTTCGCCGTGGGGCGTGGCCGGAGTGGCGTAACGGTCGCCGAGGCCCGGCGCCGTCGCCCCGACCAGCACCAGCTTGTCCTTCAGGAAGGCGGCGGGCGTCTCGCCGCTGAGCACGTCGGCGAAGGACAGGGTGCGGAAGGCGCCGGGCGGGCCGCGATAGATCAGGGCCTCGGGCGAGGCGGCGAACAGGTCGCCGCCATCGTGCGGCGCGGGCGGGGCGGGCGCGGCGCCCTTGGCGGCGGCCAGGGGCAGGATCAGGTGGGGCCAGGTCCGGTCGCCCGCCTGAAGATAGAGGGGCAGGCGACGCACGACGCCGTCGTCGTCGACCGTCAGATTGACATGGCCCAGACCCGCCGCCGCCTCGGTCAGGCCGGGCGCAGGGGCGTCCTCGCGAAAGGCGGCGCCGTTCAGGCCGGGGGCGTCCAGCACCACCGGCAGGCGGACATTGCCGTTGCGCGCCAGGGCGGCGGCCAGGGCGCCGTCCTGCGGGGAGGCTTCGGTGAACAGGACGTCGTAGGCGACAGGCCCGGCTTGCGCCTGGGTCAGACGGTCGATCAGGCGGGCGTGCAGGTCGCGCGGCCAGGGCCATTGGCCCAGCGCCTCCAGGCTGCGGTCGTCGATGGCGATGATGACGATGTCTTCGTCGGCCGGTCCCGCCTCAGCCCGCATCAGGGCGTCGTAGACCAGGTTGTCGGCGCCGTCGGCGACGGGCGTCAGCGCCATCCAGCCGACCAGCAGGGCGGACAGAACCGCCACCAGGCCCCATTCGACAAGAGCGCGTCGGCCGGTCAGGCGCGCGCCGAGCCAACGCTTCCAACCGCCTTTGGGCCCAGCGGCCACGGCGCTATCGTCCGATACGCAGTTGTTGCGGTTCGGACCAGGCTTCCAGCAGACGGCCGAAGCGATGGCGCGCGCCCTGCACCCGCCAGCTGTAGACGCCCGGCGGCAGGTCGCTGAGGGTGAAGGCCTCGTCGGTCAGGCCGGGCTGGTCGACCAGCAGGGCGCCGTCGCGGGCGCCGTCCTCGGCCTCGCGCCACAGCTGGAAACGGAAGGTCGCCTCGCCGACGCCCTCGGCCTCCCAGCGGAAGCGGTAGAAGCGGCGGCGGTCGCGTTGATCCATGGCCGAGGCCAGGCCGCCGACGCCGTTGCGGGCGCGGATGAAGCTGTAGGTCGTGGCCTTGCCCTCCAGCCCCTCTGGCGAGAGGGCGGTCAGACGCAGGAAGAAGGCGCCTTCCTCCATCTCGCCGAAGACCAGGGGGCCGCCTGGCGCGCTGTCGGCTTCGGCGAAGGCCTCGATCATGCCGGCGTCTTGGGCGACGCGGCCGCGATAGCGTTCGGCGCCGGGCAGGGGCTGGATGTCGAAAGCGACCTGGGCCTGGGTTTGCGGCGCGTCGGGGCGGGCCAGGGCGGGCGCGGGCAGCAGGGGCAGCAGGCGAACAGCGCCGGCGGCGGCGCTGACGCCCTGATCTGCGGCGGCCAGGGTTTCGGCCTCGCCCGAGGCGATGGCGACGGCGCCTTCCAGCACTTCGGTGCTCGAGCGGTCGGCGTCATCGTCGAAGGAGACGCGGAAGTCGGTGCCGCGCACGGCCGAGACCGAGACCGGGGTGCGGATGGCGAAGCCGCCGGGGCGGCGCCGGGGCGTGACGCGCGACTCGGCGCGGCCCCCCTCGACCGTCAGGGCGTGATCGACGGCGCCGTTGATGGCGTAGCGGCGCAGGCGGCTGACCCGCACGCGGCTGTTGGAGGGCACGACCACATGGCTGCCGTCGGACAGCGCCAGGCGGACGAAGGCGTTGGCCCCGGTGCTGAGAACGGCGCCTTCGCGCACGGTCTGGCCGGGTGCGGGGGCGGCGGAGCGGCCGTCCTGGTTTAGCGTCGCGGCGCCGCGGAAGCCGGCGATACGCGCCTCGTCCGGGTCGGCGCGCAGCAGATCGACCGGCAGGGCCAGGGTGCGGCCGATGGGCAGGCGGCGCGGATTGGCGACCCGATTCTCGCGCTGGACCCGGCGATAGTCGAGCGGCCGGTTCATATAGGCGGTCGCCAGGTCGATCAGGGTGTCGCCGGGGCGGACCACATAGTCGAGGGTCTCGACGGCGGCGGAAGACGCCGTCCGGGGCGCGGGCGGGGCGGCCGAAGTCTGTGCGGCGGCGCTTCCTGCGGCCAGCATCGCCGCAACCGCCAGAGCCGCAGACCAATCCGTCTTCATTCCGCCACCTGCGTCCTTATTCAGGCGTCAGGGCCGGGCTCGGCCCCCGCGACGCGCTCAAGGCGATATCCGTAGCTGTAAATGGGGGTCAGGCGGAAGCCTCGCTCGGGTCGCAACTCCAGCTTGTTGCGGATGCGCGAGATGTGCATGTCCAGCGAACGGCTGTTCAGGTCCGGCTCATTGCCCCAGACCGTCTCCAGGATATAGGTCCGCGACAGCGCCCGGTGCAGGTTGCGGAACAGCAGCAGGGCCAGGGCGTATTCCTTGGCCGTCAGAGCGACTGGCTGGCCGTCGCGGGTCACGGACCCGGCGGACTCGTGGAAGGACAAGCCGTCATAGACCTCGACGCCCGGCGTCGTCGGCTGGGCGTAGGCGCGACGGATCAGGGCGTTGATCCGCGCCGCCAGCACCGGCTTGGACAGGGGCTTGGGCAGGTAGTCGTCGGCCCCGGCGTCCAGGCCTGCGACCACGTCTTCATCCTCGGCGCGGCTGGTGACCAGCAGCATGGGCGGGGCGGGCTTCAGATTGGTGCGCGCCCAGGCCAGCACCTCCAGACCCGAACGGTCCGGCAGGTTCCAGTCGACGATCAGCATGTCGAAGGTGTCCTTGCGCAGGGCGGAGATCAGCGCCTGGCCGCGCGAAAACAGAGTGGCGCGATACCCGGCGTCTTGGACGACCTCGGAGACGAACTCCAATTGGACGGGATCGTCATCTAATATCGCGATCTTCATACTTGTTACGCAGCTCCGAGGAGAACGCTGGAGTCATAGCCCCGGATGCTCGGCTTTAGAGCAATGTAAAATGTAAAATATGGTCACCCCTCGGCGCGTCTCGGCGTGGTCGCGGGCAAGGGGGCGAGGCGGCTGACCTGATCCTGACACAGGGCCTTGATCCAGCGCCGGACCGTTTTCAGCCGCGCCGTGCCGTGGACCTCGCGGTGGGTGCTGAGCCAGAAGCGCCTCTCGATCAGCACAGCGTCCGCTAGAACGCGCGTCAGTCCCTCCGCCAGAAAGCAGGGCAGGACGCCGATGCCGCCGCCCGCCGCCACCATGTCCCGTTGGGCGCGGATGGAGGAAGAGGCTAGTCGCGGGCGAAGGTGCGGGCGGATCTCGTCCAGATAATGCAACTCGGGCGCATAGATCAGGTCGTCGACGTATCCGACCATGTCGACGCGGTGCAGGTCGTCGATGGTGTCGGGCGCGCCGTGGCGTTCCAGGTATTCCGGCGCGGCGTAGAGCGCCAGTTGATAGGTGGTCAGCGGCTCGACGATCAGGCGCGGCCCGGCGGCGGGGCTGAGGGTGATGGCCATGTCCACCTCGCGGCGGCTGGGCGACAGGAAGCCGGAGCTGGCCGCCAGTTCGACGTTCAGCCCCGGATGCGCCGCCAGCAGGCCGGGCAGGGCGGGGGCCAGCACCGCCCCGCCGAAGCCTTCCGAGGCGCTGATCCGCACGGCGCCGGCGATCAGGTCGGGCTGGGTGACGCGCCCGGCGGCCTCCATCGCGCTTTCAGCGTCCAGCGCCCGCTCCAGCAGCTGGGCGCCCGTGGCCGTCAGGTGCAGTCCGGCGGCCGAGCGCACCAGCAGGGTGGACTTCAGCGCCGTCTCCAGCCGCGCCACGCGCCGTCCGACCGTGGCCGCATCGACGCCCAGCCGCTGCGCCGCCGTGGCCAGCGACCCGGCGCGCGCGGCGGCCAGAAACACCCTCAGATCATCCCAGTCGAACATATGCAAATATGCACATCATCACCTGCAAGATTGCAATGGGCCTGACCGGCCCGCTCTGCTAGGGCAGGCTCACGAAGAACCATAATCATCGGGAGAGACGTTCAATGCGCGATATTCGCCACTTCATCGACGGTGCGGCTTTTGATGGGGCGTCGGGCCGCTTCGGCGACGTCTTCAACCCCAACACCGGCGAGGTTCAGGCCCGCGTCCAACTGGCGACGCCGTCGGAACTGGACCGTGCGGTCCAGTCGGCGCAGGCCGCCTTCGAAGGCTGGTCCTCGACCAACCCGCAGCGTCGCGCCCGCGTCATGTTCGAGTTCAAGCGCCTGGTCGAGGCGAACATGAACGAACTGGCCGAACTGCTGTCCAGCGAGCACGGCAAGGTCATCGCCGACTCCAAGGGCGACATCCAGCGCGGTCTGGAAGTGATCGAGTTCGCCTGCGGCATCCCGCACGCCTCGAAGGGCGAATACACCTATGGCGCCGGTCCGGGCATCGACGTCTATTCCATGCGCCAGCCGCTGGGCGTGGTGGCGGGCATCACCCCGTTCAACTTCCCCGGCATGATCCCGATGTGGATGTTCGGCGTGGCCATCGCCGCGGGCAACACCTTCATCCTGAAGCCGTCCGAGCGTGATCCGTCCCTGCCGGTGCGTCTGGGCGAGCTGATGATGGAGGCGGGCGCGCCCAAGGGCGTGCTGAACGTCGTCCACGGCGACAAGGTGGCGGTCGACTCCATCCTCGAACACCCGCTGATCCATGCCGTGAGCTTCGTCGGCTCGTCGGACATCGCCCACTATGTGTTCCAGAAGGGCGCGGCCCACGGCAAGCGCGTTCAAGCCATGGGCGGCGCCAAGAACCACGGCATCGTCCTGCCTGACGCCGACATGGATCAGGTCATCAAGGATCTGACCGGCGCGGCCTACGGCTCGGCCGGCGAGCGCTGCATGGCCCTGCCGGTCGTGGTGCCGGTCGGTCAGCGCACCGCCGATGAACTGCGCGAGCGTCTGGTCTCGGAAATCCCGAACCTGCGCGTCGGCGTCTCGACCGACGCCGAGGCCCACTACGGCCCGGTCGTCACCCAGACCCACAAGGACAAGGTTCTGGGCTGGATCAACAAGGGCGTGGAAGAAGGCGCCGAACTGGTCGTCGACGGCCGCGAGTTCAGCCTGCAGGGCCACGAGAAGGGCTTCTTCATCGGCCCGTCGCTGTTCGACCACGTGAAGCCCGAGATGGAATCCTACAAGGAAGAGATCTTCGGCCCGGTGCTGCAGATCATGCGCGCCGCCAGCTTCGAAGAGGCCCTGAGCCTGCCGAGCAAGCACCAGTACGGCAACGGCGTCGCCATCTTCACCCAGAACGGCCGCGCGGCCCGCGACTTCGCCGCCCGCGTCAACGTCGGCATGGTGGGCATCAACGTGCCGATCCCGGTGCCGGTGGCCTATCACTCGTTCGGCGGCTGGAAGCGTTCGGCCTTCGGCGACATCAACCAGCACGGCATGGAAGGCGTCCGCTTCTGGACCAAGACCAAGACCGTGACGGCGCGCTGGCCGGATAGCGATCTGGAGCATGCGGACTCGAGCTTCGTCATCCCGACGATGGGCTGATCCTGACCCTCTCCCAATGGGAGAGGGCTTGAGCCTCGGAGAGCGAAGCGATCCGCTAAGGCGAAAGGGTGAGGGTTCAAGCTGTCAGTCGGCGGCAGCCGTTGCGATACGGCTTGCGCCGACTGAGGCCGGGAACCCTCATCCGCCCCTTCGGGGCACCTTCTCCCATCGGGAGTAAGGATTACAGTGAGCGAGAAGGGCTAGCTGAGAACGTACGGGATCACGCCCCGCTCATTCTCCGGCACGGCCAGCGTGCGGTCGATCGGCGGAAACGCCCGTTGCGTGCAGTCCGTCCTCTCGCAGATGCGGCAGTTGACCCCCATGCGCGTCGGCGGGCCGTTCAGGTCCAGACCCTCTGCATAGACCAGCTGCGCCGCGTGCTCGATCTCGCACCCCAGCCCCAGCGCATAGCGCCGGTCAGGCTCCAGAAACGAGCCGCCCGGCTTGGACACGCTCTTGGCGATGCAGACGTAGCGGGCGCCGTCGGGCATCTCCGACAGATTGACCAGAATGCGGTCCGGGGCGCTGAACGCCTCATGGACGTTCCATAACGGGCAGGCGCCGCCGAAACGGGCGAACTGGAAGCGCGTGGCGCTGTGCCGCTTGGTGATGTTCCCGGCCATGTCCACCCGCGCGAAGTAGAAGGGCACGCCGCGCCAGCCGGGCCTCTGTAGCGTGCTCAACCGGTGGCAGGCCTGTTCGAAGCTGACGTGGAAGCGGTTGCGCAGGCGGTCCACGTCGTGCCGCAACGCTCGCGCCGCTTCCAGAAAAGCGCGATAGGGCAGCAGCAGCGCCCCTGCCGCATAGTTGGCCAGACCGACCCGGCATACGTCGCGCGCGGCGGGAATGTCGAAGGCGGCGCGGTCCAGTTCGTGCTCGATCAGGTCTTCAAAGCGCAGCCGAACCAGCTGGTGCGCCATCTGGAAGGCGCGGGTGGCGCCCGGCAGGCTGGCGTCGACATAGAGGATGCGTGCGCCGGGATCGAAACGCCGCATGGCGCCGCGCCCCTGACCGGTGGCGACGCGCACCCCGCACAGGTCGTTGAGGGCGGCCTCAAGCTCACGCTCCGGATGGACGCCGTCGCCGAGGTTCAGTCGTGTGGCCAGATCCTCGGCCGCGCGATCCAGGGCGTCGATGTAGTTGTCGCGATAGTGGAAGAAGTCGCGCACCGCCTCATAGGGCAGGGCGGGGGCGGCGTCGGCGGCGTGTTCGTCGCGGCCCAGCGTCTCGTTCAGCGTCTTCAGCCGCTCGTCCAGACGGCGATAGTCCTGATGCAGGGCCAGGAATTGCCGCGCCAGCCGGGGCGCGTTCATGGCCGCCTGCTTAAGCTCGCCCGCCGTCGGCGCCTCGGCGTGGCCCGCGACGTCGGTGGTCGCCTCGCGCAGGTCGGCGATCAGGCGGGCGTCGCCGTCCAGATCGAACAGGCTGGCGTCCACGTCGAAGGCGCGCGTCAGGGCGATCAGCACCCGCGCCGTGGCCGGGCGCTGGTTGGTCTCGATCTGCGACAGATAGGACGGCGACAGCGCCAGCCGCCCGGCGCACTGCTCCAGCGTCCAGCCGCGCGCCTCGCGCAGCTTGCGGACCTTGGTCCCGAGGTAGAGTTTTTCAGCCATGATGGTCGGGCATTGCAACTTTGCAAAAACGCCTGTCTGCCTTGGCAGGCTTACGCACTTGGAGGCCTTTTGCAAAGTTGCGATTGCCTTTTTGCGATGAAGCGGCTTGTTGGACCCTGAACGAAGTCAGGGAGTCGCTCCAACCATGAGCCAGGCCATCCTCGAGGAACTCGAGCGCCGTCGCGCCGCCGCCAAGCTGGGCGGGGGCGCGAAGCGCATCGCCAGCCAGCACGCCAAGGGCAAGCTGACCGCCCGCGAACGCATCGGCGTCCTGCTGGACGAAGGCTCCTTCGAAGAGACCGACATGTTCGTGGAGCACCGCAGCCACGACTTCGGCATGGCCGAGCAGCGCATCCCCGGTGACGGCGTCGTCACCGGGCGCGGCACGATCAACGGCCGCCTGGTCTATGTCTTCTCGAAGGACTTTACGGTGTTCGGCGGTTCGCTGTCGGGCGCCCACGCGGCCAAGATCGTCAAGATCCAGAAGATGGCCCTGACGGCGGGCGCGCCGATCATCGGCCTGTTCGACGCCGGCGGCGCGCGTATTCAGGAAGGGGTGGAGAGCCTGGCCGGTTACGCCGACATTTTCCTGCAGAACACGCTGGCGAGCGGCGTCATCCCGCAGATTTCGGTCATCATGGGGCCGTGCGCGGGCGGCGACGTCTATTCGCCCGCCATCACCGACTTCATCTTCATGGTGAAGGACACCTCCTACATGTATGTGACCGGCCCCGACGTGGTGAAGACCGTCACCAACGAGGTCGTCAGCCACGAGGATCTGGGCGGCGCCCGCGTCCATGCGGGCAAGTCGGGGGTCGCCGACGGCGCCTTCGAGAACGATCTGGAGGCCCTGTCGGAGGTCCGCCGCCTGATCGGCTTCCTGCCGCTGTCGAACCGCGAGACGCCGCCGGTCCGCGACACCTATGACGAGCCGGATCGCGACGAGGCCTCGCTGGACACCCTGGTCCCGGCCAATCCGAACCAGCCCTATGACATGAAGGAGCTGATCCTGAAGACGGTCGACGAGGCCGACTTTTTCGAGATCGGCGCCGACTTCGCCAAGAACATCATCTGCGGTTTCGGCCGTCTGGACGGCCAGCCGGTCGGCATCGTTGGCAACCAGCCCCAGACGCTGGCGGGCGTGCTGGACATCGACTCCAGCCGCAAGGCCGCGCGCTTCGTGCGCTTCTGCGACGCCTTCCACATCCCGCTGGTGACCTTCGTCGACGTGCCGGGCTTCATGCCGGGCACCAAGCAGGAATACGGCGCCCTGATCAAGCACGGCGCCAAGCTGCTGTTCGCCTATGCCGAGGCCACCGTGCCCAAGCTGACGGTCATCACGCGCAAGGCCTACGGCGGCGCCTATGATGTCATGAGCTCCAAGCACCTGCGCGGCGACGTCAACTACGCCTGGCCCACCGCCGAGATCGCGGTCATGGGCGCCAAGGGCGCGGTCGAGATCATCTTCCGCAAGGAGGCCGGCGACCCCGAGGCCCTGGCCGCGCGCGAGGCCGAATACAAGGAACGCTTCGCCAACCCCTTCGTGGCGGCCGGGCTCGGCTATATCGACGACGTCATCATGCCCCACGGCACCCGCCGTCGGCTGATCAAGGCGCTGAAGACGCTGAAGAACAAGACCCAGGAAAATCCCTGGAAGAAGCACGACAACATCCCGCTGTAAGGCCCAGAAATGTTCGATAAAATTCTGATCGCCAACCGCGGCGAAATTGCTGTTCGCGTCATCAAGACCTGCCGCCGCATGGGCATCAAGACGGTGGTCGTCTACTCCGACGCTGACGCCGGGTCGCTGGCCTGCGAGATGGCGGATGAGACGGTGCATATCGGCCCGTCGCCGGCTGCGCAGTCCTATCTGATCCAGGACAAGATCGTGGACGCCGTGAAGCAGACGGGGGCGCAGGCCGTGCACCCCGGCTTCGGCTTCCTGTCTGAAAACGCAGGGTTTGCGCGGCGCCTGAAGGCCGAGGGCATCGCCTTCATCGGGCCGAACCCCGAGGCGATCGACGCCATGGGCGACAAGATCACGTCGAAGAAGTTCGCCGCCGAGGCGGGCGTCTCGACCGTGCCGGGCCACATGGGCCTGATCGAAACGCCGGACGAGGCGGTGAAGATCGCGCGCGAAATCGGCTATCCGGTCATGATCAAGGCCTCGGCCGGGGGCGGGGGCAAGGGCATCCGCGTCGCCCATTCGGACGACGACATGGCCGAGGGTTTCGCCGCCGTGAAGGCCGAGGCGCTGAACGCCTTCGGCGACGACCGCGTCTTCCTCGAGAAGTTCATCGTCGACCCGCGCCACATCGAGATTCAGGTGCTGGGCGATAAGCACGGCAACGTCATCCACCTGTTCGAGCGCGAATGCTCGATCCAGCGCCGCAACCAGAAGGTCATCGAAGAGGCGCCGTCGCCCCTGCTGGACGAGGCGACCCGCGCCGCCATGGGGGCGCAGGCCGTCGCTCTGGCCAAGGCGGTGAACTATGACTCGGCGGGCACGGTCGAGTTCGTCGCCGGTCAGGACAAGAGCTTCTACTTCCTGGAGATGAACACCCGTCTGCAGGTCGAGCATCCGGTGACGGAGTTGATCACCGGCGTCGATCTGGTCGAGCAGATGATCCGCTCGGCCTGGGGCGAGCAGCTGGCGATCAAGCAGGACGACCTGTCGATCAACGGCTGGGCCATCGAGAGCCGCATCTACGCCGAAGACCCCTATCGCGGCTTCCTGCCGTCGATCGGCCGTCTGGTGCGCTATGAGCAGCCGGAAGAGGGCAATCAGGGAGACTATACGGTCCGCAACGATTCCGGCGTCCGCGAGGGCGACGAGATCAGCATGTTCTACGATCCCATGATCGCCAAGCTGTGCGCCTGGGGCGAGACGCGCGAGGACGCCGTGCGCGGCATGGCCCGCGCGCTGGAGGACACGCATCTGGCGGGGCTGGGCCACAATGTGCCCTTCCTGGCGGCGGTCATGGATCAGGAACGCTTCCAGTCCGGCGAGCTGGCGACCAGCTACATCAAGGACGAATTCCCCGACGGCTTCCACGGGCTGGCGCCGACGCCGGAGCAGGTGAAAATCCTGATCGCTTCGGCCGTGGCCATGAAAGAGGTCATCGCCGAACAGGACGGCGACCCCAGCGAGCGCACCGACTGGACCGTCCTGATCGACAAGACGGCGTATGAGGTCGAGGTCGGCTATGACGAGGCCGAAGACCTGATCGTCGCCATCGACGGCGAGGAGGTCTCCCTGTCCGAGATCGAATGGCGTCCGGGCCTGTCGCTGTTCAAGGCGGTGCTGGACGACGACGCCTTCACCGCCGAGGTGAAGCGCGCCGCCGACGGCTTCGACATTCGCCACCGCGCGGCGCGGGCGCGGGTGCGCGTGCTGCGTCCCGACGTGGCGCATCTCTACGCCCTGCTGCCCGAGAAGCAGGCGGCGGACACCTCCAAGCAGGTGCTGTCGCCGATGCCGGGGCTGGTGGTCGACATCCCCGTGACCCCGGGCCAGGAGGTCAAGTCCGGCGAGACCGTGGCCATCATCGAGGCCATGAAGATGCAGAACATCCTCAAGGCCGAGCGCGACGGCAAGGTGAAGGCGGTCAAGGCCAAGGCCGGCGACCCGGTCGCCGCCGACGACGTGCTGGTGGAGTTCGAGTAAATGACTGAGTTCGCCGTCCCGACGCCGCTGGAGTGGCGTGAAGCCGCTATCAAGGCGCTGAAGGAGCGTCCGCTGGAGAGCCTCATCCATCTGGATGCGGACCATCTGGCGACGAAACCGCTGTATGGGGCGGCGAACGGCGGCGAGCCGGTGTTCGCGCCCCGGCCCTCGGATTCCGAAGGCCGGGCGTGGGACGTGCGGGCGCTGAACGAGGGCGAGGACGCCGACGTCCTGAACCGCGCCGTCCTGACCGATCTGGAGAACGGGGCGGCCTCCGTCCTGATCGCCAGGCCGGTCGCGGCGGACGCTGCGAAGTTGGCGCGCGCGCTGGACGGGGTGGCGTTGGAGCTGGCGCCGGTGGCGCTGGACGCCGGGTTCGAGGGCGTGAAGGCGGCGGAGGCTCTGTCGGCGGCCGCCAAGGGGTCGCCCCGCGCCAAGCTGGCCTTCCACCTCGATCCGATCTCGGCCTATGCCGAGGCAGGCGGGGCGCCGGGCGGTTTCGCGGCGATCATGGGCGAGACGGCCAAGGCGGCGGCGACCCACGCCGCGACCTATCCTGAGGCGACGCTGTTCATGGCCTCGGGCCGCGTGGCGCATGAGGCGGGCGGCTCCATCGCCCAGGAACTGGCCTTCGCCGCCTCGTCGGCCGTGGCCTATGTGAAGGCGGCCTTTGAAGCGGGGCTGTCGGTTGAGGCGGCGCTGAAGGGCGTCGTGCTGGGCGTCGCCGTGGACCAGACCTATTTCGATTCCCTGGCCAAGATCCGCGCCCTGCGTTTGATCTGGGCCAGCGTCTCCAAAGCGTTCGGCGCCGAGGTTCCGGCGATCATTGAGGCGCGCTCGTCGCGGCGGATGCTGTCGGCGCGCGATCCGTGGCCGAACATGCTGCGCCTGACCGCCGCCGGGTTCGCCGGGGCCGTGGGCGGAGCCGATGCGGTGGTGCTGGACGGCTTCACCCGCGCGGCGGGCCTGCCGGACGATTTCGCCAAACGTCAGGCGCGCAACACCCAGCTGATCCTCATGGAGGAATCCAACCTTGGCCGCGTGGACGATCCGGCCAGCGGCTCCTGGTATCTGGACGCGCGCACCCGCGAACTGGCCGAGGCCGCCTGGGCCGAGTTCCAGGTCTATGAGGCCGAAGGCGGCGTGATCGCCTGTCTGGAAGGCGGGGTGATCCAGCCCCGCATCGCTCGCGCCCGCGACATGGCCGAAAAAGCCTTCAAGGACGGCGCCGCCCAGATCGTCGGCGTCACCAAATTCGTCGACCCGGACGTGCGTCCTGCGCCGGTGACTCCTGCGCCTGCTGCGCCTGCCGCTGTCGGAACGTTCGAGGCCCTGGCGCCTGTCCGCTTCGCAGCCGCCTTCGAGGAGGCCGCCCAATGAGTTTTCCTGACTTCTCCAAAGTCGCCCTCGATCTGGGCGCCGTCGGCGTCGGGCCGGACCGCGCGGCGTGGACGACGCCCGAGGGGCTGACGGTCGAGACGGCTTATGGTCCGGATGCGCTGGACGGGCTGGACTTCATCCATGGCCTGCCGGGCTTCGCCCCCTTCGTGCGCGGGCCGTATCCGACCATGTATGCGGGCGCGCCCTGGACCATCCGCCAGTATGCGGGCTTCTCGACCGCCGAGGAGTCCAACGCCTTCTATCGCCGCAACCTGGCCGCCGGTCAGAAGGGCCTGTCGGTCGCCTTCGATCTGGCCACCCACCGGGGCTATGACTCGGACCACCCGCGGGTGAAGGGCGACGTCGGCATGGCGGGCGTGGCCATCGACAGCATTCTGGACATGCGGACCCTGTTCGACGGCATTCCGCTGGACCAGATGTCGGTGTCCATGACGATGAACGGGGCGGTGCTGCCGATCCTGGCCCTCTACGTCGTGGCGGGCGAGGAGCAGGGCGTCGATCACGCCAAGCTGACCGGGACCATTCAGAACGACATTCTGAAGGAGTTCATGGTCCGCAACACCTACATCTATCCGCCTGCGCCTTCGATGCGGATCATCGCCGACATCTTCGAGTGGACGGCGAAGGAAACGCCCAAGTTCAACTCCATCTCCATCTCCGGCTATCATATGCAGGAGGCGGGGGCCTCGGCGGACATCGAACTGGCCTACACCCTGTCGGACGGCATCGAATACCTGCGCGCAGGCAAGGCGGCGGGCATGGAGATCGACCGTTTCGCGCCGCGTCTGAGCTTCTTCTGGGCCATCGGCATGAACTACTTCATGGAGGTGGCCAAGATGCGCGCCGGCCGCCTGTTGTGGGCCGAGGCGGTCAAGCGCGAAGGCGGCGTCAATCCGAAGTCGCTGTCCCTGCGGACCCACTGCCAGACCTCGGGCTGGTCGCTGGCGGCGCAGGACGTGTTCAACAATGTGCCGCGCACCATGGTCGAGTGCATGGCGGCGGCGGGCGGCCAGACGCAGAGCCTGCACACCAATGCGCTGGACGAGGCTCTGGCTCTGCCGACCGACTTCTCGGCCCGGATCGCGCGGAACACCCAGATTCTGGCGCAGGCCGAGACGGGTCTGACGCGCGTCATCGACCCGTGGGGCGGCAGCTTCTACGTCGAGCGCCTGACTCAGGAGCTGGCGACCAAGGCCCGCGCCCTGATGGAGGAGGTCGAGGCCTACGGCGGCATGGCCAAGGCCATCGAGGCGGGCATTCCCAAGCTGCGGATCGAAGAGTCCGCCGCCAAGACGCAGGCCCGCATCGACACGGGCCAGCAGACGGTCGTGGGCGTGAACAAATATCTGAACCCCGTGGTCGACGACATTCCGATGCTGAAGGTCGACAACGCCGAGGTGCGCGCCCGCCAGATCGAGAAGCTGCAACGCCTGAAGGCCGAGCGCGACGAGGCGGCGACGCAAGCCGCGCTCGACGCCCTGACCGAGGGTGCGCGCGGCAATGAGAACCTGATGGAGCTGGCCGTGCGGGCGGCTCGCGCCAAGGCCACCGTGGGCGAAATCTCCGACGCGCTGGAGGCCGCCTTCGGCCGCCACATCGCTACGGTGAAGACGGTTTCGGGCGTCTACGCCAAGGAGGCGGGCAACGATCCCAAGGTCGCCCGCGCCCGTGAAATGGTCGCCGCCTTCGTCGAGAACGACGGCGGCCCGCCTCGCATCCTGATCGCCAAGCTGGGGCAGGACGGCCACGACCGGGGCCAGAAGGTGGTCGCCACCGGATACGGCGACATCGGCTTCGACGTGACGGCCGGTTCCCTGTTCCAGACGCCTGCCGAGGCGGCCAAGGACGCGGTGGAGAAGAACGTCCATGCGGTCGGCGCCTCATCGCTGGCGGCGGGGCATCTGACGTTGGCGCCTGAGCTGATCGCCGAACTGGCGAAACTGGGCCGCCCGGACATCATGGTGGTGGTCGGCGGGGTTATTCCGCCGTCGGACGTGCAGCCCCTGCTCGATATGGGCGCGGCGGCCGTCTATCCGCCCGGCTCGGTGATCGCCGAGACGGCGGCGGACCTGATCGAGAAGCTGAACCAGCGCCTGGGCTACGCCCAGCCGACGCCTGTGGAGACGAAGAAGTGATCGGCAATCTGAACCACGTCGGCGTCGCCACGCCCTCCATCGCCGAGTCGATCAAGCTGTATCGCGATATTCTGGGCGCCACGAAGATCGGCGAGCCGTTCGACCTGCCCGCCCAAGGGGTGAAGGTCTGCTTCATCGACACGCCGACGGCCCAGATCGAACTGATCGAGCCGTTCGACGAGACCAGCCCGATCACAGGCTTCCTGGCCAAGAACCCGAAGGGCGGCCAACACCACGTCTGCTTCGAGGTGGCCGACATCCACGCCGCCATCGCCGAGATGCGCGCCAAGGGCGTGACCATTCTGGGCACGGGCGAACCCCGCATCGGGGCGCACGGGACGCCGGTGGTGTTCCTGCATCCCAAGGAGATGGGCGGGGTGCTGATCGAGCTGATGGAGACGCCGAAAGGCGATCACTAGAAGACAAAGGCCCGGTCTCGCGACCGGGCCTTTTTCATGATCATGGCTCTTCGTCATCCTCGGACTTGATCCGAGGATCGGGCCATCCGTCTGCGTGACGGCGGACAGGAAGAGCGCTCCGGTCCCCTCGATCCTCGGATCAAGTCCGAGGATGACGGCGGAGGGGGCCGACTAAGCCGCCCTTCCTTCGTTAGTGGCGGTGGGCGACCGATCAGTACAAGATCTTCCGCAAGCTGATGCGGAACGTGCGGCCCAGCGGGTCGAGGTAGTCGGGCTGATAGGACAGCGGCGTCTCGCCAAGGCCGTCGCGGACCTTTAGGCGCTGGTCGAAGATGTTCTCGACGCCGACGCTGACGCGGGCGCCCTTCAGCCACGGGTAGCGCGACACCAGGCTCTCCCTCGACGACAGGTCGGCGAACAGGTTCAGGTTCACCGTCGTCAGGTCCGAGAAGCTCAGGTCGTCGTCCGGCGACGAGCCGCCGTTGATCCGCGTGGACTCTTTCCAGTTGGCGTTCAGGAAGCCGCCCATGCCGCTCTTGAAGGCGCCCATCTGCAGCTGGACTTCATTGCGGGACTGGCCGCCGCGCGCGCCGATGGCGGCGCCGTCCAGCAGGTCGAGCACCGGCAGGCCGTCGCGGATCGTGATCTCATCCTGGATGCGATAGGTGTGGTAGAGCGAGATGTTGAAGCGCCCCTGGCCAGGCATCATGCCGCCGCCCCGACCGCGTCCGCCGCCAGACTGCATCCGCATTCCGCCGCCAGAGGGCGCGCCGCCCGCGCTGTGACCTCCCGGAGGCGGGCCGCCCTGGACGCGCATGACGGTCGGCGCGCCGCCGCCCGGTCCGCGCTGGCCGCCGCTGCGCGCGTTCATGCGGGCCATAGCCGCCGGGTCCGGCTTGCCGAAGGCGGTCGAGAAGTTGAGGCCCCAGCGGATTTCCTGCTGCTCGGCCTTCTGGAAGTTCAGCGGCCGGGCGTCGATCGACACCAGATTGCCGTCCAGGTCGCGCGTGAAGCGCTCGGGTAGTGCGGCTTCCAGTTCAGGCGTGATGGTCGGGAAGGAGGCGATGGAGCCTTCCGTCTCGGTCCGGGTGTAGTTGGCCGTGAAACGCAGATCCTTGTCCTTCAGCGGGGTCAGGTTGACGCCGAACTTCAGGACGCGCTTGGTCTCCTCGGACAGGTTGGGGTTGCCGCCCTCGATGCGGACGATGTTGACCGACTGGCCGGTGGCGAAGTCATAGACCGGCACGTTCGGGGTCGACAGCGTCGGGTCGTTCAGTTGCGACATCGACGGGGCCTTCTGTTCGTCTGCCCAACTGGCGGTGAAGTTGACCGGCTCCCACGGCGACCAGTTCAGCCCGACCGTATAGGCCGACAGGCCGCCGAAATCGGACAGGTCTTCATAGGCCAGGTTCAGATTGGCCGACAGGTCGCCCAATGCGCCCAGCACCTCGCGGTCGCGGCTGGCGATGGGCAGGTTGAAGTTGCCCGAGGCGCTGGTCCGATCGCGCGACAGGGAGCGTTCGGAGAAGACGCTGGCCTGCTGTTCCTCGGAGAAGCGCAGGGTCTCTGAGTCCAGCGACTGGCTGTCGAAGCCGACCTTGAAGGTCGAGGTCAGCGATCCGGCCGGGCCTTCCCAGGCCGTGCCGTTGATGACGCCCTCGAGGCTGGACTTGCTGGAAATGGAGCGCGCCGTGTCGAACGGATTGGTCGGCAGCTGGCCCAGATCGCCGAACGGGTCGATGGTTCCCGCCGTCACGCCCGCCTGCAGGGCGTCGTCGTTGAGGCCGCGGCCGGTGCGGGTCTTGGTCTCGGTTCGGTCGTAGCCGCCGTTCACCGTCCAGCGCCAGTCGCCCAGATAGCCGTCGACCAGGAAGCCCAACTGGCCTGACAGGGTGTCCGTCTGCCGTCCCAGCGCGCCGGGCGCGTCGACATAGCGGTGCAGCAGCACGTCGCTGGCGAAGGGCGAATAGGGGCTGGCCGAGGGCAGGGCCAGGCTGAGGCCCGGCAGGCCCAGGTAGGAGAAGCTGGATGTATCCTCCAGTTCGCCGCTGAGCGTCATCGACATGGTCTGGTTCAGGTCGCGCACCAGGGAGCCGGAGATGGAGCTGTTCTCGCGCTTGGGCGACAAGGTGCGATAGGCGGTCAGGTCGTCGGTGCGCGGCCCGACGCCGAAGTCGGACAGGCTGGCGCCGCCCGCCGCGCCCGCCCCGACCGAGGCGGTCGTCACGCTCTGGCCCAGCAGGGCCGACAGGGCGGGGTCGATCTCGCCGCCGCCGGGCGCGGTGACATTGCCCATCAGGTCGTAGGGAACGCCGTCGCGGGTGATGTTGCGCTCGGTCTCGAACAGGGGGGTGTCGCGTTCGTATTCCAGGTCCAGCGTCCAGCGCTGCTTGCCCGAGATGCGCAGGATGTTGCTTTCCAGGTCGGTCATTGTGCGGCCGCCCTGGTCGGGACGACGCGCGCTGGCCTGCATGGTGACGGAGCGGAAGTCGGCCTTCAGCACGAAGTTCACGACCCGCTGATCGGCGCTGTAGCCGTAGGACAGGGCGGTTTCCTCGGGCAGGATCTCGGTGCGCTCGATCGCCTCGGGCGGGATGCCGCGAATTTCGCGAAAGCCTGAGATGCGCCGTCCGTTGACCAGGAAAACCGGCGAGCCGCCGCGCGAGCTGCGCGTCACCGGCTCCAGCAGGGTCATCAGTTCCTCAATGCTGCTGGCGCCGTAGGCCTTGATCTGCTCCTCGTCGAGGGTCAGTTCGGGCTCATAGTCGCCCAGGGCCGCGCCGCGTCGGGCCGTGGTGACGGTCTCCAGCGTGCCCAGGTCATAGGCGCCGTCGTCCAACTCTTCCTGCGGGACCGGGGTCGCCGTCTGGGCTGGCGTGGACTGCGGCGGGGCGGCGGGCGCCGCCGTGTCGGCAGGGGACAGGGAGGCGAGGGCGAACAGCAAGGCGACTGGCGACATGTCGAGTCCTAAAGGCAACCGGAAAACAGGCACGCTCGCGACCGACGCCCTGTCTCGTCGATCGCATCGACTCGATTAAAGAACGATGTGCGCCGAAAGGGGGCGCAATCGCTCTCCTGGATTAAACTCCTGTAATGCGGGGCTTAGTCCTGTTCGAACCGACAGGACTCCAACGGACGAAGGGGCGGAATCCGTCGGATCCCGCCCCTCGTTTTTTGCAACGGCGAAGAAACCTAGACCATTTTCGGTTCAGTCGGATCGACTGAACCCAGAACAATGGTCCAGAATTATCTGGAGCGAATATCTGAGTTTAGTTGGACATGCGTCCAACTAAACCGATTTCGCTCTAGAAGCGGGCGCGCACGCCCACCGTCAGGTTGCGCCCGCGCAGGGGCGCCGTCTCGGCCAGGAAGGAGGCGTGGTTGAAAGCCGTCTCGTCCAGCAGATTGGTCCCGCGCAGGAAGATCTGCGAGCGCACCGGCCCCAGATCGACGTCATAGGCCACGGTGGCGTTGACCATGTCGTAGCCGGGCGTCTCGGTCTCGAAGGCGGCGATGTCGGTCTGTTTGAAGGTGCGGCTGTACTCCACATCGCCGGACCACGGTCCCTGGAAGGCGGCCAGGCGCACGCCCGCCCGCGCCGCCGGGATGCGAGGCAGGTTCCCGCCGTCGCCCTTCAGCTCGCCCTGGACGTAATCGCCGAACACCGTGCCCGACAGCCACGGGGTGAACTGTTGCGTCAGTTCGCCCTCGATGCCGGTGAAGGCGGCGTCGGCCTGGCTATAACGGATCAGGCGGAAGTCCTCATGCTGATCCAGGGTCCGGGCGAAGATGTAGTCGTCATAGACGTAATGATAGGCGCTGACCGAGCCGGTCAGGGCGCCTTCGGTCTTGCGCAGGGTCAGCTCGATCGAATTGGCCGTCTCGACGTCCAGGCTGGAGTCGCCGATCTCATAGGTGTTGGTCGCCAGGTGAACGCCGTCGGCATACAGCTCCTGGGCCGAGGGGGCGCGTTGCGAACGCGACAGCGACACGGCGCCGGACCAGCCGGGGGTGAAGTGCCACACCGCCGCGCCCGAGATGGAGAAAGGCTTGTGCTCGACGTCGGGCAGGCCGACGGCCGAGGCCTCCTGCCATTCCTGGCGCAGGGCGCCTTCCAGGTGCCACAAGCCGATTTCGTATTCCTCCATCACGAACAGGCCGGTGTTCTTGGTCGTGCTGGGCGCCAGGAAGCTTTCCTCGCCGATGGCGGCGAAGTCGCTCTTGCTCAGTTGCAGGCCGACTACGCCGCGGAAGCCGGCGATCTCGCGGTGCTGGGCCTCGATGCGGCCGTCGTAGCCCTTGTTGGTGAAGGTGGTCGAGACGACGCCTTCTTCAAGCTCGCTGTGCTCATAGTCGGTGTAACCGGCGCGCAGACGCACGTTCTCGATGCCCGGCAGCGGGTCGCGCAGTTCGCCGCGCAGGTCGACGCGACGGCTCTTCAGACGGACCTCGGGGGCGGCGTGGTCGTGGTCGCCCTCATGCTCGTGCCCGTGATCGTCGTCGCCGTGGCCATGATCGTCGTCGTGGCCGTGACCGCCGCAATGCAGATGGTCGCCGTGCGGGTGGCAGTCTTCATATTCATGGCTGTGACCGGCCAGGCCGTAGCGGCTGGTCTGTTCCGTATAGGCCGCGCCCAGATAGCCGCGCGACCCGATCCAGGAGGCGCCCAGCGTCGCCGTCGAGGTTTCGTTGTAGGAGCCGTCCAGACGCGGCTCGTCCCAGCCGGGAACCTTGTAGTCGTCCGACTTGCGCGCGGCCGCCTCGACGCGAACGGCGAAGTTTCCGGCGCCGACCGTCAGGCCGACCACGCCGGCTTCCTCGTCATCAACCGAGCCGCGACGGTATTCGGCCACGCCCTCGCCGCCGTTCGCCGGAACGCGGGTCGGGATCTTCTTGTCCAGCAGGTTGACCGCGCCGCCGATGGCGCCGCCGCCGTAGAGCAGGGCCGCCGGGCCGCGCAGGATCTCGACGCCTTCCAGCAGCAGGGGCTCGCCGCTGACCGCGTGGTCGGGCGAAACTTCGGAGGCGTCCATCAGGCCGGCGCCCTCGCTCAGCACCTTGACGCGAGGCGAGGTCTGGCCGCGCACCACCGGGCGGCTGGCGCCGCCGCCGAAGGTGTCGGAGTTGACGCCGGGGATGCTGTTCAGGGTGTCGCCCAGGGTCGACTGACGCCGGTGGACCAGGTCGTCGCCGCTCAGCAGGGCGACGTGCGAGCCGACGTCGTCGCCCGCGCGGCCCAGGGGCAGGGCGCGCACCACGACCTCGTCCACCTCATAGGCCTCGGCGGCGCGGGGGGCGTGATCATGCGGGTCGCCCTGCGACTGACGCTGTAAGACGTCTTCGGCGAAAGCGGGCGCAGCTACGCCCAGGCTGGTCAGCGCCGCCGCCCCCGCGGCGGTCAGCAGGAAGGTCCGAAATCGCATGTCACGCATCCCCGTTACAATGATGGGAGGCTTGATATGTTATAGTATATCGTTACGCAACCGCTCCCTGACGATTTGCCGGGGCGGAGCCTTCACAAGCCCTCGACGTTGCAGCAGGGTCGCCGCAGCAAGGGGGCCGCCATGACCAGATCCGCCACGTTCCAGACCATCGCCCTGACCGCCGGATTGGGGCTGCTGGCCGCCGGATGTTCTCGGGAGAAGCCGGCCGAGCCGACCGCGCCGATCGAGCCGCCGACGGACCAGAGCGCAGCCGCCGTCGGCTATGCCTGCGAAAGCGGCAAGACGGTCGTCGTCGCCTATCCCGACGCCCAGACTGCTCGTCTGTCCTACGAAGGAAAGGACTACGCCCTGACCAACGTCGTTGCGGCCAGCGGCGCCCGGTACGCGGGGCAGGGGCTGGAGTGGCATACGGCCAGCCGGGGCGAACTGGAGAGCGGCGTGCTGAGCCGCATCGGCCAGACCGGGGGGCCGGGGGATCAGGCGGGCGGCGCCATCATCGAGCGCTGCAGCCGACCGGTCGCCGCCGTGGCGCCGCCGCCGTCGGGCGCGCCGTGCGCCGCCGAGAACCTGCGCCTGGCGGTGGAGGGCGGCGACGCGGGCATGGGTCATCGTCTCACCACCCTGGCGCTGCGGAACACCGGGCCTGACGCCTGCACCATGACGGGCTATCCGTCCGTCAGCCTGCTGGACGGCGAAGGAAAGCTGATGACGGGCGTTCGCGCGGTTCAGGCGCCGGGGAGCTATCTCGCCCAGGGCCGCGCGCCGACGCCGGTGGAAATCCGCCCGCAGCAGGCCGCCTGGTTTGTTCTGGCCTGGACCGTCATTCCGCACGAAGACAAGGGCGAGACGACCTGTCCTTCGGCCAAGACGGTGCGCGTGACCGCGCCGGGCGCGGCGACGGCGATCGCCCTGCCGCTGGCCTTTACCCCCTGCGGCGGGCAGGTTGAGGTCAGCCCCCTGCGGCCCGTCGCCGACGCCTCGGCTCAAACTGTTTCAGAGCTCGCAGACTAGGGGTTCAAACCTGCCCGAATTCAGCGTAGCGGAGCAAACATGACCCAAGATACGAACCAGGCTTTCTACGACCGTGTTTCCGCCGAACTGGCTGGCATCGACGCCCAGGGGCTGACCAAGCCCGAGCGCGTCATCGCCTCGCGTCAGGGGCCGGTGATCTCCGTCAACGGCCGCGACGTGCTGAACTTCTGCGCCAACAACTATCTGGGGCTGGCGGGCGACGAGCGCGTCACCCAGGCCGGGATCAAGGCGCAGGAAAAATGGGGGGCGGGGACGGCCTCGGTCCGCTTCATCTGCGGCACGCTGGAGATCCACAAGGAACTGGAACGCGCCATCGCCGACTATCTCGGCTTTGAGGACGCCATCCTGTTCGCCGCCGCCTTCGACGCCAACGGCGGCATCTTCGAGCCGCTGTTCGGGGCCGAGGACGCCATCGTCTCGGACAGCCTGAACCACGCCTCGATCATCGACGGCGTGCGCCTGTCGAAGGCCCAGCGTTACCGCTTCGCCAACTCGGACATCGCCGATCTGGAGGCCAAGCTGAAGGAGGCGCGCGCCGGCGGGGCCCGCAACATCATCATCGCCACCGACGGCGCCTTCTCGATGGACGGCTACATCGGCAAGATCGACCAGATCCGCGCCCTGGCTGACCAGTATCAGGCCCTAATCATGGTCGACGACTGCCATGCGACCGGCTTCCTGGGCGACAAGGGCAAGGGCTCGTTTGCGCATTGCGGCGTCGAGGTCGACTTCGTCACCGGCACCTTCGGCAAGGCGCTGGGCGGCGCCATGGGCGGCTTCATCTGCGCCCGGTCGAGCGTGGTGGAACTGCTGAAGCAGCGGGCGCGGCCCTATCTGTTCTCCAACGCCCTGGCGCCCGCCGTCTGCGGCTCGTCGCTGGAGGCCATCCGCATCGCCGCTGGGGATGAGGGCGACAAGTTGCGCGCCCAGCTGTTCGCCAACGCGGCGCGGTTCCGTTCAGCCATGGCCGAGGCGGGCTTCGACCTGCTGCCGGGCGAGCATCCGATCATTCCGGTCATGCTGGGCGACGCCAAGCTGGCGCAGGACATGGCGGCGCGCCTGCTGGAGCTGGGCGTCTACGTCATCGGGTTCAGCTTCCCCGTGGTGCCGCGCGGCCAGGCCCGCATCCGCACCCAGATGTCTGCGGCCCACACCTTCGAACAGATCGACGCCGCCGTCGCCGCCTTCACCCAGGCGGGCAAGGAACTGGGCGTCATCAAATAGGCGTTCGCCTGTATCGTCATGGCCGGACGACCGGCCGTGACGGAATTAAATAAGCGTTTTGAGGAAACGACATGGCTGACATGATGAAGGCCCTGGCCAAGACGAAACCGGCCGAGGGGCTGGAGCTGATCGACGCCCCCATTCCCGTCGCGGGCGACGAGGACGTGCTGATCCGCGTCCACCGCACCGCTGTCTGCGGCACCGACATCCACATCTGGAACTGGGACGAGTGGTCCCAGAAGAACGTGCCCGTGCCCATGATCACCGGCCACGAGTTCGCCGGCGAGATCGTCGCCATCGGCAAGGACGTGGATCGCCGCCTCAAGGTCGGCCAGCGCGTCTCGGCCGAGGGGCATGTCATCGACCTGAACTCCGAAGCGGCCCGCGCCGGTCACTTCCACCTGGACCCGGACACGCGCGGCATCGGCGTGAACCGCCAGGGCGCCTTCGCCGAATATGTGGTGGCCCCGGCCTTCAACGTTATCGAACTGCCGGACGACGTGCCCTATGAGATCGGTTCGATCCTGGACCCGTTCGGCAACGCCGTGCACACGGCGCAGCAGTTCGATCTGTTGGGCGAGGACGTGCTGGTCACGGGCGCCGGTCCCATCGGCATGATGGCCGCGGCCGTGGCGCGCCATGCGGGCGCTCGCACCGTGGTCCTGACCGATATCAACGACTTCCGTCTGGAACTTGCGCAAAAGGTTGCGCCGGGCGTGCGCACCGTGAACACCACCAAGGAAGACCTGCGCGACGTCATGCACGAGCTGGGCCTGAAGGTCGGCTTCGATGTGGCGCTGGAGATGTCGGGGTCGCCCGTCGCCTTCAAGCAGTGCGTCGACACTCTGATCATGGGCGGCGGCATGGCCCTTCTGGGCATTCCGTCCAAGCCGATGGAGACGGACTGGGGCGCGATCATCCTGAAGGCCCTGACCATCAAGGGCGTCTATGGGCGTGAGATGTTCACCACCTGGCGCAAGATGCTGGGCCTGCTGAAGGCCGGTCTGGACCTGACGCCGCTGATCACCCACCAGATGCGGTATCAGGACTTCGAGGCGGGCTTCGAGGCCATGAAGTCGGGCAAGTCGGGCAAGGTCGTCCTGAACTGGGCCGATTGATCGCAATCTGAAGCGAGGCCAAGGCCCCCTGTCCGCAAGGCAGGGGGCCTTTTTCGTATCAGAGCGCTGGGGATGCGGGCTTGACCCCGCGCTCGCCGCGAGAGACGAGCGGGCATGAATTATCGTCACAGCTTTCACGCCGGAAACTTCGCCGATCTGGTCAAGCACGCCCTGGTGCTGTGGTTGTTGAAGGAGCGGCAGGCGCGAACCGGCGCCTTGGGCCCGGTCGCCGTGCTGGACACCCATGCGGGGGCGGGCCTCTACGACCTGTCGGGCGACGCCGTCCGCTCGCGCGAGGCCGAGGCCGGGGTGGCGCGGCTGATGACCGCCGAGGCGCGGCCGCCGCTGATCGAGGCCCTGGCGGCGGAAGTCGCGGCGCTGAACCCGCAGGGCGGGGTGCGGTTCTATCCTGGCTCGCCGGTGCTGACGGCGCGGGCCTTGCGGCCTGAGGATTCCTATCGCGGCTTCGAGCTGAATCCGCCGGTCGAGGCCCTGTTGCGCGAGGCGTTGGCGGCCTGGCCCAACGCTGTGGGGCAGGCGGGCGACGGCTATGAGGAGGCGGTGCGTGCGGCGCGGGGGCTGAAGGCGCCGCTGGCGCTGATCGATCCGCCGTTCGAGCGGCCCGACGACTATGTCCGCTCGGCCGAAACGGCGGCGGCGGTGTTGCGCGCCGATCCGACGGCCTGCGTGGCGATCTGGACGCCGCTGAAGGATCTGGAGACCTTTGACGGCTTCATCCGGCGGCTGGAGCAGGCGGGGCTGTCGCGGGTGCTGGTGGCCGAGGCGCGGCTGCGTCCGCTGAACAATCCGATGAAGATGAACGGCTGCGCCATGACGGTGGTCAACGCCCCCTCGGGCGCAGAGGCGGCGGCGGCTGAAATCTGCGGCTGGACGGTTCAGGCGCTGGGCGACGCGGGCGGTCGGGCCGAGGTCTGGCGCGCGGGCTAGGGCTGGATGACCTCGCCCGGCTCATAGAGGTGCGGCTCGAAGGTCGCGATGGCCAGGATCGGCCCCATGGCCGCGACGATCCGAGGATGGCGGGTCATGGCCTTCCAGGCGTCGGCGTCGGCCCAGACGGCGTGATTGGCCGCCACGCGACCGTTCAATCCGCGATGCAGGGTGGCCGAGACGAAGCCGGGCAGGGCGGTCTGAATACGCACCAGATCCGCCAGACGCTCCATCAGTTCGTCCTGATGGGGCGCATTGCACTTGAAGACATTGATCAGGACGACCAGGTCTTCAAGCGGCGCATCGGCCTGGGCGTCGGCGGAAGAAGGCATGGGCGGTTCGTCTCATTGCTTTGTTCTTTCTTCTACCGCAATCCGGCCGCTGAGGCTTCCTTCACTCCCGTCGATCAAGTGGATTTCATGACCGCCATCGCCATCCTCGAAACCGGTCGCCCGCCTGCCCATTTGGCCGAGGCGTTCGGCGACTACACCGCCCAGTTCCGCGCCATGCTGGGCGAGGGCGCGACCACCCATCGCTTCGACGTTCAGGCGGGCGAACTCCCCGAGGATCCGTCGGCCTTCGTCGGGACGATCGTCACCGGATCGGCGGCGGGCGTCTATGAAGACCTGCCTTGGATCGAGCCGCTGTCCGCCTGGCTGCGCGAGGCGCGAGGCAAGACGCGGTTGGTGGGCGTGTGCTTCGGCCACCAGATCCTGGCTCACGCCTTTGGCGGCCGGGTCGAGAAGTCCGACAAGGGGTGGGGCGTCGGCCTGCACCGCTATGACGTGCTGAGCGATGAGGCCTGGATGACGCCGACGGCGGCGACCATCGCCATTCCGGTGTCGCACCAGGATCAGGTCGTGGCCGCGCCCGCCGATGCGCGGGTGCTGATCTCCAGCGCGTTCACGCCCTATGCCGGGCTGGCCTGGGGGCAGGACGCCATCAGCTTCCAGTGCCACCCTGAGTTCGATCCGGCCTTCGCCGCGCGCCTGACCGAGGGGCGGCGGGGACGCATCGACGACGCCCTGGTCGATCAGGCCCACGCCACCCTGGCCGAGCCGAACGACCGCGCCGTCCTGGCCGACTGGATTCGCGCCTATCTGGGCGTGTCAGCCTGAAGGGCGGTCATGGCGTGGCGCGTGTCGTCGAACGGCGCTAAGTCTTAGGCAACTTTCGCAGGACTAGGGTCGCGAGGATGTCTTCCATACGCCTCAAGACCTTTGTTCGCGCGCCCTTGATGGCGGTCGCCCTGATGGCGGCCGCCGCGCCCGCCACGGCCAAGGCGGTGCAGAGCGCCGAACTGGCGCGTGCGGTCGAACAGCGCGCCTCCCGTACGGATTTCGCGGCGCTGGAAGCTTTCGGCCTGGCGGCGATGAAACGCCGTGACCGCGAGGGGCTGAACCGGCTGTATCATGTCGCCTGGACGGTTTTGAACCAGGGCGATTTCGAGCGAGCGGCTATTTGGAACAAGCGCCTGGAGACGCAGGCGCGCGCCCAGAACGACCAGCGCTACCTGGCCATTGCGCGACTGAACGCACTGACCATCCGCTATGACCAGGGCGACCTGTCGGTAGAAGAGGAGATGGCGCGCACGGCCCGGACCTCGCGCGATTGGTTCGTCATGGCCCATGCGGCCCGCTTGAGCGCCCTGGCCTTGATGGATCAGGACCGGGTAGGCGAAGGCCTGCGCCTGCTGACGACGGTCGAGGCGGAGATTCCGGCTCACGACCCCTATGCCGCCACCGCTCGCGCCGGCGTGTGGGAAATGACGGGCATGGGCTTGATGAAGCTCAGCGACGTGGCGGGCGCCGCCGCCGCCTTTCGTCGTTTTGAGATCGACGATTCCAACCCCGATTACCCGCGCCCTGATTTCGACAGCCTCTATAATCTGGCGCGCATGGCGATTCAGGTCGGGGATTTGCCGAACGCAGAACTCTATTACGCGGCGCACCACCGCTTAAGCCAGCGCGCCAATCTGGAAAGCCTCAGCGCCTATGACGCCGCTCTATGCGCAGCCGTGGCCGATGCACGACGGGATTCGCGCGGGGTGCTGGACTGTCTGGCTCCGCACGAAGCCCTGATAGACGGCAAGGCCTTTCTGGCGCTGGACATTCTGCCGGCGCGCGGCGTGGCGCGGGCGCGGCTGGGCGATCTGGCGGGCGCGCGTCGCGATCTGGAGCGCCTGCGCGACCTGGCGCCGGAAGGGGCGGTCGATCCGACCGAGCGCCTGCTTGAGGCTGAACTCCTCTTCGGCTCAGGCCGGCCGCGCGAGGGGTTCGAGATCTTGCGCGAGTATCAGCGTGAGCGCGACCTGCACCTGTCCCGCCGCTTCAGCGCGGGCATCCATCAGGTGACGGGCGACATGCAGCAGCAACTGGCCGAGCGGCGTCGTCAGCTCGAGACCGCACGCGCCAACACCCAGCTGCAGCAGGCGGTGATCCGGGGTCAGAACTGGATTCTGGCCATCAGCCTGGTTTTCGTCCTGTCGGTGCTGCTGGTGCTGCTGTGGCAGAGGCGACAGTCGCGGCGTCTGAAGAAGGCGCAGCTTCACGCCGAGGCGGCGAACCGCGCCAAGAGCGAGTTTCTGGCCAATATGAGCCATGAGATCCGCACGCCCCTGAACGGGGTGGTGGCCATGGCCGAGGTTCTGACGACGCGTGATCTGCCGGAGCGGGATCGTGAACTGGTCGACATCATCCGTTCGTCGGGGGTCACTCTGGAGCGGCTGCTGTCGGACATTCTGGACGTCGCCCGCATCGAGTCGGGCCAAGTGGCGATCGACCCGGCGCCCTTTGACCTGGAGCAGGTGACGCGCGATGTGGTCGCCCTGTGGGCGCCGCTGGCTCTGGGCAAGGGCGTCGAGCTGCGGCTGGACTATGATCCGACCTTGCCCCGTCGAGTCATCGGTGATGCTGTGCGGCTGCGTCAGGTGCTGACCAATCTCATCAGCAATGCGTTGAAATTCACCCAGGAAGGCGCGGTGACGCTGGAGGCCGTGCAGGGCGAAGGGGAACGCGTGCGCTTCACGGTCACGGATACGGGCATCGGCTTCGACGCCGAGTTCAAGTCGCGCATCTTTCATCGCTTCCAGCAGGAGGACGGCTCGATCACCCGTCAGTTCGGCGGCAGCGGCCTGGGGCTGGCCATTTCGGATGATCTGGTGCGGCTGATGGGCGGCGAGTTGGACTGCGAGTCTCCGCCGCAGGGCGGCGCGCGCTTCTGGTTCGATCTGCCGTTGCCGCCGGTCGAGGGCGCAGAGGATGAGTTTGAAGCGGCTCCAGTTCCGCCTGCCGCTCTGCCGCGTGCGGATCGCTCAGGCGCGCCGCGCGTGCTGCTGGCGGACGACCACCCGGCCAACCGCAAGGTGGTCGAGGTCATGCTCGAGCCTCTGGGGGTCGCGCTGACGACGGTGGAGGACGGAGCTCAAGCCCTGGCCGCCTTCCGCGAGGGAGGCTTCGACCTGGTGCTGATGGACATGCAGATGCCGGTCATGGACGGCCTGACCGCGACGGCTGAGATGCGCGCTCACGAACGCCGCACGGGCGCCGAGCCGACGCCGATCCTGATGCTGACCGCGAACGCCATGAGCGAACATGTCGAGGCCAGCCGTCGCGCGGGCGCCGACGGCCATCTGACCAAGCCGCTCAGCGTGGCGGGCCTGACCAGGGCCGTTGCAGAGGCCCTGGACCGGGCGAACGATCAGGTTTCGGCTTGAGCCGTCGCTCTATGGCCACTTCACCACGGGGGGCATGGAGCTGAGGATCGACTCGACGTTGCCGCCGGTCTTCAGCCCGAACATGGTGCCGCGGTCGTAGAGCAGGTTGAACTCGACGTAGCGGCCGCGACGGATCAGTTGCTCCTCGCGCTCGGCCTCGGTCCAGGGCTCGTGCATCCGGCGGGCGACGATGTCGCAATAGACCTTGAGGAAGGCCTCGCCGATCGCCTGGGTGAAGGCGAAGTCCTTCTCCCAGTCGCCGCTGTCGTGGTGGTCGTAGAAGACGCCGCCGGTGCCGCGCGGTTCATTGCGGTGGGGCAGGAAGAAATACTCGTCGCACCACTGCTTGTATTTGGCGTGCCAGGACGGGTCGAAGGCGTCGCAGGCGCCCTTCATGGCGGCGTGGAAATCCACGGTGTCCGGGTGGTCGTCGCGGCGGTCCGCATCCAGTACGGGAGTCAGGTCGCCGCCGCCGCCGAACCAGGTCTTGGTCGTCGAGATCAGGCGGGTGTTCATGTGCACGGCAGGCACGCGCGGGCTGACCGGGTGGCAGATCAGGCTGATGCCGGTGGCGTAGAAGCGCGGGTCTTCCTCGGCGCCAGGCACATTCTTGGCGTAGTCGGCGGGGAAGGTTCCGTGGACGGTCGAGCAGTGGACGCCGACCTTTTCAAAAAGGCGGCCGCTCATCATGCCCATGACGCCGCCGCCGCCTTCCTTGCGGTCCCAGGGCGTGCGGACGAAGCGGCCGGGCTCTCCGGCGAACAGTTCGGCGGGGGCGGCGTCTTCCAGCGCCTCGAAACCGGCGTGGATCTTGTCGCGCAGGGTCTCGAACCAGACGCGGGCGCGCTCGCGGCGCTCAATCATCAGGGCGGGGTCAGCTTGGATCATGAGGGCTTCAACCATGACGCGGCCTTTCTGAACAGTCCGGCGGGGTGCGCGGATGCGAGCCTGATGCCGCAGCACGGGCGAGGGGGCCTTGATCCAGATCACAAGGCGCGACGCAAACGATGCCTACGGACGGTTCCCTCGACGGCGCGCATGTGCCAGCGTGCGGCGCCCGTAAAGCGGCGCCGTGTGGCGACCGGGCGGGTCTGTAGCTCAGAGGGGAAATCATGATCCGCATCGCCTTGCGCGCCAGCCTGCTGGCCGCCGCCTCCGTCGCCGTTCTGGCGGGACCGGTTCTGGCTCAAACGTCTCAGCCTCAAGAGGCGCGCGTGATGCAGATTTTGAAGCGCACGCCCCTGATCGACGGGCACAACGATTTGCCGTGGGCGCTGCGTCAGGGCTTCGGGAATGATCCGCACGGCGTTGATCTGAATGCGAATCTGTCAACGTCGACGCGCCTGCATACGGATATTCCGCGTCTGCGCGCCGGGGGCGTGGGCGGTCAGTTCTGGTCGGTCTATGTCCCCGCCAGCATGGCGCCGGTCGACGCCGCCAAGGCCACCTTCGAGCAGATCGACACGGTGAAGCGCATCGTCGCCGCCCATCCCGAGACCTTCGAGATCGCCACCACGGCCGACGACCTGGTCCGCATCCACCGCGCGGGCAAGATCGCCAGCCTGATCGGCATGGAGGGCGGCTATTCGATCGACGACTCTCTGGGCCTGCTGCGCGAGTTCTACGATTCGGGCGCGCGCTACATGACGCTGACCCACTCCAAGAGCACGACCTGGGCCGACAGCGGCACGGACGCGCCCAAGTGGGACGGCCTGAACGCCTTCGGCGAAGATGTGGTGCGCGAGATGAACCGTCTGGGCATGATGGTCGATCTCAGCCACGTATCCGAGGCCACCATGGTCGACGCCATTCGCGTGTCCGAGGCGCCGGTGATCTTCTCCCACTCTTCGGCGCGGGCGGTGACGGCTCATCCGCGCAACGTGCCTGACGCCGTGCTGCGCCAGATGGCGGGCAACGGCGGCATCGTCATGGTGACCTTCGTGCCGGGCTTCGTCAGCGAGGCCGTGCGGGCTTCGGGCGCCGCGCGCGGCGCGGAGATGACGCGGCTGACGGCCCTCAATCCCGGCGATCCCGCTGCGGTCAAGGCGGGCATGGACGCCTGGAACGCCGCCAATCCGGCGCCCAAGGCGACGATGGAGGACGTCATCGCCCACATCCAGCACGTCCGCGACGTGGCGGGGATCGACCACGTGGGCCTGGGCGGCGACTATGACGGCGTGGACAGCCTGCCGGTCGGCCTGGAGGGCGTGGACGGCTATCCGCGCCTGCTGGCCGAACTGATGCGCCGCGGCTGGAGCGAGGCCGACATCCGCAAGATCTCGGGCGAGAACCTGCTGCGCGTCATGCGCGCGGTGGAGCGCGTGGCGGCCTCGAAGAGCGCCGAGCGGCCGAGCCTTGCCAAACTGCCGAACGACGGCGCGCCGGAGTAAGGTTCAGGCTAGGACAAGGCGATCAGGCCGGCTCGTCGGCAGGCGTTCTGCGCCGGACGAGCCGGTCGATTTCGAAGGCCAGTTCTTCGGGAGCATGCCCGGAACGAATTTCCAGGAACTCGATACCGGCACGTCGGAGAGCTTCTCGTTTCACGGCGTCGCGGGCGGCGGCCGTGCCTTGATAGTGGCCTGAGCCCTGGTATTCGACCGCGGCGATCGGCAGACCGTCCCTGGCGATGATCAGCATGTCGACCCGCTTGCTGTTCACGGCCTGAAATGCGTTCGTATCCGTGGAGCCCAGAACCTCACCGAGCGAGACCTGGGCCATGACGCGCCAACCGAGCGGGTGCTTGGCCAAGCCGCGCTCCAAGGCGTAGAAGACGCGCGCTTCCTGTCGCGACATCAATCGTTTGGCGTAAAACTCAGCCTTCATGACCGTCGCCAGCTGATCTGTGGCGGGGTTTCGAGGCGTGGGAACGACCTTGACTGCGGTCGTCGACGGTTTGGTTCGGCGCCGCCCGCGGCGTTTCATGGCGTCAGCCGCGCCCAACCCGATCAGAAAACCTGCGAGAAGGGCGAACGCCAACAATAAAGGCAGTTGGTCCGGCGTGGTAAGCTTAAGCCACAGGGATTGCATCATGGTCTCCGCTATTGCGGATCGACGTTATGCCTGTGCGGGTTGGCGTGAACTGAACGGCTTTAGTTAATCGCTCAACGCGTCGGCAGTTCGTTCATCTGCCGCAACGCTTCATGCAGGCCGATTCCGGCGCTGACGGACAGGTTCAGCGACCGGGCTTCCGGGCGAATGGGGATGTAGATTCGCGCATCCGCCGCCGCATGGACGTAGTCGGGCGAACCGGCGCTCTCCTTGCCGAACAACAGAACGTCATCGGGCCGGAAAACAAAATCCGTCAGGGGTTGGGCCGCGCGCGTGGTGAACAGCACCAGCCGTCCCGGCGCCCGGTCGCGCTGGAAAGCGTCCCAGTCCGCATGGCGCGTCATATGGGACAGCGGGCCGTAATCCAGCGCCGCGCGCTTCATCGCACGATCGTCGAAATTGAAGCTGGTCGGCTCGATGACGTGCAATTCCACGCCGAAACAGGCGCTCAGACGGATGCAGGCGCCGACATTATGGGGGATGTCAGGTTGAAAAAGGGCGAGACGCATTCTAAGGCCCTCATACGCGCGGGGCGGGGCCTTGTCGCGGCTTTTGTTGCGACTGTTTCGCAAATCGCTTTCGCGACTTGTCAGGAACAGCCGAAACCAAGGCCGGACGGGCAGGGGTTTGCCGTCGCATGATAGGGTTCCATTCGGTTGACGTCCCTTCCCGGGGCGGGCGACCGGCGATGCAGAGGTGAAACGCGTGGCCGAATCGGTCGTGAATGCTGACGGGCCTGACGGCCAACACGGGGGTGGCGACGCCACCCGCCGCGACTTCATCCACATTGCGGCGGGCGCGGCTGCGGCCGGCGCCGGCGTGATGGTGGCGTGGCCCCTGATCAACCAGATGAACCCGGCGGCCGACACCCTGGCCCTGGCGTCGATCGAATTCGATCTGACCAAGGTTCAGGAAGGCCAGCAGGTCGTCATCAAGTGGCAGGGCAAGCCGGTCTTCGTGCGCTATCGCACCCCGGCCGAACTGACCAAGGTCATCGACGAGGGCGCCGTGGGCAGCCCGCCGCAGACCGACGCCGAGCGCACCAAGGAAGGCCACGAGAAATATCTCGTCGTCATCGGTTCGTGCACCCACCTGGGCTGCGTGCCGACCTTCAACGCCGGTGAATACGGCGGCTGGTTCTGCCCGTGCCACGGTTCGCACTACGACGCCTCGGGCCGCATCCGTAAGGGACCGGCGCCGCTGAACCTGATCGTGCCGAACTACGAATACGTGTCCGACACCCGCGTGAAGATCGGCTGAGGACGGACAGAGGAACCATGAGCGATCACGAATCCACTTACGTCCCGAAGACCGCCGTTGAGCGGTGGATGGACACCCGCCTGCCGATCATCCGTTTCGGCATGGACTATGCGAACCTGCCGACCCCGAAGAACCTGAACTACTGGTGGACCTTCGGCGGCATCCTGGCGATCTGCCTGATGACCCAGATCATCACCGGCATCGTCCTGGCCATGCACTACACCCCGCACGTCGACATGGCCTTCGCCTCGGTCGAGCGCATCATGCGCGACGTGAACGGCGGCTGGCTGATCCGTTATGTGCACGCCAACGGCGCGTCGATGTTCTTCATCGCCGTCTATCTGCACATGCTGCGGGGCCTGTACTATGGCTCCTACAAGGCGCCGCGCGAGATGATCTGGATCGTCGGCTGCGTCATCTTCTTCCTGATGATCGCCACGGCCTTCCTGGGCTACGTCCTGCCGTGGGGCCAGATGTCCTTCTGGGGCGCTGAGGTCATCACCAACCTGATCGGCGCCATTCCGGTCGTCGGCGAGCCGATCCTGGTCTGGCTGCGCGGCGGCCCGGCGATCGACAACGCGACGCTGAACCGCTTCTTCTCGCTGCACTACCTGCTGCCGTTCGTCATCGCCGGCTGCGTGGTGCTGCACCTGTGGGCCCTGCACGCCGCCGGTCAGAACAACCCGGTCGGCATCCTGATCCCGAAGGACCGTCAGGCCAAGGACACGCTGCCCTTCCACCCGTACTTCACGGTCAAGGACGGCTTTGCGATCATCCTGTTCCTGATCCTGTTCGCGGTGTTCGTCTTCTACAACCCTGGCGCCCTGGGCCACGCCGACAACTACATCCCGGCCAACCCGCTGCAGACCCCGGCGCACATCGTGCCTGAGTGGTACATGCTGCCCTTCTACGCGATCCTGCGCGCCATCCCCGACAAGTTCGGCGGCGTGGTGGCCATGTTCGCCGCGATCGGCGTGCTGTTCGTCCTGCCGTGGCTGGACACGTCCAAGGTGCGCTCCATGCGCTACCGCCCGACGATGAAGACCTTCTTCATCATCTTCCTGTTCGTCTGCTTCGGCCTGGGCTGGTGCGGCGCGCAGCTGCCGGACGCGCCGGTCGTGCCGGGCATGCCCAGCTTCAACCTGATCGACGGCCAGCTGAACTCCTACCTGTGGCTGACCCGCCTGTTCACCGCCTACTACTTCGTCTTCTTCCTGGTGCTGATGCCTCTCATCGGCCTGCGTGAGAAGCCGCTGCCGATCCCGGCGACGATCTCGGAGCCCGTGCTCCCGTCGACCGCAGCCGAGAAGGCCTGAGCGCGATGATGAGCAACGAGAAAAAGACCGTGTCCTTCCGCAAGATCCTCGTCTCCGTGACGGCCGCTGTCGGCCTGGTCGCCATCGCCGCTCCGGCGATGGCCGCCGGGGGCGCCAAGCATCCGCGCGACGGCGGCTTCAGCTTCGCCGGTCCGTTCGGCACCTTCGACCAGGGCCAGCTGCAGCGCGGCTACAAGGTCTATCGTGAAGTCTGCGCCTCGTGCCACGGCATGGATCTGGTGCACTTCCGCAACCTGGGCGACAAGCACGGGCCGTTCTGGAATCCGAAGTATCCGAACCCGAACGACAACCCGGTCGTGAAGGCTCTGGCCAAGGAGATCCAGGTCGCCGACATCGACTCGGAAACGGGTGAAGACCTGCGTCGCGACGCCACCACGGCGGACCGCTTCCCCAACCCCTACCCGAACCCGACGGCGGCCGCTGCGGCCAACGGCGGCGCCATGCCGCCGGACCTGTCGGTCATGGCCAAGGCTCGCCACGACGGCGCCAACTACATCTATTCGCTGCTGTCGGGCTATTCGACCCCGCCGGCGGGCCTGAAGATGGCGCCGGGCCAGCACTACAACCCCTATATGGCGGGCGACATGACCCCGTTCTGGGAAGGCAAGGGCCATGTGCCGCCGGGCGGCTTCATCGCCATGCCGGCGCCGCTGACCGCCGGTCAGGTCACCTATGACGACGGCACCGAGGCGACCGTGGACCAGATGTCGAAGGACGTCGCGGCCTTCATCGCCTGGACATCCGAGCCGAAGATGGTCGAGCGCAAGCAGATGGGCTTCGGGGTCATCATCTTCCTGCTGGCCTTCGCGGGCGTGACCTACGCCAGCTATCGCCGCATCTGGAAGGGCGTCGCCCACTAAGGCGCTTTCTCCTCGCAGACGAAACGACCCGCCGGAGCGATCCGGCGGGTTTTTTCGTGGGCGGCGTCCTGTGCCGTCAGCGCGCCAGGGTGGTGCAGCGGATCAGGCGCTGGGGCTGCTCATTAGGCCGATCCAGCCAGATCAGGCGCAAGGCGTCGTCGGTGGCTTCGAAGCGGGCGGGGCGTTCGGCCTGGCCGGCGGCCGTCTGGCAGGAGAGGAGGGCGTCGTAGCCTTGGCCGCGCTCATTGATGGTTTCGATCACGCAGAGCAGTCCGCGCCCGTGCAGATCGGTGGTGGTGATCTCGAGCGCGGCCTCATCGTCTGGCTGCGCGCAGGCGCCGGCCGCGGCGGCCCATCGGCCGACGAAGCTGGTCGCGCCGGCGCCGCGCAGCAAGGGCTCCATCCCCGGCGGGCGCTGGGGCGGGGGCGCCGAGGTTCCCGGCCCCTGTATGGGTTGGGCGGGCTCCGTGGGCGGGTTGACCTGTCCCGGCGGGTCGCAGGCCGCCAGCAGGGGCGCCAGCACGATGAAGAAGAGAGGCGAAGGGCGCTTCATTTCCGCCTCAACGTGCGGGCGGGCGAGGGCGTTGCCGCCCTTGCCTTTTGATGCGTCAACGTCGGGCCGCCGCGCTGCGGTCGCGGACCTGGCCGAACTCGGAGGTCGGCTTCCAACTCGGCCATTCGTCGCCGTTGGCCAGGTCCAGGCCCAGGCGATAGAGCAGTGTCAGGTTCTCGACCGCCGAGCGCAGATCCCAGTCGGCCGACCACTCGTCGCTCGGACGGTGATAGTCGGCGCCGAACTTGGCCTTCCAGGCCGGCAGGCCCGCCTCGCGGCCGCCCTCGACCCAATCCACCCCGTGCCAGGGCATCAGGGCCGGCACGCCTGCACGGGCGAAGGGGAAGTGGTCGGAGCGGTAGTAGAAATTCTGCTCCGGCTGGCCGTCGTCCGAGACGTAGCGGCCCTCCTGTTCGGCCAGGGCCTGAAGGTCGTCCTCGAGGCTGTTCTGGCCCTTGCCGAAGATGGGCACGTCGCGAGTCGGGCCGCTGAGGGGCAGCATGTCGATGTTGATGTCGGCCACCGTCGTCTCCAGCGGATAGACCGGATCGGCGACATAGGCGTAGGCGCCCAGCAGGCCCATCTCCTCGGCCGCCATATGGGCGAAGACGAGGGTGCGCTTCGGCGTCGGGGCGGCCTTCAGCTGGCGCGCCATCTCGACCACGCCGATGGTGCCCGAGGCGTTGTCCCAGGCGCCGTTGAACACCTTGTCGTCGCCCGCTGCGTGTTCATTGACGCCGACATGGTCCCAGTGGGCGGAATAGATGACGACCTCGTTCGGGCGTTCCGTTCCGGTGATGCGCGCCAGAAGGTTGTGGGTGCGCAGGATTTCGACCGATTCCTCGGCCGAGGCGGTGATCCGCGTCTCCAGCGGGAAGGCGCGGAAGTCGCCGGTTTCGAAGCGGGGCTTCAGCGACGCCAGGTCCACGCCCATTTCGGCGGCGACGTCGCGGTTGACGGCGCCGCTGAGGGTCAGTTCGGCTGAGCCGGGCGTCAGGGTGCGGGTGCGGCCGGCCCCCGATGTCTCGCGTCGCCAGGCGGCCGCGCCCGCGTCGCCGTCGACGACGGTCAGAACCGCCACGGCGCCGCGCCGCTTGGCCTCGTCAGCCTTGTAGGCGGCGGACTGGTAGGTGGTGGCGTAGGGGCCGTTGAACAGTTCGCCGTCGGGCTCGCCCGCCACGACCAGGACGACCGCTCCGGTCACGTCCAGATCGCCGTAGTCGTCCCAGCCTCGCTCGGGCGCATGGATGCCGTAGCCTGCGAAGACCATGGGGGCGTCGATCACCTGGCCCACGGCCGCATCGTTCATCGCTCGCAGGGTGAAGTCGGTCCCGGCGGTCAGGGCGCGGCCGCCGGACGGCGTTCCGGTCAAGGCCAGCGCGGGCTCGCCCCTGGGCGTCAGGCGCTTCAGGTCGATGACCTGCAGCCATTGGCCGTTCGGTCCGCCAGGCTCCAGCCCCATGGCCTCATACTGGGCCTGCAGCCAATCCAGCGTTTTCTTCTCGCCCTCCGTGCCGGGGTAGCGGCCCTGGAAGTCGTCGGCGCTGATGACGCGGATGTCGTCGGACAGGCGCTGGGCTGAAAAGTCCTGGGCCGAGGCGGCGCCCGCGACGAGGATCAGCGCGGCGGCGGCGACGCCGCGAATGAAGCGATGGTGCATGGCGTTTCCTTCGACCTTCCCCACGAGGCCGTTTCCCATAGTCTTAGGGCGGCCCCTTGCGAGGCCGCCCCTTACATTTTCGTCATGTTCGACCGAAGGGCCGGATCAGCGGCGCTGAGCGGCGCTCTTGGCGCGTTCCGGGCCGAACTCCGAGCCGGACTTCCATTCCGGCCAGGTGCGGCTGTTGGCCAGATCCTGACCGACCTTGAACATGACATCCAGATCCTGAAGCATGCCCGAGTAGTCCCAATCGGCCTCCCACTCGTCCGCCGCCTGGTGATAGCGGTTGGCGCGATAGTCGGCGGCGCGCGCCAGGCGCGGCTCGATCGGCGCGTCGACGAACTCGCCCGTCGAGGACAGATAGGCCATCGGCACGCCCTTCTTGGCGAGCGGGAAGTGGTCGGAGCGGAAGTAGATGCCCGCCGCGGCGCCGGCGTCGCCGACGAAGCCGCGTCCCTGCACCGCCGCCGCCGCGATCACCGGCTCGTCCAGTTCGGAATGGCCGTAGCCGGTCACGCCCAGCTTGTTCATCCGGCCGAAGACGGCGGAGGAGTCGATGTTGAAGCCGCCGACGGTCTTCTCCAGCGGATACAGCGGGTTGGCGGCGTAGAATTCCGAACCCAGCAGGCCGCTTTCTTCGCCGGTGAAGCTGATCATGACGATGGTGCGCTCAGGCCGCGGTCCGGCCGACCATTGGCGCGACATTTCCAGCAGGGCCGCCGTGCCCGAGGCATTGTCGATGGCGCCGTTGAAGATGCGGTCGCCGTTGGCGTCCGGCTCGCCCATGCCGATGTGGTCCCAGTGGCCGGTGTAGAGGATGGTCTCGTCCGGATGGGTCGAGCCTTCCAGCTTGGCCACGACGTTGTGGGTGACGATGCGCTCGGACTTCACGTCCATGCGGGCGTCGAGGGTCGCGCCGGTCAGTTCGACGGGCTGGAAGTCGCGGCTGCGCGCCTTGATCTTCTCCTGCTCGAAGTCGAGGCCCGCGCGGCGGAACAGGTCGACGGCCAGATCGCGCTGGATCCAGCCTTCCATCGCCACGCGCTCGGCCGACGGATCGGCGCGCACGATGTCGAACTGCGGCACGCCCCAGGAGTTGGCGACCGTGGTCCAGCCGTAGGAGGCGGGCTTGGTCTCGTGAACGATCAGCACGCCCGCCGCGCCCTGACGCGCGGCTTCCTCAAACTTGTAGGTCCAGCGGCCGTAATAGGTCATGGCCTCGCCGCCGAAGGTGTTCAGCGACGGGTCTTCGAAGTCGGCGTCGTTGACCAGGACGACGATCACCTTGCCGCGCACGTCAGTCTTGAAGTCGTTCCACTGACGCTCGGGCGCGCTGATGCCGTAGCCGACGAAGACCAGCGGCGCGTCCTTCAGGTCGACGCCGTTGCTGGGCAGGCGGGTCGTCATGGTGACTTCCTGGCCCTGCGTCAGCGGCTGGCTCCAGTCGCCCAGCTTCAGCTGGCCCGAGACGTTGGAGACGGTGAAGCGGTTCAGGCCGACCGCCTGGGTCCAGCCGCCGTTCTCGCCGCCCGGCGCGAAGCCGGCGGCCGCATACTGGCGGCTCAGGTAGTCGATGACCTTCTGCTCGGCCGGGGTGGCGATGCCGCGCCCCTCGAAGCTGTCGTCCGACAGGACGCGGATGTCCTCGGAAATGCGCGCGGCGTCGAAGGCGGGCGCGGTCTGGGCCTGAGCAGCGGCGCCGCCGGCCAGGGCCGCGGCGAAAGCCAGGACGGCGACGGAAGATGAAATACGCATACAGTCTCACCCCTCGGAGAATTCGATGGCGGGACCGTAGTGAGCCGGATCAGCGGAGTCGACAGCCAAGCGCCGCGTCGGCGGCGCCTGGCTGGGACAGGTCGAAAAATCAGACGGCGGCCAGCGCCTGGTCCAGATCGGCGATCAGGTCGTCGATGTGTTCGATGCCGACGGACAGGCGCACGGTGTCCTCGGTCACGCCCGCCTTCTTCAGCTCGTCAGGCGACAGCTGGCGGTGGGTGGTCGAGGCTGGGTGGCAGACCAGCGACTTGGCGTCGCCGATGTTGACCAGACGGGTGAAGATCTTCACCGCGTCCTGGAAGCGGGCGCCCGCCTCGCGGCCGCCCTTCACGCCGAAAGTCAGAAGGCCGGACGCCTTGCCGCCGAAATACTTCTTGATCAGCGGGTTGGACGGATGGTCTTCCAGCCCGGCGTAGTTGACCCATTCCACCTTGGGGTGGGCCTTCAGCCACTGGGCGACGGCGGTCGCGTTCTCGACGTGGCGGTCCATGCGCAGGGCCAGCGTCTCAAGCCCCTGAAGGATCAGGAAGCTGTTGAACGGCGAGATGGCGGCGCCCGTGTTGCGCAGCAGGACGGTGCGCACCCGGCCGATGAAGGCCGCCGGGCCAAGCGCCTCGGTGTAGACGACGCCGTGGTAACTGACTTCCGGCTCGTTCAGGCGGCGGAAGCGCGCCTTGTGCTCGGCCCAGGGGAAGTTGCCGCTGTCCACGATGGCGCCGCCGATGCTGGTGCCGTGGCCGCCGATGTATTTGGTCAGGGAGTGGATGACGATGTCCGCGCCGTGCTCGATCGGGCGGGTCAGGTAGGGGGTCGGCACGGTGTTGTCGACGATCAGCGGCAACCCTTGCGCGTGGGCCGCGTCAGCCAGGGCGCCGAAGTCGACGACATTGCCCAGCGGGTTGCCGATGGATTCGCAGAAGACCGCCTTGGTGCGCTCATCCGTATGGGCGGCGATGGCGGCCGGGTCGGCGGCGTCGATGAAGCGCACCGTGACGCCGTACTGGGGCAGGGTGTGGGCGAACAGATTATAGGTGCCGCCATACAGGGTCGAGGTGGCGATAATGTTGTCGCCCGCCTCCGCGATGGTCAGGATCGCATAGGTGATCGCCGCCTGACCCGAGGCCACGGTCAGCGCCGCAATGCCGCCCTCCAGCGCCGCGATGCGCTGTTCCAGCACGTCGGACGTCGGGTTCATGATGCGGGTGTAGATGTTGCCCGCCACCTTCAGGTCGAACAGATCCGCCCCGTGCTGGGTGTCGTCGAAGGCGTAGCTGGTGGTCTGATAGATGGGCACGGCAACCGATTTGGTGGTCGGATCAGGCGAATAGCCCGCATGCACGGCGAGGGTATCGAACTTCATGGCGTCCCTGGAGAATTTTCAGCGTCAGTCGGCTGATTCATTCAGGGCTTTGGCGATACCTGCAAGGGTATGGAATTTCAGTAATTCTATCAGGGCGGTCAGATTTTCTAACCGCCCTGAGGAAGTGTCTTAGTTGTTGAACAGGAAATGCATCACATCCCCGTCCTTGACGATGTAGGCCTTGCCTTCGGCGCGCATCTTGCCCGCTTCCTTGGCGCCCGCTTCGCCTTTCAGCGCGACATAGTCGTCGAAGGCGATGGTCTCGCCGCGGATGAAGCCTTTTTCGAAGTCGGTGTGGATCACGCCCGCCGCCTGCGGCGCGGTGGCGCCGACGGGGATGGTCCAGGCGCGCGCTTCCTTCGGCCCGACGGTGAAGTAGGTCTGCAGGCCCAGCAGCTTGTAGGCCTCGCGGATCAGGCGGTTCAGGCCGGGCTCTTCCAGACCCAGGGTCTCGAGGAACTCCTTCTGCTCCTCGTCGTCCAGGACGGCGATTTCCGACTCGATCTGGGCCGAGATGACGACTGAGTTGGCGTTGTCCTCGGCGGCGCGCTTGGCGACCAGATCGGACAGCTCATTGCCCTTGTCGGCCGAGCCTTCCTCGACGTTGGCGACATAGAGGGCGGGCAGGGCGGTCAGCAGCTGCAGCATGTCCCAAGCCTTCTTGTCCTCCTTGGACACCTCGGCCAGACGCGCGGGCTTGCCGTCGCGCAGCTTCTCGAGTGCGGCGTCGATCAGCTTCAGGTTCAGCTGGGATTCCTTGTCGCCGCCCTTGGCGCGCTTCTCGATCTGGACGCGGCGGCGCTCAAGGCTCTCGAGGTCGGCCAGCATCAGCTCGGTCTCGATGATCTCGAGGTCCGAGATCGGGTCGATGCGGTTCTCGACGTGGGTGATGTCGTCATCGACGAAGCAGCGGGCGACGAAGGCGATGGCGTCGCAGTCGCGGATGTTGGCCAGGAACTGGTTGCCCAGGCCCTCGCCCTTGGATGCGCCGCGCACCAGACCGGCGATGTCCACGAAGGTGATCCGCGAGGGGATGATCTCCTTGGACCCGGCGATGCCGGCCAGGACGTTCAGGCGCGGCTCCGGCACGGCCACGTCGCCGGTGTTCGGCTCGATGGTGCAGAACGGATAGTTGGCCGCTTGGGCCGCCGCCGTCTTGGTCAGGGCGTTGAACAGGGTGGACTTGCCGACGTTGGGCAGGCCGACGATCGCGACTTTCAGGGCCATGGTATTCCTCGTGAGCGCGAGCCTTTAGCCGGTTCGGGCCGGTTTGTCAGGCTCGCGCCGCCAAGAGAGCCTCCTACTCTTCGGAATCCACCACCGGCGGCTGCTTGATGGCCGCGTGGACGCCGATGGGACCGGCCTTCTCGAACGTCAGGGTGAAGGAGGCGACGCCGCCGTCGACCAGCGGATCACGCAGGCCCATCAGCATGATGTGGTTGCCGCCGGGCTTCAGCTCGACCGGGGTTCCGGCGGGCAGGGGCAGGCCGTCGGCCAGGTGGGCCATGCTCATGACCCCGTTCTCCATCTTCATCTCATGCACCTCGGCCGACTGGGCCAGGGCGGTCGAGACGCTGACCAGACGGTCGTCGGAGCCTGCCGTCAGGGTCAGGTAGCAGCCCCCGGCCTTGGCGCCGTTGGGGGTGGGGCGGCACCAGGCGTCGGCGACCTGGACCACGCCGGGGGCGACGGCGGCGTCCTTGGCGGCCTCGGCCGACTTTTCGGCGGGCTGGCCGCAGGCGGCGAGGGTGAGGGCGGCGGCCGACAGGACGGTCAGGGCGAACAGAGGTTTCATGTTGAAGCTCCTTCTCAAGAGGCTGCGACGGGCTTGGACCCGGCGAACGCCCGCGCCGCTCGGTCGAGCAGCAGGGCGGCCACGAGGCTCAGTCCCGTCAAGGGATAGAGGATGGACAGGGGGATGACGATGCACAGCACGGCGATTCTCGCGCGGGGGCCGGGCGGCGCGGGCGGGGCGCCGGCAAGGCGGCGCGACAGGCTGGGCGGGCGGCGCTTCCACCACATGATCAACCCGCTGATCGCCAGCAGCCAGACGGCGATGCAGCCGATCAGCATGACGATGCGGTTGATCCAGCCGTATTGCGTTCCCTGATGGACGGCGATGCCCCATTCGAAGCCCTTGGCCATGACGCCGAACTGGCTCCAGCGCAGGTCGGCCTTCACCGCCCCGGTGGCGCCATCGACATAGAGGCTGCGGGCGTCCTCGGCCTTGCGGGTCTGGCGGGAGACGGTCCAGGCCAGGTCGGAGGATCGGGGGATGCTGACGGTGAAGGGGCGGGGCAGGGCCTGCGCCTGCGCGGTTTCAAGAACGCGCGTCAGACTGGCGACGCCGTGCCCATGCGCGGGCATGACGGCGTTCTCCAGCGTCCAGCCCACGTCCGCGGGGGCGTCGTGGGGCTTGGCGTGGCTCCAGGGGCTGGCGGCGGCGGGCGCGGGCGGGCGGCCCAGTCCCGTGTCGCGCATGACGCCCATGAACCGATCGCCCCAGACGGCTGACCACGGCATCCCGGTGGCCGCCAGGAAGATGATCACTCCGCCGACATAGAAGCCGGTCAGGGCGTGGACATCGCGCCAGAAGGGGCGGCGGCTGGCGTCGCTCTGGCTGGGCTTCAGCACGGCGGCGACGCGGCGGCGCGGCCACCACAGGTAGATGCCGGTGGCGCACAGGATGATGGCCCAGCCCGCGATGATCTCGACCAGAATGTTCAGCGCCGTGCCGATGGGGCCGCCGAACAGGGTCAGGGAGTGCAGCTTCTTGATCGTCTCGGTCACGCCGCCATAGGCGGTGACGCCGGTGACCGTGGCGGTGTGCGGATCGACGAAGACGGTGCGCTGGGCGCCGTCGGGCCTGTCGACGCGGACGCGCACGGCCTGATCGGCGCGGTCAGGCACCAGCACATTTGCCGCCCGGCCTTCGCCTGCGCGGGCGGCGGCGGCCAGCCACTGATCAGGATCGGCTTGCTGGGCGCTAGCCGGAACCTCGATCATGGAGCGATAGACGGCGTGGTCGATCTCGTCCTTGAACAGATGGAGGCCGCCCGTCAGCGTCAGCAGCATCAGGAACGGCATCACCAGCACCCCGGCGTAGAAGTGCCAGCGCCAGACGGCCCGATAGGCGCCGGACATCATGTCCGGCGCCTTGGTCTTGAGAGAGGCGGTCATCAGTAGGCCAGCCGCAGGCCGACGAAGACCGAACGGCCCTCGCCGGGGAAGAAGACGGCCGTCTGCGACGAGCGAGCGTCGGTCACGGCCGAGAACTCGCCGACGTAACGCTTGTCGGTCAGGTTACGCGCGTCGATGTAGACCGAGGTGCGGGCGTTGATGTTGAAGCCGCCGGTCAGGCCCAGCACGGCGTAGTCCGGCGCCTTCATGGTGTTGGCGTAATCGACGTAGGGGCTGGACATCCGCCACTCGACCGACGGGGTGACGAAGACGCCCGTCGGATGGCGCCAGGTCAGCTCGGCCCGGTACTGGTGCTCGGGCACGACCGGCAGGCGATTGTCGCCCCACAGGGCGTCGCCGTCGAAGCGGAAGTCGCTCCAGTTATAGACCTGACGCAGCATCAGCGACCCGTCCGCCAGTTCGACGGGAAGGGTCCAGTCCAGCCCGGCCTCGATTCCCTGATGGATCGTCTTCTTGGCGTTGAAGGTGGCGACGGGGATGTCGGGGCCGGTGATGAAGTTCAGCATCTCGCCCTCGATCCGGCTGCGATAGGCGACCAGATCCCAGGCCAGAGGGCCATGACGGCCGCGCGTGCCGATCTCGCCGGTCCAGGCGTCCTGAACCTCGACCGGGGTGAAGCCGGTCAGCGGCGCCTGCACCAGGGCGCCATAGGTCGGCGGCTCGACCGAGCGGGTCAGGTTGGCGAAGACCTGGGCGCCGTTCTCGGCTTCCCACAACAGGCCCATGCGCGGCGAGAACCAGTCATAGTCCCGGCTGGCATCATTGGCCGAGGTCATGCGGTCTAGATAGTCGCGCGTGGCGCGTCCCCATGAGCCGCCCGCGACCAGAGCTAGTTGGTCGGTGACGAACAGCCGCCCCTCGGCGAAGACGTCCAGACCGGAGGCGTCCTGACGCGCATCGGCGGTCTTGGCGCCGCGCTGACCCGCCAGGTTCACATAGCGCAGGGCCTCGACCTCTCCCTCGCGCCACGAGAAGCCGTAGAAGGCGTCGGCGCGCAGGCCGCCGATCTGGCCGGTCCAGTCGATGCGGGCGAAGGCGCCGCGCGTCGTGCTGTCCTGATCCAGCACCTGGAAGATCGGGTGATAGAGGGATTTCTCCCAGCCCCAGACCGCGCCCTCGAACAGGGTCGATTCGTTGAAGCGCCAGCGGGTCTGGAGCGTCAGCCGCTTGACCGTCAGATCGCGGGCCTGATCGCCGGACAGGGCGCTGGCTGAGGCCATGCGTGGGGTGTTCAGCGCCTGTTTCAGCGTCAGGGAGCCGGGCATGTCCTGCTTGATGTCGGCGGCCTGGGCGATCAGGCGCACTTCGCGGTCCTCGCCGAAGGAACGGCCCGCATTGACGGTCAGGCGCCCCTGCGATTGCTGGCTGTGGTCGCGCCAGCCGTCGCCTTGCATGGCGGTGGCGGCGGCGAAGACGTCCCAGGCGCCATAGGTCTCGGCGACGGCGCCATGAGCGCGCACGAAGCCGTAGCTGCCGCCCTCGACCTGCATCAGGGCGCGCTGGCGGGCCGTGCGGCCGGTCGGGGTGACGAGGTTGATCGCCCCGCCTAACTGGGCCCCGCCGAAGCGCAGGGTGTTGGCGCCCTTCCACACCTCGACATAGCGGGCGCTGAGGGAATCCACGCTCTGGAAGTCGGAAAAGCCGTCGGCGTCGGCGAAGGGCACGCTGTCCTGGGCGAACAGGACGCCGCGCTGGTGGAAGCCCTGGGCGATGCACGAGCCGCGGATGGACAGGCGGCTTTCCTCGCCGAACCGCTTTTGCGCCAGCACGCCGGGGACGTTGCGCAGGGTGTCGGAGAAGCCCTGGACGAAGCGGTCGGAATAGCTTTCGGCCGACACCACGGCGACGGCGCCGGGGGTGCGGCTGAGACGATCGCGGGCCTCGGCCACGACGGTCGGGTCTTCGGCGTTGCGACGGCCGGTGACGATGATGCTGTCGACGACGGTGGGGGCGTCAGCCTCCGACAGGTCGTAGGCATGGGCGAGGGACGGCGCCAGGCAGGCGCCGATCAGCAGGGCGCACGGCGCCGCAGCGGTCTTGAGAGACATGGAATTCGTATCCTGAAAACAGATGTGCGGCCGCGCAGGCCTTCAGCAGGCGCGCGGCGTCGATGGGTCTGGTTTTCAGGCGTGAGGCGGGGCGCGCCTGCTGAAGGC
>NZ_MTHE01000069.1:0-400 GCF_001956865.1 Brevundimonas sp. ZS04
GGCCATACCGCTGCAGGAAGGTTGCGCCCTGCGACTGCCCGTGATCGGAGAGCACCACCACGCGGTAGGGCCGCGGAGCCTCGGCAGCGGCGCGGGCGATGCGGTCGAGCTCATGGTCGAGGCGGCGCAGCGTTTGCAGCGTCTCGGGGCGCTCCACGCCGCTGTGGTGGGCCACTTCGTCGTACGACAGGAAGGTGGAATAGATCGCCGGGCGCCCGGAGGCGATGTCGTCGAGGACCGCGCTGATCTGCAGGTCGCGCTGGACGACGCACGCCCACGCGCGCATGACGGCGTATTCCCAGTTGCGCTCGATGCTCGGCTGGATGTTGGCGCGCCGCGACCGACCGGCCGACCACCGCTCCGAGCTGATCTCCGAGATCGACAGCAGCAAGGTGCGGGC
>NZ_MTHE01000070.1:0-397 GCF_001956865.1 Brevundimonas sp. ZS04
GGCTGTCATTGATCCGCTTGAAGTTGTCGATGTCCACCAGCAGCAGGCTGAGCGGGCGGTCGCCGCTGCTTTCCAGGCGTTCCTCGAGGGCGCCGATGAAATAGTGCCGGTTGGCCAGGCCGGTGAGGTTGTCGCGGTAGGCGAGTTTCTCGATGTGCTGCTGGGCCAGCTTGTTCTGCGTGATGTCTTCGTAGATGCCGATGTAGTGGGTCAGCTCGCCGAGATCGTCGTAGACCTTCGACAGCGACAACTGGCCCCAGTAAGGCTCGTGGTTCTTGCGGCGGCTGCGGAACTCGCCCTGCCAGCTGTTCTGCTGGGTCAGCGCGGAACGCGCGTCGAACAGCAGCTCGCTGAGGTTCTCCAGCGCCGGAAGCTCGGACAGGCGTCGGTTACGCAC
>NZ_MTHE01000071.1:0-395 GCF_001956865.1 Brevundimonas sp. ZS04
GTGCACCACGGCGCCAGCGTCGAGGAGCGCCGACGCTGCCACGCCGCGATCGCCACGGCGTCGGTCACGCGCGGGGCCCGGGCCTGGCACCGGGCCTCGGCCGCCGTCGCCGAGGATGAGGCGTGCGCGCAGGACCTCGAAGACGTCGCCTCGGATTTCGAGCTGCGTGGTGGACGGGTCGCCGCCGCCCGCGCGCTCGAGCGCGCGGCCGAGCTCTCGCCTCGGCGCCCCGATCGGGCCAGGCGCCTGCTGGCGGCCGGCGTCGCAGCGCGGCACGCCACGCGCACCGCTTGGGCGCGCCGGCTGCTCGACCACGCCCACGGCCTGGCCGACGACCGACGACTGCGCCTGACGATCGAACTCGAGCTGCTGCTCCTGGACGCCCACACCGAGAC
>NZ_MTHE01000072.1:0-390 GCF_001956865.1 Brevundimonas sp. ZS04
TTACCACGCAAGGCGACGCCAACCCCACCAGCGAGGAATGGTCGCTCCCCCGCGGGAGTGACGTCGCCTTGGTGCGCGGCACGGTCGCCGACGTCGGCGCCGTCGTCGACGCCGTCAAGGGCCCGATCGTGGCGCTGATCGTGCTCCTGGCAGCCTTGATCCTCGCCGTCGCCCAGCTGCGACGCATCTGGAGCCGGTCATGAGGCGCGGACTGTCGAAGGCCCTGGCAGCAGGCGGCACCCTCTTCGCGCTCGCCGGGACGGCGCTGGCCGCCGACCAGATCGCCAGCCGCGAGCGCCCGCCCGCAGCCTCGGCCGTGACGATCTCCTCGACGGCGCCGCTGTTCCAAGAGGCAGGGCTCGTCAACGGGCAGACGTTCGAGCGCTGCAC
>NZ_MTHE01000073.1:0-385 GCF_001956865.1 Brevundimonas sp. ZS04
GGAGACGCACGTGCGTTGGTCCACCCGCTCCGGGGCGGGTTACGTCCAAAAGGCGAACCATTGGGGCATGGGTTCAATCGTGGGCCTAGGTGCAGGTGCCCGCGGATATCTTTGGGACTGCGACTACCGAAACGGTTACAGCGCCCGGAGACGCAAGCCGGTACTCGACGAGTGGTTCGCCCAAGTAGATCGCCAGGGTCACGGTCGTACTGATGGCTTCATCATGACCGGCGAAGAACGTGCTCGGAAAGCGATCATCCTTGGGATTCAACATCTCGATCGCGAGTTCGTCCGGACGTTGGATCCTGACCCGACACGCCTGTTCGCCGGCGAGCTTGAGCTGCTTGAGAGGCAGGGCCTCGTCGTTCTCACTCCAGATTCTGTG
>NZ_MTHE01000074.1:0-256 GCF_001956865.1 Brevundimonas sp. ZS04
CCGCATCGACAACGTCATGGCCTTCGAGAAGTGGAAGGCGGGCAAGGACTTCGACGCCCCGGTCCGCACGATCACCGACGTGCTGGGGCGGCTGCGGTACGGCGCCAAGGCCTAACTGCCCTCTCCCATTGGGAGAGGGAAGGCGGGGAGAGGGTTAAAGGATGCGGTTGACGTGCGCCATCTTGCGTCCCGGCCGGGCGTCGTGCTTGCCGTAGAGGTGCAGGCGGGCGTCGGGCTGGGCGGCCAGCGCGCGCCA
>NZ_MTHE01000075.1:0-246 GCF_001956865.1 Brevundimonas sp. ZS04
GACTTGAGCGCTTTTTTATGCGGCATTGTTAGTGCGCTATCGCTCGGCTCGCGGAGCCTCGCTGCTTGAGCGCACGATCCCCGACATCTGCGCCGCACGTGTACCTGCATCTCCGCCGTCATCCTCGACTTCATGAACGAGCAGCGCGCGCAGAAGCTGAACTGGCGCACCTCCATCGTCGACCTGATGAAGCTGATCGGCCTGGAATCCTCGCTGGCCGAGCGCAAGGAGCTGGCCGACGAACTG
>NZ_MTHE01000076.1:0-244 GCF_001956865.1 Brevundimonas sp. ZS04
TGGCGCGCGCTGGCCGCCCAGCCCGACGCCCGCCTGCACCTCTACGGCAAGCACGACGCCCGGCCGGGACGCAAGATGGCGCACGTCAACCGCATCCTTTAACCCTCTCCCCGCCTTCCCTCTCCCATCGGGAGAGGGCAGTTAGGCCTTGGCGCCGTACCGCAGCCGCCCCAGCACGTCGGTGATCGTGCGGACCGGGGCGTCGAAGTCCTTGCCCGCCTTCCACTTCTCGAAGGCCATGACG
>NZ_MTHE01000077.1:0-244 GCF_001956865.1 Brevundimonas sp. ZS04
CCATTCCGGCAGCCAGTGAAACTGACGCCAGAGCGCGAAGATGGTGTTGGTCAGGTCGGTCACGAACTGGGGCATGGGCGGAGGTTAGACGGCCCAAACAGCCACGTCATCCCGCTTCCCTCTCCCGCCGGGAGAGGGTTCAGGAGGCCGCCGCCTCCACCAGATCCGCCAGCCGTTGCGCCGCATCCGGGATCGCCACGGATCGCGCAGCCGCCGACATGGCCGCCAGCCCCGCCGGATCGGA
>NZ_MTHE01000078.1:0-244 GCF_001956865.1 Brevundimonas sp. ZS04
GTTGTAGGTACGCGGCCCCAGTTCGTTCGTACGACGCGCCAGTGCAAACGTCGTCACGCCTGCGCTGGTCAGAAGCGCCCTGACTTCAGGACTCAAAGTCGTGGTCGTAGCGACCGGGATCGAGAAGGTGCCATCACCCGTCGTACCCGAACCGTCGGGAACGCAAGAACCGTCATTATAGCAATATTGAGCCGTGCGAGAGATTTCGCGAGCGGTCTGCGGGATGCCATCACGCGTGTTGTGC
>NZ_MTHE01000007.1:0-161706 GCF_001956865.1 Brevundimonas sp. ZS04
CCTCCCGCCCGCCCAAGCACCGACCGCGTGATCCGCGCCCGCGCCGGCTGGACCGGCGGCCGCAGCGCCTCCTCGAAACCCGAAGGCGGCCGGAAGTCCGTCATGAGCCGGCCGACCAGTAGTCGAGGTTGCCCTCGAACGCCCGCCGCAGGCCCGACAGCCCGCCTCTGACCTCCTCTGCAAAGGCGAGGACGCGAACCAGCTCAGCACCAGGCGCCCGCCCACCCGGGACCGTCGCATTCACGGTCCGGGCGATCTGGTTCAGGTTCACGCCGATACGGCGCAGGTCGCGCTGGATCTCGATAAAGGCGACGGCCTCCCCCGGCGAAAGCTGCGGCTGGCCGTGGAGCCGCCGGCGCACGAGGGCGACCACCCACTGGGTGCGCGACAGGCCGACCCTCGTCGCCTCAGCCTCTACGGCGGCGAGATCGGCAGCGCCAAGCCTAAGGGTCAGTTTTCCGGTCAGCGGTTCCGCCGACGCCGGTCCGGAACGCGGATCCCCATCTCCGGCCGAGGCCTCGATCAGCCGCCTTAACAGCTTCGACCGCCCGCCGCACGCGCTGGCCGCCGCGTCGAAGCGGCGAGCCAGGTCGGGCGGAAGGCGAACAGTGAAGCGGTCCATGGGGAAAGGGCTCTGTCAGACATTGCCGGCGCAAAGCCTATCCTGCCCTAGACCCCCCTCTGCCCTCGCCCCGTAGGCCTACGGATGATCCCATAGGTCCTCTCGACAACTAGCGCCGCCCAGCCGCCGCCTCAGCCTGACGGAACGCAGGGAGGGCTAGCCGACCTTCCCGGTCGGCGCCGCCGCAGCCATGCGGGACACCGACCGGGAGAGACCAACGTCGGCTATCCAGGCTGCAGCCCATGCAGCCAGGCGACCGCCCGTTGCGCATGGGCGGCGGCCGAAACGATGAACCGTCTGTCGTCGCGCAGCACCTGGAGCCAGGAAGCGATATAGGCCGCATGGTCCTCGCGAGGCTCAAGCGCCAGACCAAGGTCGGCGCAGAGGAAGGCCGCGCCGAGCTCAGCGACCAGTTCCTCCCGGGCATAGCCTTCGTCGCCGTGACGCTGACGACCCAGATCCCGATCCAGCCGGCTGGAATGGCGGGTCCAATGGATCATCTCATGGCCAAGGGTGGCGTAATAGCTCTGAGCGTCCTGAAAACTCTCGAAGGCCGGCATCTGCACGAAGTCCGGTGCAGGCGCGTAGAAGGCGCTCCCGCCCCCGTGCCGGATGTCTGCTCCGCAAGCGCTGAAGAAGGCCTCAGCCGCGCCGATCCGAACCTCGGGATTGATGGTCGGCTGCGGCTGCGGCGCGTAGCGCTCAGGCAGGCCGTCGATCTGATCCAGGTTGAAAACCGTGTAGGCCTTCAGGAAAGGAATGCGCTGCTCGACGGGTTTGCCGGCCTCATCGGCTTCCTCCCGGATGATCTGGTTGGCGTAGACGACCGTCGCGCCGCGCTCGCCCTTCCGGACATGGGCGCCGAGGGCCAGCGCCTGACGGAAGGTCATCCAGGTCGGGCGGAGGTATCCGCGCTCGACCGCCTCGGACCAGAGGAGAAGGATGTTGATGCCGCTATAGGGTGTTCCGTCATGACGAAGCGGACGGTTGACGGTGGCGCCGGCCTCCCAGGGCTGGACCCAGGGCCGGACCCCGGCTTCTAGTTGGGCGATGATCTGGTTCGTGATGCGGGTGTGAATATCGGGGCGTGCGGGTTCGTTCGGGCGCGTCATGGCGACCTCCTCGAATGGCGATGATGGGCGGCGGCGCTGCCTCAGCGCCGCCGCGACTGGGTCAGCGGGACCAGATCAGGCTGTGCCCGTCCTCGGCCTCGACCAGGGAGGCGTAGATCGGAGCGGGGAAGCTGGGGTCGTCGAGCTTGACCGAGAGGTAGTCCCGGTTCTCCCGGCTCGTCCTCTTCCAGGCCGCCCCGAACTCGGTCTGACCGGCGAAGATGCGGTAGTCGGGCGCCTTATCGTCGCTCTTCTCGTTGAGCTGGAAGGCCACCGCCTCGACGTTGAGCGTGAGGGTCTTGATGTAACCCGTGTAGCCGTCGGCTTGGGCGGTAAAGGTGCCGATGGAAGCCATGGTCGTCTCTCCTTGCTTTCGGGCCACGCCTGCCGCGGCCTCGATGGCGATCGGGAGACCCGGGGGCCGGGCGGCGCGCAGGGCGGACGCAGTCGAGCCCCCCGCAGCGCAGCGGAGGACCGCAAGGGAGACTTTCCTGTTTCGCGAGGAAGGCCGTCAGGCCGGGGATGAAAGTCGAACGCGCGGTTGCGTCAGCCGACCGGGTTCCGGTCAGATCCGCCTTTAGAGAGGCCGCGCAAGCGCGCATGGGAAAGCCGGGACAGATGACACCGCCGCCTTAGGTTACCGTCACCCAGGCAAATTAGGCGGGCCTCGAACAACTTACCCCAGGAAGCGGAACAAGGCCTCGCGCGCAGCGGGTCAATAGATGACAGCCCTGCGGAAGGCGGACGGCGCGCCCAAGCTGTACCTGCTTCTTTGCCCTACGCGTTCAGTCCACAACGGCTTGCGGGACATCGGCCGTCCGATGTCGAAGATTGAACCACCGACCTCGGAGTAACAAGTCGCCACGCTTGTTGAAGGTGCGCCTTACTGAAATGGCCCGCGAAAAGAGCGTCCCAATCAGCAAGCTTTTGCTGCTCCGCTCTTCCTGTTGTTGGGGGAGACCAACTTAGCGCAGGCGGCAAAAAGCTAGGCGTCATTTGATTGTCGCCTTTAAGCATCTTGTCGCCCAGCGCCAAGCCAGGGGCGTCAATCAGAATCCACTCCAGCGCCGGCGTTCTCCCGTGGGAGTCAGTCGTTGAAACAGCCGCCAGGCGTCAGGTAGACGCTATCGCCGAGGCAGGCTGCCAGTGCGCACCAAGGCTCTCGATGTCAGCGGCGCAAAGACAAGAGAGCCAGACGGTTCGCTATCAGCGCCGCTCTAGCTGTTTCCCTAAGCGGCTGACCTGAACCAGAGGCTGAGTGTTGACCTCTCCTGGCCAAGGCTGCAACCAGAGTGCGAGGGGGAGCCATGAGTCTGAATCTACTGACGGACCCTGCGGCCGTTCATGCTGCGATCGATGAGTTCAACGCTTTAGGCGGCCCAGCCTTTCTGGAGAAGTACGGCTACGGCAAGGCCCGCAACCTGTTCGTCGTCCGCGACGGCAAACTTTACGATTCAAAAGCCATCGCTGGCGTCGCGGTCGGCTATCAACATCCTCATAGAGGCCCTCTGCGCTCTGACGAGTTCTCCGGCGGCGACGCCACCGTACGCAAAGTCTTAGAGACCCTAGGCTTCACTGTCTGGTCAAGCGATGCTGCCGCCGCGTTCCGGTCCACTGACGCACTTGAGCAGATCCGCGCCGCATGGGGCCCGGAAAAAGCGCTGGTGAAATACCTCGCGGTTTGGAGCACGCCGGCAGGCCGTACCCTGGCGCTGCAGCTGGAACAGGAATCCGTCCGGATCTGGTTGGATGCCGAACCGCCCGCCGAAGCGGCCCAGGCCACCCACTATGGTCCCTTTGAGAGCCGCCACAGCGCGCTGAAGGCCAATGCCCCAGCGCTGGCTGAGCCCCACCCCGCCTGGCTGGCGATCGTGTCGGCCCCAGCGGCGCTACAAGACCTTCTGGCCTGGTACGCGAACCTCCCTCTCACCGACATCGATCTAAGCGCCCTGGCCCAGCTTCAAGCCCGCTTCCGCGCCCACATGCCGGACTTCGAAACCTTCGATCGCCCCGGTGAGATCTATCCAGAGCGCGAGCGCAGCTACAAGGACGAGCTCGTCGAGCTGTTCCAAACGGAAGTCCTGCCCAGAGCGTCTTCCTTCGGCCTAACCGACGCTCCTGCTCGAGAGCTCCTTACGGCCTATTACAGCGTCCTGACCCGCACGCTGCTCTCGTCCGGCAAGCCCCAGAACCTGGTCAGCTGGCAGGCGGTGGATCGCCTCAAGCCCAAGGACCCAACCACAGCAGCTGCGCTCGGCGATGCGCTGAACGCCTTGTTGACCGGCGATGATGTCGCGACTGATCGCCTGGACGCCTTTATTGCGACTGCAGGAGATATCTTCCGCGCCGCGGGCGCGACTGGCCCCCGAGGGATCGCCCGGTTCCTAGGCTCTTGCGCCCTAATGCTTCAGTCGCCCGACGACTTCCTGGTGATCCGAACGGATCTCTTTGAAAAGGCGATGGCTCACCTGAAGAACGCCCAGTTCCCCAGCTACGCGCATGAAGATGCTCGGGTCCGAACCGCCCTAGCCGTGGCGGAGGCGGTGTTTGATGCGCTCCAGCAGCAGGGGTGGGCCCCGCGCGATCTGATCGATGTCCAAAGCTTCCTATGGGTCGCCCTGACCTATGACGACGTGGGTACGGCCGCCTCAACCTTCGCACTGGAAGCCACATCGTTTCTGGAGCAGTTCCGCACGGTTCGAGCGACACCTTTTAAGACCCAGCCAGAGCTTTGGGCGACCATGGGCCGCCTCAAAGCCTCGATCGACCGCCTTGCGAGCGTGTCTCGCCGCGATGCGCTCAAGGTCGATTGGAGCCTTGGCAAAGGCGTCTGGGCGTCTGTCCCGTGGATCGCCGTCATGGACGAGCGCGAAACCACCTCGACGCAGACTGGCCTCTACATCGTCTTCCTCGTCGGTCGAGACCTGTCGGCGATCCACCTGTGCTTGATGCAGGGCACCACCGAGTTGGTGAATGAGCACAAGCAGTCCGGCGCTTTGCCGATCCTGCGGGCGCGCTCGGACCAGTACCGCGCCCTAGTTCCGGACCTGGCGTCGGCCGGCTTCCGGCTGGATGGCGACATTGATCTGGGCGCTGAAGGCTGGCGCGCCCAAAGCTACGAAGCCGGCTGCGTGGCGCACATGCCATTCGCCACGGATGATCTTCCGTCTGATGATGCTCTCGAGCACGCCATGGAGGCGCTTGTGACCGCCTATGAGACTGTTCTGGCGCGTCGCGATACTCAAGCCGAGCCGACACCCGACGCCCTACCGCCCTACACCGTCGACGATGCCCTGAAGGGCCTCTTCCTGGATCGCGAAGAGTTTGAGCGCATCCTGGCGATCTGGAAGGACAAGAAGAACCTGGTCCTGCAGGGCGCCCCTGGCGTGGGCAAAAGCTTCATTGCACGCAGGCTCGCTTACGCCTTGATGGCGCAGAAGGACCAGGCGCGTGTGGAGGTGGTGCAGTTCCACCAGTCCTACGGCTATGAGGATTTCGTCCAGGGCTATCGGCCGACCCAAGACGGCGGCTTTGAGCTGCGGGATGGGGTCTTCCACCGCTTCTGCGAGGCCGCCCGCAAACAGCCCGGCGTGCCGCACGTCTTCATCATCGACGAGATCAACCGCGGCAACCTGTCGAAAATCTTCGGCGAGTTGATGTTACTGATCGAACACGACAAACGATCATCGGAATGGTCCGCCCGCCTGGCCTATGCATCCCCTGATGACGAGTCCTTCCATGTTCCGGACAATGTCTGGCTGCTGGGCATGATGAACACTGCGGACCGCTCCTTGTCGGTGGTCGACTATGCCCTGCGTCGGCGCTTCGCCTTCGTGACGCTGAAGCCCGGTTTCACGTCGCAAGCTTTCGGCGCGCATCTGGCGGATGCGGGGGTCGCCCCCGACCTGATCTCCGCTATCGTCCAAGGGATGCAGGAGCTCAACGTCGCGATCGGCGACGACCGGGTGAACCTGGGTCCCGGGTTCCAGATCGGCCATAGCTTCTTTACGCCGGCGGCGGGCCAGGCCGCTGGGCGCGCCTGGTTCGAACGGGTCGTCGAAACCGAGATCCGCCCGCTCTTAGAGGAGTACTGGTTCGACGCGCCGGATCGCGCGGACGAATGGCGTCTGCGGCTGCTCAGCCACCTATGACCATCCCGATCCGCAACCTCTACTACCTCTTCTGCTACGCCTGGCAGCGGTTTCCTCCAGGCGGCGCGGTCGAAGCTGGTGTGGACGCCGCGCCGGATCTGCCGAACCTGTTCGCGCGCCTTCTCGTTAACGACGTCAACGCCCTGCTGCGCCGTGGTCTAGATCGCGGCTATCGCACGTTCGTTGAAGAGACCCGCGCGCCGCGAGGCCGGCTGCTATTGGACGCCATCGTCAAGGAGCAGACCTTGCGGCGCGGCGCAGTTGTTTGCGCCATTGATGAGCTGACCCCTGACATCGTCCACAATCGGATCGTCAAAGCCGCCGCGCGTCTTCTTGCTCGTACGCGCGGCGTTGAGCCCGCATTGGTCCACGAGCTGGGCGCAATCGTCCTCAAGCTACAGGCGGTGAGCGATGTCCGACTGAGCGCGGACCTTTTCAAAGGCGTGCAGCTATCTCGAAACACCCGCCAGTACGCGCCCCTTATGAAGCTGTGCGAGTTGGTCTGGCGGGCTCAGATGCCAGACGAGACCGGTGCTGGAAGTCGCTTCGCCGATATCCTCAAGGACGAGGTGACGATGTCAGCGGTCTTCGAGGACTTCCTGCGGAACTTCTACGCCCATCATCAGACCCGGTACCGCGTCAGCCGCGAGGTCATGTCCTGGGATGCGATCGCTCTGGACGAGCACTCCCACGGCCGCTTGCCGATTATGGAGACGGACATCACGCTGCGATCGCGCGAACGGACCATCGTGATGGACGCCAAATTCTACAAGGAGACCATGGTCTCCCGAGGCGGAGCCGGAAAGGTCCGCTCCGGGCACCTCTACCAGCTGTTCGCTTACCTGGAGCATGCCGGCTCCCGAACACCGGAGCGGCCATGTGATGGCGTTCTGATTTATCCGGCCGTCGGCATCGAGATCGCACTGCGATACCGCATCCGCGGCCACGAGGTTCTGGTCAAGACAGTGAACCTGGATCGCGAGTGGTCAGAGATTCATCGGGAGCTGATCGGCGTCCCGCTGACCTTCGACGCACCCGCCCCGCACCCTGCCCCATTGGCTGCTTGATGATCTGCAATGCGCGTTGAAGTCAGAGACCATGCCCTTTGGATCAAACATATCGAGTGCCCGCCTGCGACCCTGGAGTGGCTGGCTGCGATCCCCGGCGGCCAATCGCTTCGCCTCGTTGTGGATGGCGTCGAGGGCGAATGGCGCAAGATGAAGGACGGCAAAGACGGACGGCCAACCGCCGGTTTCTTGCCCCACGGCGAAGCGGCCAAAGCCCACTGGCACGCCTTGCAGCTCCAGCGCGGTTCGTGGGTCTCCTTGCCGGCGTACGCCGGCGACTAAATCCTACCCATCAAGTCTTTCTGCTCAAGAGATCCCCGTCGTGAACCACCTGCCGCTTGGTCCGTCTCGCCTGCCCTTCTCCGCGCAGCGCGAAGCCCGCGCTGATCTGCGACACGCCTATGAAGCCCACGCTGAGGCTGCCCAGGACCGCTATGAGACGCAGTACGGGGACTATGCATCGCTTGACCAGGTGATGGCGCAGTTTCCGAGCTTGCTGTCCCAGACGCTCGATGAGACCGCCGCAGCGGTTGCATCGGACCTGGCCAGGTCAGGCATCTACGATTGGGATGACGCCGCGGTTCGCGAGGCTTTGGAGGCGCGTTTGGATCGCCTGATGGCGACGTTCGCCGAGCTCGAGAGCGCCTACCAAGAGATCGGAATCAAGGCGGAGGCGCGAGAAGTCGACCGGGCGTATCAGGGAGCTGGACGCAGCTATATCTCGGGAGGCGGGTTCGGCCTGGAGGGCGCCGCCAAGGGAATGGCTGTCGCCTCCGCAGCGAATGTCGCGCTCGGCCTAGTCTATGGCGCTGCAGACGCAGCCGGACGAGCGCTTGCAAGCCGTGAAGATGAGCGCACGAAACGCGCCCTGTTTGAGGATCCTCAGACGCGGAGGACCTTGGCCAAGGTGATCCGCGACGTCGCCTTCGAAGGGCAAGCCGTGCTGGCGGAAGTCCTCAATCGCCAAGACGAGAACCCCCGGGTCGAAGAGATCACAGCAGAGGCCGAACGCCGCGCAGCGGCGCTGGCGAACAACGTCGCATCAGGTCGAGTGCCGGACGACCAGATCCAGTCCATCCTGACCCAAGCCATCGACCTGAACCCATACTCTGAACTGCCGTGGAGACTTTGGATCGAGAAGCTCGAGGACCGGGATGGTAGCGTCCTGAAAGCCGCCCAGACGATTGGCATCCTGGGTCTTGAAGCTCACCGCGACGCCCTGCTGGCCGCTGAACGCCACGCGCTGAAGTGGTCCACGCCAGAAGAGTGTCTTCAAAACAGCCCTAGGCTAGAAGCCAGGGCCGCCGCGCTCGGCGTGCCCTTCGATGCAGAGAGAGATCAGATCGCTCGGGTGGCTGAACAACTCGATCTGGCCAGGCGAACCTACAAGGGGTCCTTATACCCGACCGAGGCTGAGGCGAAATCCGCTCAAAGCGCTGATGAAGATGCGCACAAACGCACTGTCGTCGGGGTCACCTACGACACCCATGACGAAGCCGACGAGGCCAGAGCTGAATGGATCGACCTTCAATCGCGGACCTTCCGAAACAAAGAATATCTAAGCGCTCGCTCTGCAAAGACGGCCCGCGTTCGATACCACCGGTCCAGCAGCCTGGTTCTGTGGTTTGGCGTGCTGATCGCTCCGTTCCCCACGGCCTTGCTCACACTCCAGCCTGGCTTTGCGCGCTGGCAGCGGATCACGGCGTTTGCATGGCTTGCCCTGATCGCCACGGCCATGTTCTTCGGTGGAGCATGGCGATCACCCGAGACAGCGCCTCCCCTGATCATCGCGGGCTTCGTCCTTGGGACCCTCGCCTGGTTGGCTTCGTTGCTCGAAACCTTCCTGCGCACCCAGGTCATGACCTCGTACCGCCGTCGAGCGGCGGAGGAAGCCTTGGGCGAGCGTGGCGCTGATACGGCTGTTTCTGCTTAACGCGCTCGCGCCAAGATATGCTCGCACTGGGCCATCACCACGCGCCCTTGATCGACCGCATGATCAAGCGGACCAGACAGGTTCATGAAGGCCTCGGTTCGCTTCGGCATCAGGTGAAACCCCGCGGCGGTGAAGGCGGAAGCGACGGGGCTAGACAGCTCCATCTTCGGAAACGGCTGCACGCCGAAGCGGTACTCGCCGTCAATCGCGTGCGCCCACCACCGATAGCCTTGAGCTGGCCCTTCGTGGCTACGCGGATAGCGGCCATTGGGCCCGCCCGCTGCAACAGTAAGGCCCAGCCCTCGCATGAGGTCGGCGGCGTCAGACATCTGTGAGCTCCGAGTGCGGCTGCGTCGTGAACGCTAGCTATGCGCGAGTTTGGCGGACTAGATAGCGTATGGCCATTGTCATCAAATGCGATCCGATTCCCCTTCACGTCGGCGGTCGCGCTCTTCTTTCAGCACCGCTCTACAAAGGCGCTCAGCCTCAATCGGGCGACGCGGTGTTCATCTGGTTCTCTGAGACCACCGGCGGAAGCGGTCTGGCAGCACACGGCGTCATCGAGGCGGCTAGCGACGATGGCGACATCGCTCTGACGGTTCATCAGACATCACCACGCCGAGCACTCGATAAGCGCACGCTCGCCCCTGAGCGCGACGCTCCCGGATCCTTGGGCGGGCTCGCTGCGAAGCTGTACCGAAACGCCCACAACAAGATCGCGCAGTTGGATGACGACGAAGCGAACCTCCTCCTCAGCCACTGGGAGCCTTCGCCGCCATACAGATCGAAATATGCGCCCCTTGGTGAATGGCTTGCGCAGCAAGACCTTGCTGAGTTGGTCTTGTCTTTCAACGACATCGAAGCCCTGGTCGGTCCACTGCCTGCTAGCGCCGAACGACCGCAGTTCTGGGCGAACACCGAGCAGACCTACACCAACGTGCAGCGCGATGCCTGGCGTTCGGCCGGATACGACGCCTTCCTGCTGAAAGGGCAAGCCAAGGTCCGCTTTGTGAAGTGCGCCACTCGGCCTGACGACTAAGCCGATGCCAGCAGGATATTCAGTCGACCACCACCGCCGCCAGCAGTCGGTCGAAGAACGGTTCCGCCTCGATCAGTGCCCGGACTGCATTCTCAAATGGCGCAAGCGCCTGCTCCGGTGTCTCTTCCCCCAATGCGGCTGCAAGCTGGTGCACGTCGATGACCACGGGCAGGAAGAAGGATCCGTCCTTCTCGAGATAGGTGAACCCGCGCTTCCGAGCCTCTTCAATGAACTCAGACTTTTGGGCCAGCGCCTTCTTCCAGCGCGCTTTGGTCACGTTACACCGCGACCACCGGAAGCCGAGACGAGCATGTCCCTGCCCCACAAGCTTCGTCAGCCAGAAGTAATCCCGAGCGCCGAGTGCGTCGTCGTCGTGGTCGAGCTCAAACTGAGCCCTGTGGCCGCCCTCAGCTTCGCCTTCGAGGCGCCAGGTCTTAGGCGCGATTGTAATCGCGTCATCAAACCAGTCGCTAGCACCATCCCACCCTGCTTCGCCCCGCACACGATCGGCCACGGCATCTAGCGCGGCGGCCACGTCGTCCTGAAGCGTGTTCTCAAGATGGTAGGCGGCAGCGTCGAGATCTTTGATATTTGATACGATGAGGGCGTTGAGGGCCGGTTCAGACATCGTGGGTTCCTCTTAGAAACTTCTGACGTGCTCGGCGAATTGTGCGAGCAAGAGATCTTGAAATGAGCGTTCTGGCCTGGGTCGCTGCGCCACCACGCTCAGCGCTGCCCTGCGGACGTCGCTCCAGTCTGCATAGAATGCGCTGGGCGGGGGTGATTTCGCGGGGATCGGACTGAGGTAGACGAGCGCGGACCTCTTACCCAGGGCCCGAGCCTTCAGCCGCAGCACCGCTTCGTATCGAGAAAGCTGCTCGGCCCCCTCCCTCGCATCGATCTTAACCTCGATCAGAAGCAAGAAATCCGCGCCTTCGATGGATAAATCCACCCGATCATCAAGGGCGCCGAGCGGACGCGCCTCGGTCTGAACACTGTAGCCTGTGGCGAGCTCTTCCTTGGTTGGAAGCCGTTGCCGATCCTCCCCTTTGAGCCTCTCCAAAAACGCGGACAAAAACGTCTGAGCGCGGTCGTCCGACAGCCGCCGGTCAAACAGGGACGCCAGAACGCTCGCGTTGCGAACCTCGTCTCGCTTAAGCCCGGAGATGGACCAAACATTCGCCACAACGCCCTGACGGCGAGCCACGGTCAGCAAGCTGGTCATCTGGGGCAAAAACGCCGCGAGCGTAGCGCTATCCAACGGCGCCCGCTTCTGCGCTGAATCCCTCTCAGCCAGATTGGAAGACGTTGGCAGCAAAGGACGCAACTTATCAAATAGAGAAACTAGCCGGCTTTGCAGCGGCGCTTCCTCCCGAGAGGCACCTAGCTCACGCCACCGTTCGAAGAAGGCGGCCAAACCTCCGACTGACATTTCAGACGGTGACGCCGTCATATCTTCACATTCCCCGATTGGTGCAGCCAACGGCAAGTTGATTCGGGCACAATGTCATCTTTGATTGATGGCAAAGCCCCGCTTCCTGGCCGTTTGTCAGCGGTCGCGACGCCCCGACGGCTAATCTAAGCACGATGGTAGCGCCGCCCGCGCGCGCCCTCCTGGTGCAAGACCGTGACGATCGAGCCATCGCCTGCATCGCAGACCACCGTCAGATTACGCAGCCGATCGATGTTCCGTCCGACAGTCGGTCGCAGGTCCCGGTCCGCCAACCGACGCCGGCTCATGCTCAAGGCGACGCAACCACCTCCGACATTGGTCTCCAAATCGGCATAGGTCAGCAGGTCGGCGATCAGATCGTGCGGCACGCCGCGTTGGCTCGCGCGCGTTACAGCGTGGGTGGTCATTTGCAGGTCCATAGCCTTCCTCCTTGATGGCGTTGAAGGACACGCTAGGGTTCATTTTCGACAGTTTCGGTCGCAAATCGAAGGGGGTGTTCGATGCGGCATGAGAAGGCGACCCTTGTGCTGGAGCTGGCCCGAAGGCTGGCGGCCAGCGCTGAGGGACTCAGCACCGAAGAGATGGCCCGTGACCTCGGGGTCTGCCGGCGAACCGCAGAGCGCATGCGCGACGCGGTGGCGCAGGTCTTTCCCCAGATGGAGCTGCTGCAGGAGGGCACGAGCAAGCGCTTCCGTATTCCCCGCGGTCTAGACGGCTTCTTTCAGTCCCCCACTACCGAAGAGCTGATTGAGCTCTCACGCGCCGTCGACAGCTTGCGAGATAATGGCCACCGCAATCGCGCGACGGTCTTGGAGGGGCTCGACACCAAGATCCGCTCCGCCTTGAAGGCTGAACAGCGCCGACGGATCACGCCTGATGTCGACGCCCTTGCGCGGGCCGAACTCACCGGGGTTCGCGCTGGTCCCCAGCCGGTTGAAGATGCAGAGCTCGTCGCCGGCATTCGTCGGGCTTTGATGGGCTATTCCCAGGTGCGCTTCCGCTACATGGGCGGATCGCGTCCGGGCTCGGTCCGCACCCTCAGCCCATACGGCCTTCTGTTCGAGCGCATGAACTATCTCGTCGGGGCAGAGACCGGCTCGGATCAGCCGCGTAACTGGCGGCTGGACCGCATCGAAGCCTTCGAGGTGCTCGAGATCGCCAGCGAGGCGCCTGAGGATTTCTCGATCTCCGACTACGCTTCGCGCTCCTTTGGCGTCTATCACGACCAGCTTGAAGAGGTTCGACTCAGGTTCACAGGCGATGCGGTCGCTGATGCTAAGCGGTGGCGTTTCCACCCGGGCCAGACCCTATCTCCACAACCAGACGGCTCCCTCATCATCGCCTTCCAAACCGGCGGCATGCTGGAGCTCGCTTGGCACCTATTCACCTGGCGCGGCGATGTGGAAATCCTCTCGCCTGAACGTCTGCGCACCGTGATGCTCGAGGAGCTCCAACACGCGCTGAGCCGCCATGGACCATCCGCGACCGAAACTGTCGCAAAATCGCGTCAGGCTTGAGCTTATGACCCGACTTCTCTCCGCCTCGCGCCTCAACGCCTTTCAGGCCTGCCGCCACCAGACCGCGCTCTGGCTGCAAGGCATCAAGCCGCCAGAGCGTGCCGACGACGCTGTTCTTCTCATCCGAAACAAGGGCTTCGAACACGAAGCTCAGGTCGTAGACAGGCTCCGAGAGGCTTATGGCGACGTGGTCGAAATCCCCAGCGAAGGCACGCTCGACCACCGCGTTCAGCTTAGCCGTGATACGATGGCGGCGGGTGCGCCCGTCATCTACCAAGCTGCGCTCACCGATGGCCGCTGGGTCGGTTACCCCGACTTCCTGATCCGCCTTGCCGACCCGGTTGATGGCCAATGGCGCTATCAGCCCGAGGACGCCAAGCTCGCCAAGAAGGCGAAGGCTGAGCACCTGCTTCAGCTGGGCGTCTACGCTGAGCTCGTCCACCACATGGCGGGGTATCGCCCGGGCGAGGGTGTGATCCATGGCTCCGGCGGCGCGCCCGAGCGGTTCCGCCTGGACGAGACCGCCCACATCACGCGCCGGATGATGCTGCAGTTCGAAAGGTTTATCGATGCGCCCGAACCAACGGCGGCGGTCAAGAACGGCGCCTGCAGCCAGTGCGACTTCAATGAACGTTGCACCGCCGAATGGCGCGCCGCCGACAGCCCGGTGTTCGTCGCCGGCATCCGCGCAGACCAGATCGTCAAGCTTGATCGGGCGGGCGTGCGCACCTTATCGGACATCGCCGCCCTGCCCGCAGATCAAACCATTCAGGGCATTGGCGCAGACACCCTGGCCAAGTTGACCTACCAGGCCCGCCTGCAGAGGCGAGGCGTGGAGGCTGGCGCGCACTTCGCTGAAGTCCTGCCGCCTGAACCCTTGCGGGGGTTCGCCACCCTGCCCTCGCCAGCCGACGGCGACCTCTTCTACGACATCGAAGGCGATCCGCTTTACCCAGAAGGACTGGAGTATCTGCACGGCCTCTGGGGTCCGCTAGGCGACGACCTCACTGAACGCTTTGTCTCGCTGTGGGCCCATGATCATGCCGCGGAGAAGGCGACCTTCGAAGCCCTGATGGATCTGTTCGAAGCGCACATTGCGCGCTTCCCGGACGCCCGGATCTATCACTACGCCGCCTATGAGCAGACCGCGCTTAAACGCCTGGCGATGAAGTACGCCACGCGGGAGGCTCAGCTTGACCAGATGCTGCGCAACCACCGCTTCGTCGATCTCTACGCGGTGGTCCGCCACGCCATCCGCGCGTCGACCGAAAGCTATTCGCTGAAGGATCTGGAGAAGATCTATTGGGGAAAGCGCTCCGGCGAGGTCACCAACGCCGGCGACAGCATCGTGGAGTACGAGCGTTGGCGCGAGCTCGGCGACCAGGCGATCCTGGACGCCATCGAGCGCTACAACGAGGACGACTGCGTCTCGACCGCCAAGCTGCGCGACTGGCTCGAAGAATTGCGGCCGGCTGACGCCCCGTATGGTCTGGATGAGGTGGAGCCGGAAGCGCCGACGCCCCAGTCCTCGGCGAAGGCCGAAGAACGCGCCCAGTTTGAACGCGACCGTATCGCCATGGCTGAGGCGATCCGGGCCCAAACCGCACTGGAGCCGGCTCTGCGCGAGCTGATCGCGGAGTTGCTGTGGTTCCATCAGCGTTCCCAGAAGCCCCAGTGGTGGGCCCTGTTCGACCGTCAGACCTGGACTGATGAAGAACTCATCGAGGATGCGGAAAGCCTCGGCGGGCTTCGCCTCGTCGATCAGCAACCCGATGGCCGCTCGATTGTGGCCACCTACAGCTTCCCGCCTCAGGACACCAAGCTGAAGGAAGGCGATCGTCCCAAGATCGCCCTGACCCTGGAAGCGGCTGGGTCCATCACGGATCTGGATGTGGCGCGGGGCGAAGTGAGCCTGCGCCGTCAGTCCAAGGCCGGCCTCTTCCCCGAGACTGCAGCCCTGTCCCCTGGCCAGCTGATTAGCCAGAAGCTGCTGGAAGAAGCCCTGATGTCGATGGCGGGGCGCCTCGCTAAGGGCGACCTTCAGACTGACCAAGCCGTCCTGGACATGCTGCGCCGCGCGCCGCCGCGCCTGGCTGGGCGCGAGGCTGGCTTGCCGGTGGTCGTCGAGGGGGAGGACTTGGTCGCTGCAGCCACATCGGCGGTGCGCAGCTTGGAAGATAGTTGCCTGATCATCCAAGGGCCGCCAGGGACCGGAAAGACCTACACCACTGCCCGCGCGATCGCAGCCTTGCTTCAAGACGGCAAGCGCGTGGCGGTCTCGTCCAACTCCCACAAGGCCATCAACAACCTGCTCGCCGGGGTGTCGCGCTACTGCGAGGCCAAAGGCCTGCCCCTGGATGGCGTGAAGAAGTGCTCCGCCGGCGATCCGGAAACCGCCTTCACCGGCTACGGCGTCATCTCCAAGGCCTCGCTTGACGATCAGGGGGAACATCAGCTCGTCGGCGCGACCGCGTTTGAACTGGCGAAGCATCCTGCTAACTCGTTCGACTATCTGTTCGTCGATGAGGCTGGCCAGGTCTCCCTGGGCAACCTCCTGGCCATGGCGGGCGCCGCGAAGAACCTGATCCTGGTCGGCGATCAGATGCAGCTGCCTCAGCCGGTTCAAGGCGTACACCCCGGTGAGACGGGTCTGTCGTCAATGGACTACGCCATGCAGGACCACCCCACGGTTCCGCCGGAGCGCGGTATCCTCCTAAACATCTCCTGGCGAATGCACCCAGACGTCTGCGGCTTCATTTCGGACGCTGTCTACGAAGGTCGTTTGCAGGCGGAGGGCTCCACCGCCGGTCAACGGCTGGAGCTCGCTGAGGGACTTCATCGCGCCCTCAAGCCGACCGGTGTGAGCACGATCGATCTTCCGCACAGCGGTTGCACCCAGGCGTCCGACGAAGAGGCAGATCAAATCAACGCGCTGATCGGCGAACTTCTTGGACAGTCCTGGACCAACGCGGCGGGCGAGACCCAGCGATTGACCCTGGATGACATCGTGGTGGTCAGCCCGTTCAACATGCAAGTGCTGTTGCTGAAGAAGCGACTGCCCAAGGGCGCGCGCGTCGGGACGGTCGACAAGTTCCAAGGCCAAGAGGCGCCGGTGGTGCTGATCTCGATGGCCACCTCCTTCGGCGGCGACGCTCCGCGCGGCACCGAGTTTCTGTTCAACCGCAACCGGCTGAACGTCGCGATCAGCCGCGCCAAATGCCTGGCTGTCGTGGTGAAAGGCTCGCGTCTGTTGGAGCTTCCGACACCAGGCTTAGCGGACCTGCCGCGGCTCGACCTGCTCGCGCGTGCCGAGCATTCCAGCCTGGGTTGACGGTTTCCTGCAGTTGAAGCCGATTGAGATTCCGAAAGGAATCTGGCTCTTTCGGACAAGTTTAGGCGGTGGTCGCGCTCGTAGAAACGCACGACCGCGAGGGTGGGCAAGATGGATCTGATTTTGCAGTTGCTGCTCCAGGGGCTGGAGCTGATCTTTGGCGTGCCGTGGGTTGCGCCTTTGCTTATCGCTCCAGCGATGTTTGGCTGGGCAGGCTATCTTTGGATCGTCGCCAGGCGCCGCACTCAACCCTACCTCAACGCCGCCAAAGCGCGCGTGCGGGTGCTTGAAACCGCTCTGGGTGACGACCCCGACCCGATCGCAGAACGTCAAGCCTTCAGCGCGAACTACGGCGACGTCGCCGGCGCTCTGAACGCTGATGCTCCTGGCGCGCCGGGGATTGTTCTGGCCTGGCGGGAATTCCACGAGTCGATCGTCGACGAGACCGAAAGCCCAATCCGCAACACCGCTCGTCCGACGGCCTTCTTCTACCGGGCCGCGCCCAAGCAGGTCCGGTTGGCTTTCTGGTCGAACGTGCTTGTCGGCATCGGTCTCGTTCTGACCTTCCTCGGCTTGATCGTCGCACTGCATAAAGCCAGCTCAGGCATGGCAGGAACCGATCCTGCGGTCATGCAGGCCTCCCTCCGGGGACTGCTGGTCGTCGCCGGCGCCAAGTTCTTTACGTCCGTTGCAGGCGTTGGCTCCTCGGTGATGCTGCGGTTCGCCGAAAGCGGCCTGCAGAAGAAAACGAACGCCATCAACGAAGCTCTGTGCACCCTGCTTGAGCGTGGGATGCTCTACGTCCCGCCCCAGCGTCTGGCCGTCGAGCAGCTCGACGTCATGCGTGAGCAGCGCGATCAGCTCAAAGCTTTCAACACTGACTTTGCGCTTCAGCTGAGCGAGCGCATGGGCGCGCAGTTCCAACAGGCGATCGCGCCAGTGACCGCCTCGCTGGGTCAGCTCAACGACAACATGAGCACGATGAGCCAAGGCCTGGGACAAGGCGCGGCCAAGGCGATTGAGGAAGCCTCCGGCGGCGAACTACGCGCGCTTGGCCAAACCCTCTCTACCCTAGGCGAGCGCCTCGATGCTCTGAGCAGCTCGGTCGGCTCTTCGGGCGAGGACGCGGCCCGGCAGATCCGCGCCGCCGGCGCGGACTTTGCTCAGGCCGCCACGGACATTCGAGAAGCGTTCGACCGACTGACCGGACAGGTGGACGGCATGGGCGAACGCTTCTCCAGCCAAGGCGAGGCGATGGCGCAAGCCCAGTCCGACTCGCTCGAGCGAATGCTTAGCGGCCTCGAAAGCGCTCAGACCAAATCCGCGAACGCCATCGCCGACGCAGTGAGCCGTCTGCAGGGCGCGGGCGTTTCCGCTGCCGAAACCTTGCAAAAGGAGGTCTCCGAGGCCATGGCTGCCGGCGTCGCCGCTAGCCAGGAGACCTTCCGCGCAGCGCTGGAGGAATCCGGCGAAGGTCTGCGCGGGGTCGCCGCCGGCCTGGCCAAGGCCGTCAGTGATGCGGCCGGCGAGATTGACCGCGCGGCCCAAGGGTTCGCCCGCAGCGGCGAGAACGCTGTGCGCACCGCTGAGGCTATGGAAGGGGTCACGGGTCAGGCCAAGACCGTCGCGATCTCCATCGGTGACGCCTCTAAGGGCTTCGCCGCCGCCGCCGCGCCAGTCGCTCAATCCGTCCAAGCGATCAACGACGCCGCGGGTCGGATCGTACGTTCGCTCGAAGCCAATCAGCAGATGGATGCTCAAACGGTGCAGTCACTGCGCGACCTGGCTGAGGGCATTCGCGAGACCCAGGAGAGCGCAACCAAGGCTTGGACGGAGTACCGGGCCCGCTTCGAAGGCGTCGACAAGTCTTTGGAGAAGACCACCGTCCAGCTCGGAGAGACGCTCGAGGGCACGTTCGGGGAGTTCAAACGCTTCGCCCAAGACACCGATCGGGAACTGGCGTCCGCGGTTGGCAAACTTTCCGGCGCCCTGACGGCGATCGAGGAATACGCAGAATCCCTCAACGCCTATGTCGAGGCGAACGGTCAGGCTGAGGCCGCCTAATGATCGCCGATGAGAGCCATGAGCATGCGATCGAGGAGGAGAATTACTTCGTCTCGATGACCGACATGATGGTCGGGCTCGTCTTCATTTTCATCATCCTGCTGATGTACTACGCCCTGCAGTTCCGGCAGGTCACCGACGAGCTGACAGGCGCAGACGCCACCCGCGCGGAGATCCTGACGCAGATCCAAAGCTCGCTGAAGCGGCAGGGCGTCGAGGTGTTGGTCGACACGCAAAACGGCGTGCTGCGTCTGCCGGATTCAATCCTCTTCGACAGCGGCAATGATCAGCTGAAGCCCGAAGGGCAGCTGTCGGTCGCCAAGCTCTCGGTCGCTCTAGAAGAAGTCCTTCCTTGCTATACGCGGCGAGCTGAGACGACCTCCCGGCCGGCGCATTGCGAAGCCAATGAACACGCGATCGAGTCCGTTTACATCGAGGGGCACACCGACGCCGACAACTACTCCCGCGGCGGCCGAGACAACTGGGACCTCTCGGTGGTTCGGGCCACCAACACCTATCGGGCGCTGGTCGGCGCGCGCCCCGATCTCAGCGGCCTTTGCGCGATCAAGGGTGACCGGTGCGAGCCGGTGCTGAGCGTCAGCGGCTATGGTCCTCAACGGCCCGTCGATCCTGGCGACAGCATCGAAGCCAAGGCCAAGAACCGCCGCATCGATCTGCGGATCATCATGGTCACACCGGATTCCGGTCAGACGGTCCGCCGGGTCGAGCAGGCCCTGCAAGCCTCGTGACCCGCCTCGCCTCGCTCCTTGATCACCCCGATGCACTGCTGGCCGCTCTGCGGGTGCGAGCGCCTGAGCTGACGCTCCTCCCCCGGGCGGTCGCTAAGATCTCTGGAGAGGCTCACCACATAGAGCGCGAACCGACTGAGGCGCTGCAGCGGCGCGTAGCAAAGCTCATTGCCGGCGATGGCGTCAGCACGTTGTCGCGCAGCGACCTGCGCGAAAGCTGCCGCACCTTCCTGCATCCTCCGCACGCCCCGGCGCGCGATCCAGAGGTCGCCAAGCCGCTTTGCGATGAAGTCGAACGGCTGCAACGACGCTCAGCCTTCTTCGCGCTTCTGGACGCCTATCTCGATGGCTTTGACGCCGAAGACGAAGCCCTGCTTTGGTTGGCCAAGCGGCTGAACACCGCGCACAAGCGATGGCCCTGGCGCGAGACCGATCCCTGGCCGGCTCGCATCCAGACCTACGAGCTCCTGTCGCCGTCCAAGGCTCCCGGGCGTATCGCAGCGGCCATTTTGGAAGGGGACACGGATCACCGTCTCATCCTGGATCAAGCGGGCCTGACAACAGAGGGACGGCGCTTGGGCGGCCTTGGCGCCGCGAGCTTCAGCGCCGCTTGCCTGAGCGTCCGCAAGCTCAAGGGGACGGCATCCCTTACAAGCCAGGACAGGCTTCTGGACTGGTCCGGAACACAAGGCCCGCTCCTCTATCCGAAGGCCTGGCCTGAGTTCGCCGCCGCGCTCTTTGAGCCGTGGCGCACGGTTGAGCCGCACCGTGAGCACAAGACACGCATCATGGACCGCGCCATCGCGCATGCCGGTGATCCGCGGATCAATCGTCCCCGTTGGCGCCCGGTCGAGGACGTGGCCGGGGAGGCTTACGCCGTCATCCTGCGCTGGCTGACACAGGCGTCAGTACGCCAGTTCTTCGACATCGTCAGCGAGACCATGACCGACCGCCCAGACATGTGGGCGGAGCGCCGCAAGTTTTGGACGCAGTATCTAGACGCGGACATGATCACCGCCGCCTGGGTCGCGTTCGGTTCAGACGGCGCAAATCGCGCCGATCGGGCCGCGTCACGGACCAGCGACAAGAGCCTCTCCATGTTCGGCCGACTAAGCGCCGGCGCTGGGCGATCGTCCCAGCATGCTGCGCTGATCATGCGCATCGGCGACCTCACGATCGCCGAATGGAGCCACAACGGCAAATACAACATCTGGAGCGCGGGCGACGATCGGCACCCGGTCTTGTTCAAACACAACTCCAGACGCTTTGCCGATTATGACCCGACCGAGCTGATGTACGCCCCGACTTCGGGATCACACACCTCCGGCTGGCAGTATCGCGTCGCCCAGATCATTCGTGACCAAACAGGCTTGCGGCCATGATCAACCTCTTCAAGCGCAAAGCCCGTTCGCCGGGCGACGCGGCCTTCGTCTATCGCCAGAATGGCGAGGCGCTGCACCTCCAGCTCATTCACCACGGAAAACCTACCCCCACCGCCGAATGGATGCAGCGACGACCAGATGCAGCGGGGGCGTTGGGAGAGCTCTTCGCCCGATCTGAAGAGCCCGCTGAAGTCGGCCAGGATCCCGCGGTTCTGGTGCTGCACGATGACGTCGTCCTCAGCCCACGATGCGTCGCTGAGCTAGACGCCGCTACCGCTTTGGCGCTCGCGTTGCCACCCCCGACGCCGCTGGCTCTGGACCTCAAGCCGGTCGGCCGCATCGACGAAGACGACTTCAGGATCGAGGCGCGTTGGGTCAAACCTGGCGGCCAGCCCTCTCGCGTGACCGTCGCCGGCGCTCTGCTCAGTTTCGAAGGGTCTGAGCGGCGGATACCTGAGCCCCTGTGGTCGATCCTCGGCGTATCTCGCGCGCTCAGCACACCCGTGGACAAGGCCGAACGGTTTCGCCAGCTCGCGCTTCTGAGGCGCTATTGGCCTGGCGACGGGCCCGCCTCCGTAAGCGCGGAGCCCTATCTGCGCGACATGCGCGTCCACTATGCGTCTTCGATCTCTCTGACGCTGCGCACCCTGACGCCGGACCGCACGGACTTCGACCCCGTGTTGTTTGGTCAAGGTGTCGCTGAAGACGCGCAAGCCGAGGGCCGCTCCCTCGATGAAGCCTTCGACAATGTGCTGACGCCGAGCGCGCAGAAGCTGTTCGCCGACGACCGATTCCGGCGCGAGCCCGATGCGCGCCCGGTCTACGTGCTGAGAGACGGCGAATACATCTTCATCGATCCATCACTTAGGCCCGCCCTGGGTGCGGTCCGGCGCCTCCAAGATCGCCCTGAAAAAGAACGTCGCGAGTTCGTCCTGAACCCCCGCAAGGTGCTCAAGGAGGTTCTGGGCGAAGAGGTCGCCGAGAAGATCGCCCTGGATGAGCTGTTCGTTGAAACCGAACAGTTCTCCAGCCGTGTCGCCGGCGTTGACGTGTGGCGCACCCCGGTCCTGCCGTGGATCGCCCCCATCAGCAAAAACAGCTGGTTGCCAGAGCGGTTTGGGCTTCGGGTCGGCGACGATTATTTCGAGATCCCGGCCGAAAACGTCGCGGCTGTCATCGAGAAGGTGGCGCAAGCTGCAGAGGCCGGCCAATCGAGCGCTTCCGTCGAAGGCCTTCTGAAACCCGTCGCCCCTGACGCTCCACCAGCGCCGGACAAATTGCCGGTCAACGATCAGCTGATCCAGTCCCTGGAAAGCTTGCGGCCCTTTGCTGAAGCCAGCGCCGATGCTGCCGGGCGAGGGTCTTCCGACGTCCCTCCGGAGCCGCCGGAGGGCTGGGACGCTGCGGTGCGAGGCAAGCTGTTCCTCGTGGTCCGCGAGAACTTCGAAGAGGTCGAGTTTGCGCCATTCCAGGCGGATGAGGCCACGCCACCGCCCTCCCCGCTACGCATTCCCGAGCGACTATCGAGCGCTTTGAAAGCCCACCAAGTCGACGGGTTGGCATGGCTCGTCCGCTCGGTCGAGACGCTCCATCCTGGCGCCCTGCTCGCGGACGACATGGGTCTGGGCAAGACCCTCCAAGCGATCGCCTTCATGGCTTGGCTTCAGGAAGAGGCCGAAGCTGGCCGTCGGCCAAAAGAGCCCTTCCTGATCGTCGCCCCCACGGGCCTGCTCGGCACATGGCGCAACGAGATCCAGAAGCATTTGTCGGGCAAACAGCTCGGTCTTTTGGTGCCCGCATTCGGATCGGACCTTAAGCTCCTGAAGGAACAGGATAGCTTCGGCCTGCGGGACATTGAGACCGGTCGCGCCGCGCTGAAGGCGGAGAGTTGGCGAGACGCCGGTGTCGTCCTGACCACCTACGAAACGCTGCGCGACTATCACTTCTCCTTCGCGCGGACCCGGTTCGGGTTGATTGTCTACGACGAGATCCAGAAGCTAAAGAACCCGGTCAGCCAAATGACCCGAGCCGCCAAGACGCTGAACGGCGCCTTCACGCTCGGAATGACTGGCACGCCGGTCGAAAACCGCCTTCAGGATCTTTGGTCGATCATGGACGTGATCGCGCCGGGGCTTTTGGGCGCGAGCCGAGACTTCGAGCGCCGACATCCTGCGAACGATCCGGTCGCGCTCGCCCGCCTCAAAGCGCAGCTGACTGAGGCCCCGGAGAACCAAGCGCCTTACATGCTGCGTCGCCTCAAGAGCGATGCGCTCAAGGACATGCCGGAGAAGCGGGTCCACCCCTTCGAAGGCGAGATGCCGCCGGCTCAGGCCAGCGCCTACCGCGACCTGGTCGTGCGCGCCGCGGCCGCCAGCGCCAACGGATCTGTCGGCAAAGGCGGGATGCTGACGACGCTTGCCGGTTTGCGCGGCGTGTCCCTGCACCCGCTGGACCCACGGCAGGCTCCTGCAGATCTAGAGGCCTATGCAGAACAATCCGCACGCCTGTCGCGGACACTCGAGATCCTAAAAGGGATCGCCGCAAAGAACGAAAAGGCCCTGATCTTCGTCGAAGACCTGGCCATGCAGGATCGCCTGGCAGGGATGATCCAGGCGCGCTTCAAGCTTGCGCGACTGCCCATGCGGATCAACGGCTCAGTGCCGGGACCAAAGCGGCAGGAGATGGTCAACGCCTTCCAGGCCGCGCCTGGCGTCTTCGACGTCATGATCTTGTCCCCGAAGGCCGGCGGGGTTGGACTGACGCTGACCGAGGCGAACCACGTCATCCACCTGTCGCGCTGGTGGAACCCGGCGGTCGAAGATCAGGCGACGGACCGGGTGTTCCGGATCGGTCAGCGCCGTGACGTCCATGTGCACTTGCCCATGGCCGTCCACCCGGACCCCGCGATCCGGGACTCCAGCTTCGACTTGCGCCTCAATGCGCTGATCGATCGCAAGCGCCAACTGACGCGGGATCTGTTCCTGCCGCCGGACGCCAGCGAAGGCGAACTGGCGGACCTCTTCCGTCAGGTTTCGCTGGGCGAGCCGACACAAGGTGTCGAGATCGAAGCCGGATCTCCTCAGGAAGCTGTAACTCAGGCCACCGTCGACAAGCCTGACGTCCCAGTCCCAGCTCCTGATCCTTCTGCGCCGCGGACAGCAGCTCGCCAGACGTTTCGGCTGCCGACCGCCTTGGTCAGCACGGGCATCCAGCAATGGCGAGTGGATGCGGGCGGCTCGCGGCCCACTCAAGAGATCCTGGCGCTATTCGCCGGGAAGGATCTGGTCGATGTTTCGATCCGTGACCCCTATGCGCTGGCGCGGCGTGCGAACCGCGACGCCCAGGTGCGCTTCATTCAAGATCTGAGGAACGTCGCCCGATCCCTGGAAGCCGTCACGATCGAGTACGCCGAAGAAGTCGAAGGCGATGGCTCTGACGCTCAGAACCGTCGTGAGATCGGCGACCAGCTCAGCCGTCATTTCTCACCGACGCCCAAGATCGCGCTGACTCGGCGGCGTAAGCGATCTCGAGACGACGACTTCCACGATCGCTTCGTAGATATTTCCGTCCGTCACGCCGGCGGCGCCGTTCGGATCCACGCACTAACCCTGGGACGGGGCATCGAAGCACTCTATGACGAGCGCAAGCAGTGCACTGTCACGTATGCGCCTCCGACCTAGGCCACGAACAGAGCCTACGCCCTGAACAACGGCCTCCGTGAGCTAAGCCTGACCACCGATGACTGACACCGTCCAGAATTCTGAGCTCCGCTCGACGCTATGGGAGGCGGCCAACACTCTGCGCGGTTCAGCGATCGATCGCACAGATTGGAAGGGCTATATCCTCCCGCTCATCTTCCTGAAGCGGATCTCCGACTGCTGGGATGAAGAGACCGCTGGAGCCGTTGCGTTGTACGGCGATGTCGATCCCTCGCAGTATCCCGAAGCGCATCGATTTCAGGTGCCCGAAGGGTGTCACTGGCGCGACATTCGGGCAGTTGTGACCAATGTCGGCGCGGCCCTGCAAAAAGCGATGCAGGAGATCGAGCGTGCAAACCCTGAGACTCTTTATCGCGTGTTCGGATCGGCCGACTGGGGAAACAAAGAGAAGTTCACCGACGAGTTGCTGAATGATCTGATCGACGGATTTTCATCGATCGCCTTGGGCAACTCAGCAGTCAGCACGGACGTGCTTGGCGACGCCTATGAATACCTCGTCGGAAAGTTCGCCGACGTCACCCGTCGCAACAAGGCCGGCGAGTTCTATACCCCTCGCAGCGTCGTCAACATGATGGTTGAGATCCTCGACCCTAAAGAGGGCGAAAGCATCTACGATCCAACCTGCGGAACCGGCGGCATGCTCTTGGGAGCGATCGAACACGTCAAACGCAAGGGCGGTGACGCCCGCACCTTCTACGGCAAGATCTACGGGCAGGAACGAAACCTCACGACGTCCGCAATCGCGCGTATGAACCTCGTCCTGCACGGGATCGAAGACTTCGAAATTGCGCGCGAGGACACGCTTAGAAGTCCCGCGTTCACTGACTCCAGCACCGGCGGGTTGGCCACGTTCGACTGCGTCATCGCCAACCCACCCTTCTCGTTAAAGGAATGGGGGCGAGAGCTCTGGGAAGCCGATCCTTGGGGACGAGCGAAGTACGGGATCCCTCCCGAAAGCTATGGCGACTATGCGTTTGTCCAACATATGCTCGCGTCAACAGCGATGACTGGGGACGGCCGCATGGCGGTGGTGCTCCCTCAAGGCGCCCTGTTCCGTAAGTCCGCCGAAGGCGACATTCGCCAGGCCCTTCTCGAAAACGATCTGATTGAAGCCATCATCGGCCTGGCCCCAAACCTCTTCTACGGAACTCAGTTGGCCGGCTGCGTCGTCATTCTCCGCCGCAACAAGCCCGACGCTCGCAAGGGCAAGGTTCTGATCATCGACGCCTCAAGCCTCTTTCGCAAAGGTCGGGCGCAGAACTTCCTCGATCAGGAGCACAGCGACCAGATCGTCAACTGGTACCGAGCCTTCGAGAGTGTCGAGGATCGCGCCAAGGTCACGTCACTGGACGAAATCAAAAAGGAAGGCTGGACGCTGAACATCTCGCGCTACGTTCTGCCGCCCATCGGCCAAGACATCTTGCCGCTGCCCGAAGCCGTCGAGGCGTTCAAGACCGCTCTGGCCGACGCTCGGGTGGCCGAGGACCACCTGCGCAAGGTTCTGGTCGAAGGAGGGTGGCTGCAATGAGCGGGCTGACCCAGCGCGAACTCGAAAGCTATCTCTGGGGCGCCGCCACCCTGCTGCGCGGGCTCATAGATGCAAGCGACTACAAGCAGTACATCTTCCCGCTGTTGTTCTTCAAACGCCTGTCCGATGTCTGGGACGGCGACTATCAGGATGCACTCGACGAAACCGGCGACGAAGGCTACGCCACCGCCACCGCCAACGACCGCTTTGTGATCCCCGAAGGCGCGCACTGGAACGATGTGCGCGCCGCCCCGCGCGACGTCGGCCGGGCGCTGCTGTCGGCCTTCCTCGCCATCGAAGCCGCCAACCCCGAACGCCTGCAGGGCGTCTTCGGCAACGCGAACTGGACCGACAAGGCCCAGATGCCCGACAGCACGCTGAAGAACCTGATCGAGCATTTCTCCAAGCACGACCTTACCCTTGCCGCCGTGCCCGAGGACGAGCTTGGCAACGGCTACGAATACCTGATCAAGAAGTTCGCCGACGACAGCGGCCACACCGCGCAGGAGTTCTACACCAACCGTACCCTCGTCCATCTGATGGCACAGATGCTGGAACCCCAGCCGGGCGAGAGCATCTATGACCCGACCTGCGGCACCGGCGGCATGCTGATCTCCTGCCTGGCCGAGGTGAAGCGGCGCGGGGGCGACATCCGCACCACCGGCCTCTACGGGCAGGAGCTGATCACCATCACCGCCGCCATCGCGCGGATGAACCTGGTCATCCATGGCGTGGACGATTTCCACATCGCCAGCGGCAACACGCTGGCCACGCCCGCCTTCGTGCAGGGCGACCGGCTGCGCACCTTCGACGTGGTCCTGGCCAATCCGCCCTATTCCATCAAGAAATGGAACCGCGGCGCGTGGGAGCAGGATGCCTGGGGGCGCAACTTCCTTGGCACCCCGCCGCAGGGGCGGGCGGATTACGCCTTCTTCCAGCACATCCTGTCGTCGATGCACCCTGAAATCGGGCGCTGCGCGATCCTGTTTCCGCATGGCGTGCTGTTCCGCAATGAAGAGGCGGAGATGCGGCGCAGGCTGGTCGAATCTGACCGGGTCGAATGCGTGCTGGGGCTGGGGCCGGGTCTGTTCTATAACTCGCCGATGGAGGCCTGTGTGGTGATCTGCCGGTCGCAGAAGCCCGAGGCCCGCAAGGGGCGCATCCTGTTCATCGACGCGGTGGCCGAGATTGCGCGCGAACGGGCGCAAAGCTTTCTGCGCCCTGACCATCAGGCGCGCATCCTGTCGGCCTATCATGCCTTTGCCGATGATCCCGGCTTTGCCGCGGTGGCGGAGGTGGCCGATGTGCTGGTGGCAGACGGCAACCTGTCGATTGCCCGTTATGTGAAGCGGCCCAAGGCCGCGGTGGCGGGTGGTGCCACGCTGGCGGCGACCTGGGCGGCGTTTGACGAGGACGGGCGTGAGTTCTGGTCGGGCATGGACGCGCTGGTGGACATGCTCGATGGCCTGACGCCTGCGGAGGATGCCGATGCTTGAGCGGCCTATTTCCAAGGCAGGGTGGACGCGCGCGGCCTTTGGCGACGTAGTGCGCCTGTCAAAAGCGCGGGTGTCCGACCCCGAGGCGGCCGGGATCGAACGTGTTGTCGGGCTGGAGCATATCGAGCCCGGCGACCTGCGCATCCGGCGCTGGGGCGACGTGGCAGATGGCACAACCTTCACCACACTGTTCAAGCCCGGTCAGGTTCTGTTCGGCAAGCGCCGCGCCTATCAGCGCAAGGTGGCGGTGGCGGATTTCGAAGGTGTCTGTTCCGGCGACATCTATGTGCTGGAACCTGCGAACGACCGGTTGATGCCGGAACTGCTGCCCTTCTTGTGCCAGACCGACGCCTTCTTCGATCATGCTGTCGGCACCTCGGCCGGATCGCTGTCGCCGCGCACCAACTGGACCAGCCTCGCCAGCTTCGAGTTCCTGCTGCCTCCGATCCAGGAGCAGGCGCGGTTGGTGGAGGTGCTGTCGGCAAGCGAAGCGATCAAATATGCGTTTGATGCGGCAATTGATGCACTCATTGCCACCAAGGCCGCTACCGAGAAAGAAGTAATAAGTCGTCCGCTAAACCTTCCGGAAGGGAAGCCAGATCTGGCCAAGGCAAAACCTGAAGATGGCTGGCGCATCCTGACAGGGCAGGATCTGCTGGACTTCGGGTATCTTGCAGCCTTGCAAGACGGAAACCATGGGTCGCAATATCCGACCGCTTCTGAGTTAGGCTCTGTCGGATATCCGTACCTGTCGGCCACGGACATCACAGATGACGGTGAAATTGATCTGGAAACCTGTCGTCGCATCCGGCCAGAAAGAGCGAATGCTTTGCGTATCCCGCCAGCCCAGACCGGGGATATCGTGCTTTCCCACAACGCCACCGTTGGTCGAGTTACGCGCCTGCCTGAATGGCCCACTCCTATCGTCGCCAGCACCTCGACCACATATTATCGGTGTAACTCTGAGAATCTCGATCCAGACTATCTGCGCTGGTTTTTGGAGAGTTCCGTCTTTAAGTACCAGTTGAGCACAATCATGCGCCAGAGCACGCGAAACCAAGTTCCGATCACGACTCAAAAGCGATTGCTCTTCGCAATTCCAGACCGCGAACTACAGGCTGAGCTGTCGTCTTTGAGAGATAAGTTCGTCTTGCGCGTAAGAGCGCTACAAGAGCGAAAGGCCAGCGCACAGGCGTTACAGAAGAAGATTCTGGAGGCAGCGCTTGTTTAACGAATCCAACACCGTCGAAGCCCATCTGCGCGACCTTCTCACGGGCGCGGCCTCGGCCCGCCCGGCGCAACTCTCCATCGGCCTCGCCCGCGCGGGCGGCAAGATCGCGGGCCTCGGCTGGCATTACGTCGCCCCCGCCGACCTTCCCCGCCAGCCGCAAGAGGTGCTGACCGAACCTCATCTGCGCGACGCCCTAATCCGCCTAAACCCCGACATCGCCGCCAATCCCGGCCGAGCCGATGACGTGCTCTACCGCCTGCGCGCCATCGTCATGGGCGCGCGGTCGGACGGGCTGGTGAAGGCGAACGAAGAGTTCGCAGCCTGGCTGCTCGGTGAACGCTCCATGCCCTTTGGTCCGAACGGAGAACACGTCACCGTCCGCCTGATCGATTTCGCGGACGTCGAGAACAACAGCTTCGTCGTCACTCAGCAGTTCACGTTCCGGGCCGGCAAGACCGAAAAGCGCGCTGACCTAATCCTGCTCGTCAACGGCGTCCCGCTCGTCGTGATTGAGGCCAAGACGCCTGTGCGATCGAGCCAAAGCTGGTTCGATGCGGCTCTGCAGATCCACGACGACTACGAACCCAACGTTCCGGAGCTGTTCGTTCCGAATGTCTTCTCGGTAGCAACCGAGGGTAAGGAGTTCCGATACGGCTCAATCAGACTGCCGGTCGATCTATGGGGGCCCTGGAGGAATGAGGCTGGGAAACAGTCCCTGACGGAAGTCGAGAAGGCGGTTTTCTCAATGCTGAGCCCCGCCATGGTTCTCGACATGCTGGACAGTTTCACAGCTTTCGCGACGTTGAAGGGCAAGCAGCGGATCAAGCTGATCGCTCGCTACCAACAGGTCGACGGCGTCAACAAGATGGTTGGCCGAGTGGTCGCGGGTCATCCCAAAAAGGGCCTGATCTGGCACTTCCAGGGATCTGGTAAGTCCCTCCTCATGCTGTTCTGCGCGCGCAAGTTGCGCCTGCACCCCGCCCTCAAAAACCCTACGGTCCTGATCGTCGTCGACCGGATTGACTTGGACAGCCAGATCGCTGGCACCTTCTACGCCGCGGATATACCGAACCTGGTTCGAACGGAGAGCCGCAAAGAACTGGAAGACATTCTCGCCGGCGATGCCCGCAAGGTCGTGATCACGACGATCCACAAGTTCGCCGAAGCGGACGGCGTGTTGAACGATCGCTCCAACATCGTGGTCCTTGTCGATGAGGCGCACCGCACCCAGGAAGGCGATCTCGGTCGGCGCATGCGAGACGCTCTTCCGAATGCCTTCCTGTTCGGGCTGACCGGCACGCCGATTAACCGCGCCGACAAGAACACCTTCTATGCGTTCGGCGCGGAAGAGGACCAGAATGGCTATTTGAGCCGCTACGATCTGGAAGACTCGATCCGCGACGGGGCGACGAAGGAACTTCACTTCGAGCCTCGTCTGATTGACCTGCACATCGATCAAGAGGCGATCGCTGAGGCGTACGAGGCGACCACCGCCCACCTGACCGACGAGGAACGGAACAAGCTCGGCCAAGCTGCAGCTAGCATGGCCAACTTCGTCAAGGCGCCCGCGCGGGTGAACGCCATCTGCGCCGACATCGCTGCGCATTTCCAAACCAAGGTCGCGCCGAACGGCTTTGGTGCCCAGGTCGTCACCTACGATCGCGCCAGCTGCCTGCTCTATAAGCAAGCCCTGGATCAGTTTCTTGCCCCGGAAACGTCCGACATCGTCATGTCGGTCAGCGCCAACGAGCCTGAGTACGCCGCCTACAAGAGAGATCGGGACGCTGAAGAAAAGCTACTCGACCGCTTCCGTGACCCGAAGGACCCACTGAAGATCCTGATCGTCACGGCAAAGCTGCTGACCGGTTTTGACGCGCCGATCCTTCAGACCATGTACCTGGATAAGCCTCTGCGCGATCACACGCTGCTGCAGGCCATCTGCCGGACGAACCGACCCTATGGGCAACAGAAGACCCACGGCCTAATCGTCGACTATCTCGGCGTTTTTGACGACGTCGCTCAGGCGCTGCAGTTCGATGAACAGGGCGTCAAGAAGGCTGTCTCGAATATCGCTCAACTCGCAGCGGCCCTTCCTGGAGCGATACAGACTTGCCTCGCCTACTTTGCGGACGTCGATCGGACTGTCGGCGGCTATCAGGGCCTAATCGCTGCGCAAGACTGCGTCCCGAACAATGAGGTTCGGGACAGGTTTGCAGCGGATTTCACGATCCTGGCGCGGATCTGGGAGGCGCTATCTCCTGATCCGATCTTGTCAGAGTTTGAGACCGATTACCGGTGGCTTGGCCAGGTCTACGAGTCCCTAAAGCCCTCGACCGGAACCGGCAAACTGCTGTGGCACAGCCTAGGCGCCAAGACGCTCGAAATCATCCACGCCAACGTTCACGTGGACGCGATCAGGGACGACCTGGACACGATCGTTCTAGACGCGGACCTGCTTCAGGCAGTGCTGGGTGATCCCGACCCGGGCAAAAAGGCGAAAGAGATTGTCATCAAGCTGGATGGTCGGCTCCGGAAGCATAGCGGCAATCCGAACTTCAAAGCCCTCGGCGAACGTCTCGAAGACCTGCGTGCAAGGCATCAGCAGGGGCTTCTGATGTCGATCGATTTTCTGAAAGAGCTCTTGGCTCTGGCCAAGGATGTCGTCCGGGCCGAACGCGAGACGTCGGACGAGCCCGAGATTGATGCCGGCAAGGCGGCCCTCACCGCGCTATTCGAAGAGTCCAAGAATGGCGGGACACCCGTGATGGTCTCACGTGTCGTCGACGACATTGATGAGATCGTTCGCGCCGTTCGCTTTGCAGGCTGGCAGACGACTCACGCCGGAGAACGCGAAGTCAAACAAGCGCTCAGGAGAACGCTGCTTCGCTATCAGCTCCACCAAGACTCAGACCTCTTTGAAAAGGCCTACGCCTATGTTCGAGAGTACTATTGAAGGCCTGAGCTAGGTGGCCCCCAGCGCCTCAGCCATCCGCGGGGCATTAGCAAACAGCGAAGCCTCGATCGTCAGGAAATCCACGCCGGCCGACTGAGCCCGTACGGCAGTCAGCCACGCCAAATACTCGCGGTACCCCAGCCGCTCACCGCCCCGCAGCCTTGCCCTTGCTCGAGCCACGGCATTCGGTCGCGGCACGCCATCCTTATCCCGGACGATCCGCGAGGGCGGCATGAAGAACCGGTCGGTTTCGCCGAGCTGTTCAAGTGCGAGGTTCAACGCGACGGCCACGCGGCTATCGTAGATCGCATGCCGATCCGGCGCCGCGAACGCGAAGACCTTGCTCCAGGATGAGATGCGCGTTGCGCCGACCCGGTCGGCGAAAGCCAACAGGACGTCGTCGCCATAGTGGCCGTGCCAGCCGTTCGCTGGCTGAGACCATGCCTCGACCGCCTGCCGATTGCGGCGCACGCCGCCCCAGTCCGCGACGATCCAGCCATAGATCCGCCCTGCCTTGTCGTGGTCGGTATTCGGATCGTTCAGCGCGCTCGTCAGCAGCTCGCGTAGTTTTCGGTTCGTCGTCGCCGCATCAGCGTCCGCCCAGCAGTTCGCAGTTTCGCCGAGGATATCATCCAGTGAAGCCCGGGCCTTTGGCCCCACCGCCCATTCGTAGGGCGTGTCGTAGGCCTGGACGATTTCCCAGATCTCCAAAGCGCGCCGCTCAAGCATGCAGACCTCCCTCGGGCTGATTGAGGTTCGCGGCCAAGAGCAGATCCGTCGCCGCCTCGCAGATCGCGTCGAACGCATCGAGCGGTTCGATCCATGCCCAAGGGACGTGGCCCAGCCCGAACCAGGCGCCCACGAGCTGACCCGCGATCGAGGCTGTCGAGTCGCTGTCGCCATCGTGGTTCGCAGCCAAGGCCATCACTTCCTCGAAGCTAGACCCCGCGAGCGCCGCATAGACCGCGATCGCGAGCGCCTCTTCTCCGACCCAACCCTCTCCAAGGGCGCCGCTGGCGATCACGCCTTTTGGAGCTGTCGATGTGCGAGCGAGGGTGATCGCCTGGCTGAGAGCCTCAGCGGTTTGCTTAGCCCCCGCCCGCTCTCCCAGAAGCGTCAGAGCCTCCTCGCTCGCTGCTATCAGTCCCTGCCGCGCTATCACGGCCCTAACGATCGCCGCCATCGCCCCACCGCTGAAGTAGCCGCTGGGGTGTCCGTGGGTTAGGGCGGAGGCGGCGATGCCAAGATCGAAGGCGGTCGTGGCCGTCCATCCCACCAGCCCGATCGGTGCGGTGCGCATCACGCCGCCGCAGCCCTTAGATCCATTGATCGGAGCCTCGACGCTCCCACGACCGCCCGCCGCGAGTGCAGACATGCAGGTGTTGCCCGGGGCTCGACGGGCCCAGAGCGAGGAATACCGTTGAAGCCCTTCCCTTCCTGTGGCCGAACCGCCCAGGGCTTGGGTCTCATACCAACGCAGGTAGGCCTGCCTGCACTCCTCGACGCAGTCATGTTGCCCTTTGGAGCGGCCAAGCGCCTCAGCCGTGAACAAGGTCATCTGCGTATCGTCGCTGACGCGCAGCTGTCCGTTATTGAGTTGTGGGACGGTCAGCCCCTCTGGACCGAACTTCGCCTGGATCTCCGAGAGATGATCGAACTCTACGGCGTAGCCGAACGCATCGCCAACTGCTCCGCCGAACAGGCAGCCGAGAACGCGCTCGTCCCGGTCATGGGTTTGGATGGGCTGCACCTGACGTACGTGCGCTTCTTGCGCGGCGGTCTCAATTGCGCCCGGACGCGCGAGACGCACCTGAGCCATTGCGTCCTCAGCAGCAGACCCCAGTTCGACCATCAGCCGCGCTGCGATCATGCCGGCGCGTCCGCGACCTCCACGGCAGTGAATAACGACCCGGTCACCGTGCAGGAGCTTGGAGCGGATCACATGCCCGAACACCGACCACCGCCGCTCAAACCGCTCATCGGGAGCACCCATGTCCTTAATGGGCGCATGCAGCCAGACCATGCCGGCGTCGCGTACGGCCTCGCCAAGAGCTGGCACATTCAGGAGCTCGAACTCGTGGTCCTCGATGAGGGTCAAAACGACGCCCGCGCGCCAGTCCTTCAGGGCGGCCACATCCCGCTGAAGGTCCCGCGCCCATGGCGCGCCAAAGACGCTGGGGCCGCTCTTGCCAGGACAGAAGGTCACCCCGATCACCCCTGCGCCGCACAACACCTCCGCGACTTCAATCGGATCGGTTTGACTGGTCCTGACCATGCACTTCTCCCCTCAGATCATTTGTGGTAGTTGCCACACATTTTAATTCGTGTCAATGAAACACTTATGCCGAGCTATGCGCATCCCCGCCCGTCCATCGCCACCGATGTCGTCACCCTGCGGTTTTACGAAGGGCGCCTCGAGGTTCTGCTGATTGAGCGAAAAGAAGCGCCCTTAGGCTGGGCCCTTCCCGGCGGATTCTTGAAGGTCGGCGAGCCCCGCATCGAGTTGGCCGCCGCCTCCGGAGACCACCGAGATGACATCGACTGGACGCTAGAGGACTGCGCGCTTCGCGAACTCCAAGAAGAAGCGGGCGTGACGCCGTTCACCTTACATCAGTTCGGCGCCTATGGGGCGGCGGACCGCGATCCGCGTGGCCGCTATGTCTCGATCGCCTATTGGACGTTTGTCCATGCCGAGCGATGCCAGCCTAAGGCCGGCTCGGACGCGAAGCGCTTCGAATGGCGTCCGGTCGCGCAGGCAAACGGCCTCGCCTTCGATCACGACCGGATTGTCGCAGATGCGCATCAGAACATCCGACAACGTCGTCAGGAGCTCGGCCTGTTTCTGGATCTCATGCCGAGCGTCTTCACCTACCCGATGTTCCTGGACGCTTACCAACCGTTCTGGGAGGCTGAGCACGCTAGAGACCGCTCGAACCTGCATCGCAAGATTGCCGCACTTTGGGCAGACGCCGAAACTGATGAGCCGCTCACTCTGCCTGCCCCGCGCGGACCTGGCGCGCCGCCGAAGCGCTATGATCTTCGGAAGGCCAAGGCGGCTATGGAGCCGACGCGATGACCTATGAAAAGGACGCCGCGGTTCGACGCAGCCAGCGCGTGATCCGCATGGTCTGCGAGCTTCACCGTTTGGGTTATCAGCGCCTGCGCGTGATGCCCTACTTCTATCCCCTCGCCTATCGCGTCGCGATTGGCCCCGCCGGGCTATTCTCTCATCGCAACGGCGCCTACAGCGCCGACCTCGATCTCGACCGCTTCGCGGTCTACTCGAGCGCCAGTCAGTCCAGCTACTTCGGCTGGGACGACGCGCACACAGATACGGCCCGACAGCTCGCCGAAAAGTTCATCACGCGCTTTGGCGCGATCTGCGAAAGCGGTCGAGGACGGGACTGGGCCTATGCCGGCTGGCTCAGCGAGCTGATGGGGACCATGGAGCGCCTGGGCGCACTGCCTTTCGTGATGGAAGAGTATTTCGAGCCTGGGCCAGAGGAGCTCGACTCCCTCCCGATGTGGCTGAGAGGCCAAACGCCAAGCCGCTTCAACCTGCCGCCGCCGCCGGCGCCGGAGTACGGTCAGACCAGCACGCCTCAGCTCAACTCGCCACGGCAATAGCGGGCGCGCTCGGCCAGCACATCAAATCCAAGCACTGCGCCGGAACGGACTTCAGCAGCGCCACATCCACTGTCGCGATCTCCAGCTTCACGCCGGTCTGGGGCATGGCGAAGGTTGCGACGACGCCAGCCTCTTGGCCCAGGCCCCGGTGGTGAGGATACAGAAGGGTCAGCCTCTTGGCCTCATAGACCTGGCCGTAGGCCAGCATCTGATAGACGTCGGCCTGGCTGACGCCGCGCTTGGTGTCGACGTCGGCAGAGACGAGCCGCTTCCACTTAGTATCTATGATGTGGATGCCTTCGGCGCCCTTCACCACGATGTCTGGCTTGGTCGCAAACCGCGGCGCCCCCTTCTCATCTTTCAGAATGAAGTGGCGCGGCCCCTGCAGGCTCACCGATCGCCCGCTCGCGCGCCCGCTCGAGCGAACATGCCGGCCGATAAAGTCCTCGAACAGGGTGTTCATCTCGAACATGAGCGCTGTGCCGGCCTGCTTACCGGTGGTCGTTGTTTGCCAGCGGCGCTGCATGAGCGCCCGCGCCAGTTGGAACAGATCCTTGTAGCGCGTGTCGGTGCGATCGAGATGGACCCGATCCCAGGGCAGTCGATCCGGCCCCATCCGGCTGATGTCGGCGAACGCGAGCTCCAGCTCCATCAACAATCGACGGTTCCGCATCGAGCGAGACACCTTGGACAGCTGAGCCACCGTCGCTTTGAGAATCTGGTTCAGCGCAATGTCCGCGCTGAGCTCAGAAAACTGACAGGCCAGCCGGTTCGGCGTGACGATGTTGGCCGAAAACTGTCGCTGGATATCCAACCGCCCTCTGAGGCTTGGCAGGTCCTCCTCATGATCCAGGTAGCGGCGAGACAACCCGCGGTGCACGGCCTTGAAGAGGCGCTCGCAGAAGAGCCGGATGAGGACCTCCAGAAGCGTCTTCTCCTGCTGACTGAACAGCGCCGCCTCGCCATCGGAGATGGGCAGATCCCAAGCCCTGGCCAGCATATGAACCAGGACGTTGCGCACGCCCTGTTCGCCCAGCGTGTCGATCTTGGGCATGATCTCTAGGTCGGTCTCGGCCGTCGCCAGAACGCCCACCACCTGACGAGCGCACAACGCCTTATGGGTGCGGACCAGAACACTGGCGCCCTCACCTGATCCCATCCCTAGCTTGCGCTCCACAGCGATCGCACCAGCGATCAGTTGATCAGCTTGATCGGGCGTCACCGACCGATCCGCGCCGTCAGCGCGGATCGGCAAGTGCTCCCATTCGCTTAGCGCGATCGACACCATCAGCCGATCCGGTATGCGTCATCTGAGAACTTGGGCTGGACCTGGTAGCGCCAGCGATCATCGTCGTCGAAGGCGTCGTCCAAAGCGCCAGGGCGCCGCAGCTTGGTCCGGCGGATGAAGCGCCCGTCATCCTGGGTTTCGCCAAGCGCGAGCCGGACCTTCTCCCAGTCTTCGTAGAAATACTCCACGAGCAGCGGAATGACCTTCTGGGTCATCACCTGGTCGATGTGTTCGCGCGACGTACATCCCATGAAGAAAGCGTGGCCAATCTGATGATCGCGATCGAACAGGTATTCGATCCGGTCGTTCAGCCCGCTAAGGAAAGCCTTGAGGTCGACGCCTTCCACCACCGAGAGCAGATCCGGCCGAGGCATTAGTTCACGGAACTCGAAGCGGCGACGCAGAGCCGTATCGAGCAGGGCGATCGAGCGATCGGCGGTGTTCATCGTGCCGATGATGTGCAGGTTCGCCGGAACGCTGAACGGCTCCTTGGAATAAGGCAACGTCACCTCCAGAGCGTTACGCATGCCCTGGCGCTTGTCCGCTTCGATCAAGGTGATCAGCTCGCCAAACACCTTGGAGACGTTAGCGCGATTGATCTCGTCGATGATGATCACATGCGGCAGCAGGGCGGCGGGGTTCTCCCCCTGCTCGCTCTGGCTGAGCACGCCGGCGAGCCGCTCAAGCTTCAAGCGCTTGGGATCGAGCTGATAGAGCGAGCGCATGGTAAACTGACCATCGAAGATGGTCGCCACATCGAGTGACTGGTCGAAGACCTTGAGCCACCGAACCGTTCGGCTGTGATTGAACCCGTCCGGGGAGCGCTCGAACTTGTAGTCGCCTGTGACCTCGCCAATGGCCCGGAAGCGCGAGTTGCCGTCCGAGACAATGACCAAATCTCCGATCCGCATGTTTCCGCGCAGCGCCCAGAGCTGGGAGATGTGACCGGAGTTGCCTGTCGCTTCAGCGTCGAGCTCGCGGCCGCGCTTATACACCTCGTCGTAGGCGACGTACTTTGGGTCCGACCAGTCTTCATCGCCACCCCATCCGAGCAGGATGACGCCTTCGTCCATGCAGCGCTGATAGACCTCAGTCTGGTCTGCGCGACCCAGCGACATCTTGAAGACCCGCTTGCCCTTCAGACGCGCCACCTCGGCTGACATATCCGCACTAGCGCTTGAGCTTGCCCGCGCCTTGTCCGCGAGCCGCTTGAACACGCCCGCTTCCGGCTCGAGCCGGAACCCCGGCCCCTCACCTTCCGCGTCCGCGTCCCCACCGCCAGTCTTCGGCAGCAGTCCCTCGACGAACTGCTCGTAGCCGTAAGATTGGTGGAAGGTCACAAAGGCGATCCGCTCGGCAGCGACCAGCTTGGCGTAGGCCGCCATCACCGCGTTTCGCTCGGTGAGCTGGGGTTCGCCGCAGAGCTCCAGGGCCAGCGCGGCGGTCTCGTACGTTTTACCGGTTCCTGGCGGGCCGTAGAGGATGATGTTGCGCGGGGTCATAAGTTCAGCCGTTCGGACAGGAGGTTGGCTCGGGATTGGAGGCAGGCGGCCAGTCGATTTTTCCGTCGCCGGCGCCCCTGCGTCGTCCACGAGATCTTTGAGAAACCGCTCGAGCTGCGGCAGCTGATCAAGGCGCGCTTGCGTCGCCCGGGTCGGTCCCTGCTTAATCTAGGCAGAGTGGTTTGAGTTGGTTGGCCCTCGGCCGGGCGAGCTGCGTCCACTCTCAAGATCGATCTCGCCATTAGCCCTCACAGGACGGCCAGCCGCCAACACATTGACGAGGGTCTTGCCGTAGCGATGGATGTTGACGACGAGGCCGCCCTTCAAGCGCCACTCCGCCATCTTGTCATTCTGACGGCTTGGCGTTCCGAAAAGGCTGCGACCAAGCTCCACGGCGGCCCAAGCGGCTTTCTCAGCGCGGTGAATACCCGACACGCTCAGTCCTTCACCACGCCGGATGACCACGCCATCCCATGCGAGCGGCCCCGTTCGTCCCAGGCCACGCCCTTAGCTTCGCGGTCAGCCTTTAAGGTCACGGCGTAACGCTGGGCCTGTCCGTCGACGCTCGCTAGCGGCTCAGCGCCGACCACCGTCCCACCAAAATAGGCCGGCTCCGTCTTGGTCTGGTGCAGGTAGAGCCGGCCGCCATCCAGCGCGCTGATCTCGTCTGTCGTCAGCGCCCACGCCTCGCTTCGGTAGAGGGCTTCTTTGGGATCAAGACAGGTCACGCCCTGCGCATCCCGACAAATCAGGTGGAGCCGCGCGGTCATTGCGCGGCCTCATGGATAGCCAAATCTGTAGCGCGCCGATCCAGTTCGCGCCGCGCCGCGGCCAGCCGATGTTCGGACATGTCCTGTTCCCCCATCATCCAGTGGAGATAGGCCGACGGAACTTCGTCCCACGGCCTGCCTTTGTGTTTGCCGAAACTGACGACTGCCGGTTGAGTCGTCCATTCCAGCAGCGTCGCAACGGTCTCCGTTTGCAGAAGGTTTTGCAGGATGTGCGCCGTCACATACGCGTCCGGTCCCGCGCGATGCGCTGGGAGAGCGACCGTCGGATCCAGGTTCAGCTCTAGCCAATAGCGAAGCACCTGATTGGAATAGCCGGGCGCTTGGGGCCAAGCGCGTCGCGCCGTCTTAGCGGTGCAGATCCAGGGCGACTTCGCCAAGCGCGGCAGGAAGCTGCATTCAAAAACAGCGTTGTGAGCGACGTGGGCGTCGACGCCCTCGCCTTGAGTCAGATACCGCTCAACCGCCTCAGGTGATGATCGAGGCGCGCCTTGGAGCGCCGCGTCTGGGATGTGGTGAACCGCACGGGCTTGGACGCCAACGACGCCAGAGGGACTGAAGAACTGGGATTGCGGCTCGCCAATGCGCCAGCCGCCCTCACACCGCTCGACATCCACGAACCCTGCCTCGATGACCTCGCTGCCTTCAGCGCCGGTCGTCTCGAAATCCACTACCCTCAGTCTCATGGGTCCTCACGTCTTTGCTGAGAGGGGAGATAGAGACCCTTTGCGACACCTTCGGTCGCAAAGGATGCAACAACTTCGCGCCGGTGTGAGCCGGCCGGCCGAGGCGCGACCGGCCCGGCCGGTCCAATGACGGCCGCCCTAGCGTGCTCCGAGCGGGTTCGCCACGCCCTGCGGCGGCTTGTCCCAAGGTCATGGCGCTTTCCACGAAGCCACCGGTCCTTTTAAGCCGACAGGTATCTGCATGGCTGCCCGCCCAATCACCAGAATCCTAAGACCCGCCCCGAGGCGAACAAACAAAGAACTGGACGATCCCGCACCAGCCCGCCAACATGTCTCCATGTGCGAATCTCGCCCGTCTCCTCATGGCAGGAGCGCAGATCTCAATACGCGTTGGAGACCCGCATGGCCGCGCTAAACGTCGACCAGTCCTTCTATGAGTTCTTCGCGGGCGGCGGCATGGCGCGCGCAGGTCTGGGCGATGATTGGACCTGCCTGTTCGCCAACGACTTCGACGCAAAGAAGGGCTTCGCCTATCAGGCGAACTGGGGCACCGGCGGGGAGCTGACGGTCGGCGATATTCGTGCTCTCGAAGCCGAGCATCTTCCAGGATCCCCTGGCCTCGTGTGGGGCAGCTTCCCCTGCCAGGATCTCTCTCTGGCTGGCGTCGGCAAAGGCCTAGCCGGAGAGCGCTCGGGCACCTTCTACGCCTTTTGGGACATCATCCGCGGACTGGCTGCCGAAGGCCGCGCGCCAGCCATGGTCGCCGTGGAGAATGTTTGCGGCGCCCTGACCTCCCATGGCGGCGCTGACTTCCAAGCGATGTGCAAGACTTATGCGGACGCCGGCTATCGGTTCGGGGCCCTGGTGATCAACGCAGATCTCTTCGTGCCGCAATCTCGCCCGAGGCTGTTTGTCATCGGCGTACGTGCGGACCTGGATATTGCGCCAGAACTGGTTTCGCCTGAGCCTATCGAGCCATTCCACACCCGAGCTTTGAAGAAGGCGGTTTCGAGCCTCCCGGCTGAGGTAGCTGACAAGCTCGTCTGGTGGAATGTGCCAACGCCTGAACGGCGGGCTAGCACCTTCGCCGACGTCATCGAAGATGATCCCGATAGCGTGCCTTGGCACAATCAGGCCGAAACCAAGAAGCTCCTCGATATGATGTCGCCGGTGAACTTGGCGAAGGTGGAAGCGGCCAAGCGCGCCGGGCGCCGTATGGTCGGCGGCGTCTATCGTCGAACCCGTTTCGACGAGACCGGGCAGAAGGTTCAGCGCGCTGAGGTCCGGTTTGATGACATCGCTGGCTGCCTGCGCACCCCAGCAGGCGGCTCCAGTCGACAAATCATCATGGTTGTCGATGGTCATCGCGTCCGCTCGCGCCTGATCTCGTCTCGCGAGACCGCTCGCCTAATGGGCCTGAGCGACAGCTATGTCCTGCCCAGCCGCTACAATGAGGCCTATCACCTGACCGGTGACGGCGTGGCCGTCCCCGTGGTCCGCCACTTGGCGCAGCATGTGTTCGAGCCGCTGCTGGGTACAGCCAGCGCCCTGCGCAAAGCGGCCTGACCCCCAATGGTGATCGACGCTAGGGATAGAGACGCCTCCCAGTTACCTCCGTTCGAAACGGAGGACCTGCGCGCCAATCTCGCGGCCTTCCTAGATACGCCCTTTGACGATCCTGCAGGCCATAAGGTCAGGGTCGGCAACTACAAGTGGGGGGTCTACGCCTTCTTCGACTACGACGGCGAGCCGATCTATGTGGGCCAGACCAATGAGATGCTGCGGACCCGCATCCGCCGGCACCTGACCAACCAGCGCACGGACGCCGTCGCCATGTCAGTGCTGGATCCGTTCGAGGTCTATGAAATCGAGGTTTGGCCCCTGCCCGAGCTTCAGGCCGTCGGCGGCAGGGATGTAACCGCCAAACAGCGCCTGGACGCTCTAGAGCGGCTGATCACGGAACAGGCCGTCGAGCGCTCCAATTTCAAGGCGATCCTCAACGAGAAGGATCCGCCACCCGGCCTGCTCGCCGTAGAGCCGCCGCCGTCGCTGCGCGGGCGCATCGTCTCGGATCGGGTCTATGAACTGCGGTCGCATCCGGACTTCCGGATCGCGCGTCGAGCCTTGATCATCTCGCGACTGGCGCAAGTAATCTCAGAGCGGAAGGTCCAGGGCGGCCTTCGACGCGTGCTTCAAACGCAAGCGCGGCGCCTCCAATGGCTTGCCGAGCGCCGCTACGAAGCGCTCGGCGGGGAAGCCTCAGTCGAACAGGAGACGGCGATAGGCGCAGACGCCTAAGGCCTCCTCGGTCTGCGCCGGCGGCTTAGTAGACGCGGCGCAAGGGCCAAGAACTCGGCATATCATCACCCTCCTCACGCCTCTGGTTCTGCGTTGAGTCAGATAGTTGTTAGGTTGATGTCGCCGACGCGCCAACAGCAGACTCGCGCCTTCAGCCGACTAGGCGACATCCTGCGACCCTGGTGTCGCTTCCGAAATTTCCAAATCACACAGGGTCCGGAATGCGGGCGATGACCTTGATCTCGAAATCGAAACCCGCAAGCCAGTTCACGCCGACGGCCGTCCAGTTCGGATAAGGCGGCACGCCAAAGACCTTGTTCTTGACCGCCATGATCGTACCGAACTGCGCCTCGGGATCAGTGTGGAAGGTCGTGACATCAACGATGTCGTTGAGGTCGCAGCCAGCGGCCTTCAGCACGGCAGCGAGATTGGCGAACGCCAGTTCGACCTGCTGTTCGAAGTCGGGCTCGGCGGATCCGTCCTCCCGGCTGCCGACCTGGCCCGAAACGAACAGGAGGTCGCCAGAGCGGATGGCCGCGGAGTAGCCGTTGATTTCGTAAAGGGCCTGCCGACCGGCAGGGAAGACTGCATCGCGTTGGGGCATCGGGATCTCCATTGATATACGCTTCGTATGTGAATACATGAGGACATACGCAACGTATGTCAACTAACATACGGCCTGTATGTGAGGGAGGAAGCGATGGCCAGACGGCGCAAGGACATGGTCGAGGAAACGAAGGCCAGTCTGATCCGGGCTGCCCGGCACGCCTTTGCGACGAAGGGCTATGCGGAGGCGTCGATGGACGAATTGACAGCGGACGCCGGCCTGACGCGAGGCGCGCTCTACCACAATTTCGGCGACAAGAAGGGCCTGCTGCAGGCTGTCATAGACCAGATCGACGCCGAGATGCTGGCGCGGATGCGGGAGGCCGCGGGTCAGGCCGACACTCCGTGGGCGGCGTTCCTGCAAGAGGGCGTTGCCTATATCGAGATGGCGCTGGAGCCCGAGATCCAGCGGATCATGTTGTTGGACGGACCTGCCGTGCTGGGCGATCCTTCACGCTGGCCAAACCAGACGGCCTGTCTGCGCACGACCACCGAGACGATCCAGAGATTGATTGACGTGGGCACGGTCAAGCCGATTGACGCCGTGGCCGCAGCGCGGCTGGTCAACGGCGCGGCGCTTAACGCTGCGCTATGGATCGCCGCATCTGACGACCCGCGTGCAGTCATGGCCAGGTCGGTTGAGGCCTTCCGGCACCTTTTGTCCGGACTGCTTCAGGCTCCCCCAAATGGTGCGATGGTTCAGACTTCCTGACGTGACCCCCTGAAACTCCTCCAGGAATAGCTAGAGTCCGCCCTTAACGAAGGACGGACAGAATGAAGCGATCAGGGTTCACGGATTGAGGGCTGGCGTATACGCCAGACTGAAACAGATCATCGGGATCCTGCGGGAGCAGGAGGCCGGAGTGACGACGGCGGAGGTGTGTAGGCGTCACGGGGTCAGCTCGGCGACCTTTTACAAATTGAAGGCCAAGTTCGGCGGGCTCGACGTGTCGGAGGCTCGGCGGCTGAAGACGCTTGAAGACGAGAACGCCCGGCTCAAGCGGATGTTGGCAGACGCGATGCTGGACAACGTGGCCCTGAAGGACCTGCTGGGAAAAAAGTGGTGACGCCCGCCGGCTGGCGCGCGGCGGCTGGTTATCTGCAAGCTGCCTACGAGATGAGCGAAAGGCGGCCCGACACCATCGTCAGCGACAACGGCACGGAATACACCTCGAATGCGGTCCTGGCCTGGGCCGACGACACTGGCGTCGGCTGGCGCTACATCGCACCAGGCAAGCCTCAGCAGAACGGCTTCAATGAGAGCTTCAACGGGCGCCTGCGTGACGAGCTGCTGAACGAGACGTGTTTCGCTCCCTGCCGCATGCCCGCGCGGTGCTGGAAGCGTGGCGGCGTGACTACAAATAGATGCGTGTCTCGCCGCAGACTCCGGTTGCGGACAAGTTATCACACGTCCTTGGTCGAAATGCTTCAGAACAACAGCCGTTCTGAAACTTGTCCTTCTTGGTAACGGTCTAGCCCCGGCCATTGGTAACGCTTCCGGGGATTCCTTCATGACCACCGCCTCTCGTCGCGCCGCAGCCTGGCTGTTGGCGAGCACCGCGCTTTGCGCGCCCGTCCTCGGATCGCCCGCTGTGGCGCTCGCCCAGGACGCCCCGGCCGAGGCCGCCACCGTAGTCAGCGAGATCGTCGTCACCGGCCAGCGTGAAGCCCAGCGCGCCGCCATCGCCGTCAAGCGCCGCCAGTTCGAGGTCATGGACGCCGTGTCCTCGGACGACATCGGCAAGCTGCCGGACCACAACACCGCCGCTGCCCTGCGCCGCATCCCCGGCGTGTCGATCATGGAAGACCAGGGCGAGCCGCGCTGGCCGATCCTGCGCGGTCTGGCCTCGACCTATAACCGCACCACCATCGACGGCGCCTTCGTCGGCTCGGTCGACGAGAGCGCCCGCACCGTGCCGATGGACATCGTCCCCTCGGTCATGGCCGGCCGCCTGGAAGTCATCAAGACGGTGACGCCCGAGAACGACGGCAACGCCATCGGCGGCGTCATCAATGTGCGAACCCGCAGCGCCTTTGACCGCAACGGCCCGTTCTTCGACGGCATGGTCTCTTACGGCGTCTATGAGCGCAGCGGCGACGTGCGAAACGACGATCCGTCCTATCGCCTGAGCTTCGCCACTGGTCGCCGCTTCGGCGCCAATGACCAATGGGGCGTGGTGTTCGGCGCCTCGCACGAACAGCTCGACTACGACATTCCGCAGGTCGAGGTCGCCGCCCCCTCGGTGCGTGAATACGATGCCGACGGCAAGCCGGTGGACTCCGGCTCGGCGACCGGCAACGGCATCCAGGTGCCGACCCAGAACCGCCTGTTCTGGTATAACAACACCAAGCAGCGCTCAGGCCTGAACGGAAAGCTGGAATGGCGCCCGTCCAACACCTTCCGCTGGGAAGCCTCGGCCCTGTGGGCCAGCATGGAGGACGATGAGGAGCGCATCGAGTTCCGCGCCGAGCCGAACGGCAACGTCTCGAACCAGACGCAGACTTCGGGCGTCTTCGCGACCGGACGCAACCTCGTCGGCCTGAACCAGCCGATCACCCAGCGCGAGATCGGCCTGGTCCGCAGCGGATTCCAGTGGGACGCCACCAGCCAGTGGACGCTGGACGGCGACCTTTCCTACTCCAAGGCCTCGCTGGAGACGCCGAACACCTCGTATGGGTTCCGCACGGCGGTCCATTCCGACTTCGGATTCAGCTACGATACGTCGGACTTCTTCCCGGTCTTCACGCCGACCGATCCGGCCGCTTTTCGCGACGCCTCGCTCTACAACCTGCAACAGCGCCGCGTGTCCCTGACCACCAGCGATGAAGACACGGTGCAGGCCCGCTTCAACGCCGCCTTCGACGACGGCGGCCATGAGCGGAACCTGACGATGAAGTTCGGCGGCCTGATCCGCTCCAGCGACCGTTCCTACGCCAGCAGCCGCACCGACTACAAAACCGCGCCCGGCTTCGCCTTCACCTTCGACGAGGTGGACGTGGGCGGCCCCAGCGAGCTGATCCAGGGCCGCTATGACCTGGGCGCCCGCATCGACGCCGGTCTGGCCGAAAGCTTCTTTGAGGCCAACCGCGACCGCTTCATCGCCACGACCGCACTGCCGACCGGCGACTATGACGTGACCGAGGACGTCTACGCCGCCTATGGCCAGGCCAGCTATCGGATGGGCGACGTCACCGTCCTGGGCGGGCTGCGCTACGAGAAGACCGAGGTGGAGTCCCAGGCCGTCCGCAACACCGGCGGCGTCCTGACCCCGGCGCACAACGAGGGCGGCTATGAGAACTGGCTGCCCAGCGTCCACCTGCGCTGGGACGTGCGCGAGGACATGGTGGTGCGCGCCGCCTGGACCAACACCATCGGCCGTCCGGACTTCGGCTCCCTGGCCGCCAGCGAGAGCCTGAGCTTCGACGGCTCGCAGCCGGCCCTGTCGCGTGGCAACCCCAATCTGGAGCCGCGCGAGAGCGAGGGCTTCGACCTGTCGTTCGAATACTATCCGACGGACGGCCTGATCTCGGTGGCGGTCTTCACCAAGTCGATCGACAACGAGATCTTCACCCTCAGCTCGGTGCAGCGCATGGACGTGGGTCGGGGCAAGGAGGACGTGCTGGTCTCCACTCCGATGAACGCCCAGTCGGCCGAAATCCGCGGGATCGAACTGGGCTTCCAGCAAGCCTTGACCATGCTGCCGGCGCCGTTCAACGGCTTCGGCGTCAGCGCCAACGCCACCTTCCTGGACACGGAGTTCACCTTCCTGACCTCGGCGGGCGAGCGCCACACCGGCCTGTTTCAGCAACCGGACACCACCACCAACGCCTCCATCTATTATCAGCGCGGGCCGCTGGAAGCGCGGATATCGCACAACTACGTCGGCGGCTTCCTGGAGACGATCAACGACTCCATCCCCAACGCCGATCAGTACTGGAAAGGCCGTCACCTGTATGACGCCTCGATCAGCTGGCGTTTCGACAACGGCATGACGGTCTTTGTCGAAGGGCAGAACCTGAACGACGCCGGTCGTCGCGAAGTGACCGGCCCAAACCAGGGCTACCTGCAAGAATCCGCCGAATACGGCCGCACCTTCTGGATCGGCCTGTCCGCCAGTTTCTGATCCTGCCTCTCAAGCCGCCTTTTCGATCGGGAAGGCGGCCCTTCTGTCTGAAAGCTCCGCCATGCTGACCGCCGCCCTCGCCGCCCTCGCCCTGTCCGTCTCTCAGGCGCCTGAGGCCCAGCCGTCGGCGCCCGTCCTCGCCGGACGACTGGCGACCGTTCGCCGCTATCCGTCCGACGCGCGCCAAGGCGTCGCCGTCGGTCCTAACGACGTCTACGCCGTCTCCAACTGGTCCCTGACCCGTTACGACAAGGCGACCGGCGAGAAGAAGGCCGCGTGGTCGGGCGATCCCAAGCGCTTCCCCCACATCAACTCCTGCACGCTGATAGCCGCCGAACTGGTCTGCGCCGCCTCCAACTTCCCCGGCACGCCGCACGTCAGCACGGTCGAGGTCTTCGATCCGCAGGACCTGCGTCACGTCCGCAGCGTCGCTCTCGGTTTGGGCACCGGCTCCCTGACCTGGATCGAGCGTCACGACGGCGCCTGGTGGGGCATGTTCGCCAACTATGACGGGCGCGGCGGCGAGGCCCCGCGCGACCACCGCCACACCACCCTGGTCCGCTTCGATGATCAGTGGCGGCGCACCGAAAGCTGGGCCCTCCCCATGTCCATCCTGGAGCGGATCGCGCCGATGAGCATTTCCGGCGGCGGATGGGGTCCCGGCGGCCGCCTCTACCTTAGCGGCCATGACCACCCCGAACTCTATGTCGTCGCCATTCCCGACGGCGGCGGCGTCGTTGATCATATCGAGACGCTAGGCATGGAGGCCGAAGGTCAGGCGATCGACTGGGACGAAAGCGCCCCAGGCATGCTCTACGGCATCACCCGCCGCACACGCGAAATCCTCGCCATGAAGGAACCCGATGCGAATTGACCGGGCCGCAAGCAGACGTCGTGAACGTCCGCCAAGAGTCAGCATTGGCCTATGGCGCGGCATGTCACAGGTGCGCCATTTTTTGACTTTGGCATCGCTCCAGAAGCCAGACGTCCAGCGTCCAGGTCGCTTCATCGACGAAGGGGGGCGGGGGCACCACCACGTCCTGCGCGTCCCCGGGTTTGAGCCCCAGCAAGCGGGATCTAGCGGGACCCAACCGGCTCGGCGACGTCCGCCCACACCAGGTCAGTAGTCGAAGCCAACACGCTGTTGGCCCAGACCGTGTGGCAATGAATTTCGCCGTCCTTCTCGAACCAGTGGGTGGCGTCCGGCAGAAGCTCGAAATCGATCGGGCGCGCGGCCAAAGGGTTGTGAAAGACCTCCAACTCCTGGCTCCAACGCTCCCCGGTCGGCCATAGCGCCTCATAGGCTAGATCGAGGATGTCGTAGTTGAAGTCCATGGGATCGAGCGCGCCGTCGCTGCGATCAAACAGGATACCGCGTCGTTTCATTCGCAGGCCTGGAGGCCGCCAGCCGGCCAGTAGGCCCATGCGATTGAACTTGCCGAAGGTGGCGCTGTTGCTGAACAGCACCGCCGACAGGTGAGCGAACTCAGGGTCGCGGAAAATCCCAGCGGGGATCGGGGCGGGCCCGTCCAAGCGCCGGACGGGCATGGACAGGGCCGCCCGTCGGCCATCGACCATTCCGACGTGGGCATAGTCGCCATAGAGATAGGTGGGAAGCGCCTCGCGGCTCCAAAGCATCGACCCGGGCGCGTGATAATCGGCCAGGGCCAACGCGAAGGGTTTGTCCTGAACGTGGGGAAAGAGATGGTAGTCGCGCTGCAGTTTTCTGCGGAGCGTCTTGGCGAAACGGACAGCCGGCGCGCCGACCATGCGCTCGCGATAATTCGGGGCGTGGACGGGCTGGGTGAAGCCTTGGTTGGCACCGTCATTGGCCGCCACCGCCTCGACCCAGGCCTCGAACCCCGCGCGCTGCAGATGGAAATCGGGCGACACCACGTCCTGGGAGACCTCGACGCCCTGCTCGCGAAACGCCGCCAGCAGATAGAGCTCGAAGAGGCGCGCGTTGAAGTTGGCAGTTTGGAAGTCGGTGACGAAGTTGGCGTCCGGCTTGGGCATGGCGAGGTAGGCCTCGCCTACGGTCATCATAGCCGGATAGTGTGACCAGGTTTCCGTCAGGATTCTGAAGTTTTTCCCGGATGGCGAGCGTCCCGGCTTGAGTAGCAGTGGCCGCCGCCGCTCGCCCGGCGCAAGAGGTTCGGGCGGCACATGTTGGGTGATCGTCGTCTTGGCGATCGCCACGGCCGTCTCGAAACTCGCTAGCCCCCTGGTTTCCAGCACCATCGTCCAGCGATGATCGACCTGTCGGCGCAAGACCAGTGCGCCGTAGTCGCCAGTGTCAGCATTGACCATCACCACACCGGCCGCCTCGCATTCTTGCGTCCGCCAGCCGACGATGGCGTCATATGGCGAAAGGTCGGGGCCGCGCGGAAGCGATAGCGCGTAGAGCGAGAACTCCCGCTCCCCCATGTCGATCAGTGGGCGTTCGGCCATGAGGATGTCCTAGCCGTCTTCCTCGATGGAGCCGCCCGTGGCCTGCCCCGCCAGATTCGTATTCTCGGCGTGGTCGTCTTGGGGCGGGGTGCCGGACGAGTTTGGAGCGAAAAGTTGTTTCTGGAACCAGGCGACGAGGCCATCGAACCACTTGGCGATGCGGGTGGTGCTGATTTTGTCGGCGCGCAGGCCGTCCTCTCCAAAGTTGGAGAGGGCGAAGAGGATGCCGCTCTCGCCAAGACGCGCGGCCTTGCCGACGCCAGCCCCGACGGCCGAGGCCCCAGGCGACAACGAGCCGTGCACTAGCCGAGAGCGCAGTTCGTATGTGTCGCGAGTGTTCAATCGCCAGCGCTCGAAGTCCTCGTGATCGCCTAGCGCGGCGCACAGGGAGGCGAGGCGCAATGACACCGTCGTGGTGATGTCGTCGTGTTCCTCGGTCATCAACATCCGCTCCAGGGCGGTCACGTACTTGACGACACGGGTGGAGGGGCTCTCGTCGCGGGCCGCCTCACCGAACCATTGTGCCGCGTCGAGCAGGCGGCGGCTGAGCGGCCGGTCAAGGTCAGGGTCAACCGCGGCCTCCAGCGCCACGCCACAAAGCTCTAACACCCGAGCCATGTCCGGATCCTCTAGGCGCTCGGACCAGCCGTTCGGGAAGTTAACCTGGCCGGAGCCTTGGGACGACAGGCTGTAATCGAGGCTACCGGTCGCCGAAATCTTCAGCTTGGCGCGCCGGTCGAACTTCAGCGCCGGGCCTCCGATCCGCATGCGATCAGTCCATTGGGCACCGAGCGCCAGGTGCAGACAATCCAGCGCCGAGGTCACCGCCTGGCGTGCGAGGGTCTCGGAAACATCAGGGTCGCAGCCCTTGATCTCGACCTGGGCGACCCAATTGAAATGCCGATAGTACTTCAGGGCCTGGACCAAGAAGGGCCGGTCATCGTCGTCGCGAGGCCTAGCCTCGGTCGCCCGTTCCTTCTCGCGCCGCGCCTTGGCGTGGCCTAGCAGCAGGCGGCGGGCCGCACGGCGATTGAGAAAGCGCACGGGGCCTAGGACGATCTCGTCTGGATCCTTGGATAGCATCAGATGGCACGGCAGCAGGTGCGTGGTGTCCTCGCAGGCCCGACGGGCGGCCTTAGCGGCCGCGCTCAGGGCTCGGTCGATCTGCTTGCCGTCGATCGGGCGGCCGTCGCGCACGAAACGTTCGACGAGTTCCTGGCCCACGTGTTCCACCAGCCGACTCCGCCTGACCCGGCGTAGAATGCCTAGTTGCTCGCCCGCCTCCTTCGCCAGACGTTCAACGCGCAGCATGGCCTGGCGACCGCAAATCATCTTTCCGCGCGCGGAGGGATGGGGCAGATCGAACCATATATCATCGCGCGAAATCTCGGCGAACGGGATCGACATGATCCTCTCGGTCTCGGCGAAGACGAACGCGATATCGGCGGCTTGCCGCTGTTGCTTGGCGTTCATGGCGATGGCGGCGATTGCGAAAACGGGCGCGATGGGCCCTGTCCACTCCACCATAAGTTCTTCAGGCGGCGCAGACTACACTCATGAAGTACGCGTGGCTTCGGCACTCCATGGCGCACCACTGGCTGGATCCTGGCAATCGGGGTCCCGCAGTGGATTGAGGATTGAAAGGATCGAGCCTCAAGAAAGACCCTGCAGATCGACGATAACTACCCGTTACCCAGCCCCTCTAGTTCACAGTCTCGCCGCAGCCGGAAAGCAGCCCTTCCGAATTTCCGAGAAGAGTCAAGTGTGGCCATTTGGAAAGGGAAAGGTGCGGGCGTTGGAACCTCTGCGTGGAGGCCCGGGACATTCAGGCGGCGCCGCGACGATTTTCCGGCGAACCGGCCCTACGGCGAACAGACGACGCCCTATGGAACCGGCGCCCGCAGGTGCTAGCGTAGCGATTATGAGCGCAGCAGCCTAGTTGCGTGCTGATTGGGGCGTTTCGACTCTTGCTTGTCGGCTCCGCATTTCGGAGACTCAGGGCATGAAACGTCCGCTGAGGAAATTGCCGCTCGCGAAACAGCGTGAACTCGATGCCGCCGTCAGGATCATCCAGGACGGCTTCGCCAAGGCTATCTCCACGCGCCGGGCCGACCGGCTAAAGAATGGCCGCATCCTCAAGATCATCCTGTTCGGCAGCTATGCGCGCGGCGACTGGGTGCACGATCCGGTCGGGCGCTACTTCTCGGACTTCGACCTGCTGGTCGTCGTGGACCATGAGGACCTGACCGACTTCGAGTTCTGGGAGGACGTGGAAAAACGCCTTCTGGCCGAACTGTCGGCGGGCGCCATGCGCACCCCCGTCAGCCTGATCGTCCATAGTCTGGACGACGTGAACTGGAAGCTGGAGCACGGCCGCGGCTTCTTCATCGACATCGCCCGCGACGGCGTGGTCCTGCAGGACACTCCCGGCGTGACGTTTTCAGAGCCGCAGCCCCTACCCCCTGCAACGGCTTTAGAGGAAGCCTCGGGATACTTCGAGGAATGGCAGGAGGATGCCGAAGAGTTCTTCTTTCTGGCCGATGCTGCGCGCAAGCGAGGCTTTACGAAGAAGGCCGCCTTCCTTCTGCATCAGACGACCGAAACCATCTATCAGGGCCTCTTGCAGGTCCTGACCTTCTACTCCCCCAAGAGCCACAACCTCATCCGCCTCCGCAACATGACGGAGCCGCTGGAGCCGAAGCTCCGCGACGTCTGGCCCCACGAAACCAAGTTCCAGAAACGCTGCTTCGAGTTGCTGCGGGCCGCCTACGTCAAGGCCCGCTACTCACGTCACTACCGCATCACCGACGAAGAGTTGGCCTTCCTCACCGAACGGATCGAGGTGCTGCGCGATGTTGTGCGCGCAGCCTGCGAAGCTCGGATCGAGGAACTCCGGCGTCTGGCCGAGTAGATGAGCATGGCCTCGCTCGATAGGACCATCGCCCGTCTGAACCGCTACGTTCGTTCGCGCTCCAATCTACGCCCCGTCGTCCTCTTCTCTGCTGGTGTTATGACAGGCCTGCTAGGCGTCGGGTTCGGCCTGTCCAATATCGCCCCTCTAGCCTTCGCCTTATCGCTTAGTCTTGCCGGTGTCGCCCTCGCAGCGGTCGCCGTGGCGGCGTGCATCCTTCGGCCTAACGCCGCGAACGACAACTAAAAATCCAACAGGCCGGACGGGCACGCGGTGAGTTTTCTAACGGCTCGCTTTCTATTCCGCGACGAAGCAAAAGGCGTCGTCAGATGACGTCCGACCTCTCTTCCTTCCGCGTCCAGTTTCGACATCGACCTCAGGCGCTGTCCGAGACGCGGCAGCCGCCCCCTGTCCTTCCACCAGAGCCTCCCTGTCTGCCTCCTCTGGGCAAGGGCTTCAGGCACGCGCAAGGCGCGCCTGAAACCCTGCCCGTCGGCGAGACCGGGGTAGCAAGGGCCAGGACGGAACGGCCGGAGGGGGATCGCCCGACCTGGCCTCGAACCCTGAAGGCTATGAACCCGTGTCGGGGCGGAAGGCCGGGGAGACCGGCCGGTCCGGCGGCGCAGCGCGAATCCTGGCCCGCGCGAGGGCGGAGCCCTTAGACCTGCGGCGCCACAGGCGCTGCTATCGGCGAGATCGGCGGCGTCTGCAGGTCAGCCCCTGATCCTCACCGAAACGGGGCAATGGTCCGACGGGTGGTCGGCTTCAGGCGCGTCGTAGGTGTACTCTTCAAAGGAATCCGGCTCGATCCGGGCAGCAGCCTCACGCCCGGCGACGATATGGTCGATGAACTCGCGATAGCGGGCCTTGCATCCGGCCGGCCGGCCGCCGGCGGCCTGGACAAGCGCCGCCTCGGCAGGGGCGCCGTCATTGATTTCAGCGAAGAAGGCGTCATTGCGGCTGGCGATCCGTCGGTTCCAGTCGCCGAGTACGACAAACGTCTCTCCGGCCCGCGCCCGACTGTCGATCCAGCCTTCCAGAACAGAAGCTTGGTCAAACAGGACAGGGCAATCGGGATCGGAAGCCGCGCGTCCCGAGTTGCAGCCGGATTTGAGGTGCACCGCCAGGAGACGCAGCGGGCGGTCGCGTCCCACCGTGATGTCCACGCCCCAGCGCAGATTGGGATTACCGAGCGCAAGCGCCGAGAGATCCTCGTTCCGACGCCAGGTCACGCCCTTGCGGACGGCAAAGCCGACCGACTGGTTCTGGATATTGAGGCCCGGCTTACCGCGACATCCGCCGCCCATCCCGCTCGAGGGACGCGAAGAAAAGACAATGTCGTACTTGGCCGGATCGAAGACCCTCCGCGCGGCCGCCTCGCTCTGGATCTCCTGGAAGGCGATCACATCTGCCTGCAGGGCGTCGGCGTGACGGCGCAGAAGCACGTAGTCCGTCTCTGTACGGGGCCGGCATCCCTCCCCGTCCTTCTCAGCCAGGTGTTCAATGTTCCAGGTCGCCACCTTGAGCGAGCCCGCCGGCGACGGCGAAGGTATGCCGGCGCATGCGGACATGAAAACGGCGGCGCTCAAGGCCAGGGAGATTTGGATCTTCATTCCCGCACTCCTAAGCGCGACCTTAGCCGACGCAAGGCCTGGAACCGATCGTCGATCAAGGATCGCGAGTTTGCGGCATTCCGATCCGCTTACATCGGAGCGCTGCGTCGATGCGTCGATGCGTCGACCCGCAGCCTGTCGGACGCAAACCTGACGGCTGGTGGTTCCGTCTGCCTTCGCCTTCGATTCCCAAAGGCTATTAAGGAGAGCGACGATGAACCGGTCCGACCTTCCGCTGACGCGGTCGATCAGAAAGGCGCAGCTGCTTCAGATGGTGCCCCTGGCGGACAGCACCATCTGGGAAATGGAACAGCGAGGCGAGTTCCCGAAGCGCTTCCTCCTGACGCCGCGATGCGTCGTCTGGGATCTGGCCGAGGTCGAAGCCTGGCTCGCTTCGCGGCGGCGTCGGCCTATCCGCCCCGCGCCGCCGCCCGATGTCCGCAAACGCATCTCCCGCCCCGTCAGGGACGCGGATCGAAACGGGATCCTGCCGTTTCAGGGATAGAGAGCACGGGGGTCCATGACCGCCCTGCCTCCCAGGCGTCGACGGCGTTCGACCATTCCTGGGCCATATGCCGCCGCTGCGCCTCAAACTCCGCCTTGTTGTAGACGCCGCGTGATGATCGCTCCTCGTGGGCGAGACACTTCTCGATCCAGTCCGAGTTGAAGCTCATCTCATGCAGCAGGGTTGAGGCTGTACGACGCAGGTCGTGGACGGTGAAGGGCTCCAGCGGCAGTTCCTGGTCGCGGGCGCGTTCAGCGATGGCCATGGTCACCCGGTTGAAGGTGGCCCGGGACATGGGCGCGTCGGCGTCGTAGCGCGACGGCAGGATGTAGCGGGAGTTTCCGGAACAGGTCTTGAGGGCGACCAGGATGTCGAGCATCTGGGTCGACAGATAAACGTTGTGGGGGCGCGACCGCTTCATCCGCTCCTTGGGGATCGACCAGACCGCGTTGTCGAAGTCCACCTCATCCCATGTCCCGTCCTGTAGCTCGCTCTTGCGGACCATGCTCAGCAGGATGAATTTCAGGCCCAGGCGGATCGTCGGCAGGGTGGCCACCTCCTCCAGCAGCCCGAGCATGATCCGGATCTCGGACGGCGACAGCGACCTATCGCGGGGCCGAAAGCGTGCGATCGCCGCCGGCGCCACGCCGTCGGCCGGGTTATCGATCTTCTCGCCATGGAGGATGGCCCAGGCATAGATCTGCTTGACGATGTCCCGCACATGGATGGCCGTCGCCGGAGCGCCCCGCTCCACGATGGACTTGCAATGGGCCCGTAGATCGTCCGGCGTGATCTCGCTCAGCAGCCGGTTGCGCCATTGCGGCAGAACCTCCCGGTTAAAGATGGCCCGCCGCATGTTGCGCGTGCTGTCCGCCATAGGCGCCTCGTCCATCCACTTCTGCGCCACATGGGCGAAGTCGCGAGCCTCCCGGAGCCGCCTCTTGGCGCGCTGCTTTTCCAGAGCCGGCGACACGCCTTCGGCGATCATCCGCTTGGCTTCGATGAGCTTCTCCCGGGCCCTGGCGAGCGACAGGCCCGTCAGCCCATAGGACCCGAAAGTGACCGTCTCGCGCCGCCCGTTGAAGCGGTAGTCGTACTTGAAGGCGATGCCTCCTGACGGTGTTACGAGCACGTAAAGACCGTCCCTGTCGGTCTTTTTATACGCCTTTGATTTTCCTCGCGTATTCCTCAGTTCTGCGTCGGTAAGCATGCCATTTCCCCTTCCAAAAGACCGTCAGGCGTTTTCGGGGTCCTCCACGGTCATTTTTCTCAAACAATTCAGAACCTTGTTTCGAGAAAAAGACCGTCAGGACGCCCTGGATGGGGTGACGGTATGAATCAGGGGCGGTTGAGGCAACGGACGTGAGACCGTCAGGAAAGCCGTCATCACAATAAAGAGACCCTCCGAAAGGCTTCGAAGGGTCTCGTCAAAATTCACTTTTACGTCAGTGACTTATCGGCATTTTCGGAAGTGGTTTCGAAAGCTGCCGAAAGGCCTGAATTATTCCCACTCGATCGTGCCCGGCGGCTTCGACGTCACGTCGTAGACGACGCGGTTGACGCCGCGGACTTCGTTGATGATGCGCGTGGCGGTCTTGGCTAGGACCTCCCAGGGGAACTGGTAGAAGTCGGCCGTCATGCCGTCGGTCGAGGTGACCGCGCGCAGGGCCAGCACCTTCTCATAGGTGCGGGCGTCGCCCTGAACGCCGACCGTCTTGACCGGCAGCAGCACCGCGAAGGCCTGCCAGATGTCGTCGTACAGGCCCGCCTTGCGGATCTCGTCCAGATAGATGGCGTCCGCGTCCTGCAGGGTGGCGACGGCGTCCGGCGTGATCTCGCCGGGAATGCGGATGGCCAGGCCCGGTCCGGGGAACGGGTGGCGTCCTACGAAGGCGTCAGTCAGGCCCAGTTCGCGGCCCAGGGCGCGGACTTCGTCCTTGAACAGCTCGCGCAAAGGCTCGACCAGCTTCAGCTTCATGAAGTCCGGCAGGCCGCCGACGTTGTGGTGGCTCTTGATGACGTGAGAGGGGCCGCCGGTCGGGGACACGCTCTCGATCACGTCGGGATAGAGGGTGCCCTGAGCCAGGAAGGCGGCGCCTTCGATCTTGGCGGCCTCGCGGTCGAACACCTCGATGAAGACGCGGCCGATGGTCTTGCGCTTGGTCTCCGGGTCCGAAATCCCGGCCAGTTCGCCGAGGAATTCCTTGGAGGCGTCCACGTGAACCAGCGGGATGTTGTAGTGCTCGCGGAACAGTTCTGTGACCTGTTTGGCCTCATCCTTGCGCAGCAGGCCGGTGTCGACGAAGACGCAGGTCAGTTGGTCGCCGATGGCTTCGTGAATCAGCACGGCGGCGACCGATGAGTCGACCCCGCCTGACAGGCCGCAGATGACCTTGGCGTCTCCGACCTGTTCGCGGATCTTGGCGATCTGCTCGTCGCGATAGGCGGCCATGGTCCAATCGCCGGTCAGGCCCGCCACCCCGTGAGTGAAGTTCTTCAGCAACTGGGCGCCGCGCGGCGTGTGCACCACCTCGGGGTGGAACTGCACGCCGTAGATCTTGCGCGTCTCGTCGGCGATGGCGGCGAAGGGCGCGCCTTCCGAGGTGGCGATGACGTGGAAGCCTTCCGGCAGGGCCGTCACGCGGTCGCCGTGGCTCATCCACACCGGCTCGCGGTGATCAAGGGCGCCGATGCCGGCGAACAGAGGGCTGTCCTTGGTGATGACGATCTCGGCGCGGCCGAACTCGGCGTGATGGCCGCTCTCGACCTTGCCGCCCAGCTCGGCGCAGATCAGTTGCTCGCCGTAGCAGATGCCCAGGATCGGCGCGCCGTAGTCGAAGACGGCGTGATCGACGCGCGGGCTGTCGGCGTCGGTCGTCGAGTTGGGGCCGCCCGACAGGATGATGGCCTGGGGCTGCATCGCCTTCAGGGCTTCGCCGGCCTTGTTGTAGGGATGGATTTCGCAATAGACGCCGGCCTCGCGCAGGCGGCGCGCGATCAGCTGCGTCACCTGGCTGCCGAAATCGACGATGAGCACCTTCTGGTGTTGGGTCGGCTGGGTCATGAGGTCGAATCCGGGGCGAGCGATTGGGCGAGGGTTTGGCCCTGAAGGGCCGGAATTTCAAGGGCGGAGAGGCCTGAGTTCGTCAGCACCGCGATCAAGCCGTCCACGGCCTGGGCCAGGTTCTCGTCCACCAGATGCAGGGTCGAGGTCCAGTCGTGCAGGCCGGTCAGCTCGGCCTTGCCGTCCGACACGCCGCGCAGCGCGACCAGCGGCAGGCCGAAGGTCTGGGCCGCGCGGACCAGGGCCCAGGTCTCCATGTCCACCATCTCGGCGTCGATGGCGTCATAGGCGGCGCCCGAGACGACGTTCGCGCCGGTCGACAGGCGCGCGCTCGGCACGCCGGGGATGGGGCACGGCAGCGGCAGAACGGCGGGCCTGTCCAGCAACGGCGTCACGCCCCTCTCGAACCCCAGGGCGCTAGCGTCCATGTCGCGATAGGCCACCGACGACGCCTGATAGACCGCCGCATGATCCAGCACGCGCGACCCGCACGAGCCCAGCGACAGGATCAGGTCCGGCGCCTCGCCCCTCGCCTCCAGACGCGCCAGAGCCGCCGTCAGCGCCACCGCCCCCTCGACCGGCCCGATGCCGGTCATCAACGGGTCGATGCGGGCGCGCAGGTGTTCGCCATACTCAGCGGGAGCCGCCATCACCGGCAGGACCGTGACGACGCCGTAGCGCTCCAGCCTCATGAAGCGCGCTCGAACAGGGCGATGAAGAAGCCGTCCGTGCCGGTGGCGGCGGGCGACAGGCGCAGCTGGTTTCCTTGCGCCAGGGCGGTCAGGCGTTCGCGCCCCGCCTCGGTCAGGTCCGCGCTGTGCGCCGCATCGGCGACCGGAACGGGCTTGAAGTCCGGGTGCGCGGCTTCGAAGGCGGCGGCCGTGGCCTCGTTCTCGGCGCCCAGCACCGAGCAGGTGACATAGGCCAGACGCCCGCCGGGCCGCACCAGCTTGGTCGCCTGCCCCAGAATGCGCAGTTGCAGCCCATGCAGGCGCGCGACCTCCTCAGCCGTTAGGCGCCAGCTGTCCTCCGGCCGACGCCGCCAGGCGCCCGAGCCCGAGCACGGCGCGTCGACCAGCACCACATCGGCCTGACCGTTCAGATCCTCGACCCCGCCGCCGTTCGTGCCCAGCAGGCGCAGGTCAGCCTCGACGCCCGCGCGGGCCAGGCGCGGCTTCACATTGTCCAGACGCTTGGCCGAGACGTCGCAGGCGATCAGCGCGCCCTGCCCCTGCATGGCCTGCACCAGGCCCAGCGTCTTGCCGCCGCCGCCCGCGCAGTAATCCACCACCGTCGCGCCGGGGAAGGCGCCGGACAGCCAGCCGACGACCTGACTGGCCTCGTCCTGAATCTCGAAATGACCGTTCTGGAAGCCGTCCAGCGGCTGCACGTTCGGCGTAGGCTCGGCGTCCAGACGCAGGCCCCATCCCGACAGCGGAGTGCGCTGGGGCGACAGACCGGCGTCGCGCAGTTCGGCCTTGACCTCTTCGATCGTGGCGCGCAGGCTGTTGACCCGCAGATCCACCGGCGCGCGGCCGCTCAGGCCCTCGACCTCCTCGCGCCAACGGTCGCCGTGGACCGCCTTCAGGTCCGCCGTCACGAAGTCCGGCAGGGCGACCTCGGCCAGATCGACCGCGTCCTCGCCCGCCATGACGCGGCCGCGCTCGTGCTTGGACAGGGGACGCGGGCCATAGCCTTCGCCGTTGTAGAGGCCTTCGATCTCCTCCAGCGTCGCGCCGTCCAGCAGCGACAGGGCGCCGACGATCAGGGCGCGTCCGTCCTGACGCCCGCCCATGAAGGCCGACAGGCGGCCGCGCGCGCGCAGCACCTGATAGACGCGTTCGGCGATGGCGCGGCGGTCGCCCGAACCGGCATAGCGGTTCTGCTGGCTCCAGGCCTTGAGCACGGCGTCGGCGGGCTGGCGGCCTTGGGAAATGCTGTCGATGATGGCGGCGGCGGCGGCCAGACGGGCGGCTGGGGTCAAATCAGACTCGGATGAAAAGGGCCAGAAGGCACATCGCCAGTCCCGCGAGCGAGACCAGCCACACCAGCGACCGGATATAGGGAACGCCCAGGGCGTAAAGCGGGATATAGGCGACGCGCGCCCAGAAGTAGAGGCCTGCGCCCCAGGCCGTCAGCGCGCCGGTCCGATCTGCGACCTGGGCGATCAGCACGGCGCCGATGAACAGCGGCAGGGTCTCGAACAGATTGGCCTGCGCCCGCTCCAGACGGCCGACGACGGGGCTATGCGCCTCGGGCGTCGTGTCCCGCGCCCCGGCGTTCCACGACAGGCCGAACTCGCGCGTCCGGGCGAAGGCGGGCAGCAGAATCTGGACCAGGGCCAGCACCAGCGTCGCCGCCAGATAGGTGAGTTCAGTCGTCACGCCCGTCTCCTGTTCTACTCGCCCAAAACAAAACCGCTCCCGACCGAGGCCGGGAGCGGATCAGGTCAGCCCTGACGATAGTTGGGCGCCTCGCGCGTGATCATCACGTCGTGGACGTGGCTTTCACGAAGGCCCGCATTGGTGATGCGGACGAAGCGCGCGCGCTCCTGAAAGTCCGGAATGGTGGCGCCGCCGACATAGCCCATGGAGGCGCGCAGCCCCCCGACCAGTTGATGCACCACCGGGGCGATCGGCCCCTTGTAGGCGGTCTGACCCTCGATGCCTTCGGGGACCAGCTTCTCGGACGAGACTTCCTTCTGGAAGTAGCGGTCGGCCGAGCCGCGGGCCATGGCGCCCACCGAGCCCATGCCGCGATACGACTTGTAGGACCGACCCTGGTACAGGAAGACCTCGCCGGGGCTTTCGTCGGTCCCTGCGAACATCGAGCCCATCATGGCGACATTGGCGCCCGCCGCGATGGCCTTGGCCAGATCGCCCGAGAACTTGATGCCGCCGTCGGCGATGACCGAGGCGCCCGTGCCTTCCGCCGCGCGGGCGGCGTCGACGATGGCCGTCAGCTGCGGCACGCCCACGCCCGCGACGATGCGGGTGGTGCAGATGGAGCCCGGCCCGATGCCGACCTTCACCGCATCGGCGCCCGCGTCGATCAGGGCGCGGGTGGCGTCATAGGTGGCGACGTTGCCGGCGATGATCTGGACGCGGTTGTTCTCGCGCTTGATGCGCTCGACCACCTGGGCGACCGAGGCCGAGTGGCCGTGGGCGGTGTCGATCACCACCACGTCCGCGCCCGCATCGGCCAGCGCCATGGCGCGCTCGAACCCGGCGTCGCCGACGGTCGAGGCGGCGCCGACGCGCAGACGACCCTGCTCGTCCTTGCAGGCGTTGGGGAAGGCCTGGGCCTTCTGGATGTCCTTCATGGTGATCAGGCCGACGGCGCGATAGGCGTCGTCCACCACAATGACCCGCTCGATCTTGCGCGTGCGCAGCAGCTCGCGCGCCGCCTCGCGCCCGGCCGAGCCTTCGCGCAGGGTGATCAGCTCGCCGGTCGTCATCAGATCGGCGGCCTTGAGGTTCAGGTCCGTCTCGAAGCGCATGTCGCGATTGGTCAGCATGCCGACCAGCTTGCCGCTCTTGGGATCGACCACGGGGAAGCCGGTGATCTTCTTGCGCTCGACGATCTGGAGGACTTCGCCCAGCGTCGTGTCGGGTGCGACCGTGACCGGGTTCACCACCATGCCGCTTTCATAGCGTTTGACGGCGCGGACCTCTTCGGCCTGCTCGTCGATGGTCATGTTCCGGTGCAGCACGCCCATGCCGCCCGCCTGCGCCATGGCGATGGCCAGGCGGCTTTCCGTCACGGTGTCCATGGCGGACGACAGCAGCGGGATGTTCAGTTTGATTTCGCGTGTCAGCTGGGTCGAGACGTCGACATCAGCGGGCATGACCTCGGACGGACCGGGTTCGAGCAAAACGTCATCGAAGGTTAGGCCTTCGCGTATCTCCATTTGGAGCCTCCATTTTGCGGGCCGCGTATAGCCCCCGTTTGCGGGGAACCGCAACCCCAAGCCCGCGCTATCGTGCATATAAGAGGAATTGCCTTGAAACGGACGGCGAGAGGCCGCATTTCCCGATAATGGTTCGCATCTTGATCAACACGGCGCGACAGCTCGCTCTCAAGATTGCGAGCTACGGCGCCATGCACCTGATCGTCGCGATCCTGGTGGCCTTCGCCCTGACGCGCGACTGGCGGCTGGCGCTGGCGGTCGGCGTGGTCGAGCCGATCTTCCAGACCATCGCCTATTCCATCCATGACCGCGTCTGGCACCGGGTCGAGCGCCGCAAGATGCTGTCTGGCGTCGAGGAGACGGCCGAGGCCTTCACCGCCCGTCTGGAGGTGATGAACGCGCACGAGCAGAATCGCGCGCACAACCATCATGGCCAGGGCCACGGACACAGCCACGCCCTGCCCCGCAACTTGAAGCAGATCGCGCTGAAGACCGTCACCTACGGCGTCATGCACTTCACCGTGGCGGTGCTGGTGGCCTTCGCCCTGACGCGCGACATCCGCATCGCCCTGGCCATCGGCACCATCGAGCCGCTGGTGCAGACGGTCTTCTTCACCCTGCACGACCGCATCTGGACGCGGGTCGAGGCCAAGAAGGCCGCCCGCCGCGCCGCCGCGGCGGCCGAGGGCGCGTCGGCCTAACCGACGCCCTCCGCCACGCCCGCGCCGCACCCTCACAGACGCCGTCGTCCCTCCTACACGCGGCAACCTTCCCAACGCCGTCAGATCTCCCACACGCCGTCATCCTCGGGCTTGACCCGAGGATCCAGCGCGGCGACGCGCTCATCCTTGCCGACGTCACGCAGACGGAAGGCTCGATCCTCGGGTCAAGCCCGAGGATGACGGCAGTTAGTTGTGGGTGGGAAGACAGCGACCCGGCGCCCTACCGCTTGTTCAGCGCCACAAGGAAGACCTCGGCGCTACCCTTGCGGCTCGATTCGGGCTTCACGTATTTCACCGTCTCGAACTCTTCGCGCAGGCGCGTCAGCACCCCGCCCGCGTCGCCGCCCTGGAAGTTCTTCGACACGAAATTCCCGCCCGGCCGCAGGGTGTGGATGGCGAAATCGGCCGCGATCTCGATCAAGGCGATGATCTTCAGGTGGTCCGTCTGGCGATGGCCGACCGTATTATGCGCCATGTCCGACAGCACCAGGTCCGGCGGCCCGCCGATGGCGTCTAGCATCTGCTGATCCACGCCCGGATCGGTGAAGTCCGCCTGAATCAGCGTCGCGCCTGGAATCGGCTCGATCATCAGCAAATCCACGCCCGCCACCGCCGCCGCGCCGCGATCCAGCGCCACCTGCACCCAACCGCCCGGCGCCGCGCCCAGGTCGATGACCCGCGAGCCGCGCTTGATCAGGCGAAACTTGTCGTCGATCTCCATCAGCTTGAAGGCCGCGCGGCTGCGCCAGCCCTCGGCGCGGGCGCGATCGGACCATTCGTCCGACAGCTGACGCTTGATCCACGCCTGGCTGGACAGGGTCTTCTTGTCGGCCGTCTTGATCTTCTGGCCGACCTTGCGCCCGGCTGCGGTGCCGCCCGTGGGCAGGCGCACCATGCGGCGGCGTTCCTGCGGCTTGTCGGCGGGCTTTTCGTCTTCACTCATGCTTCCCACATAGCCCTGACGGCGTTCAGCCGCTATGACCCGCGCACAATTCCGGCTCGCATAACCTCAAGGAGCGCCCGATGGCCGACCAAACCCTGACCTTCACCCTGGACACCGGCGACGGCGAAGACCGCAACGTCGTCATCAAGCTGCGCGACGATCTGGCCCCGAACCACGTCAAGCAGATCACCGACCTGGCCAAGGAAGGCTTCTATGACGGCGTGGTCTTCCACCGCGTGATTCCGGGCTTCATGGCCCAGGGCGGCGACCCGACGGGCACCGGCACCTCGGGCTCGAAGAAGCCGAACCTGAAGCAGGAGTTCTCGAAGGAGCCGCACGTCCGCGGCGTCTGCTCCATGGCCCGCACCGCCAACCCGGACAGCGCCAACTCGCAGTTCTTCATCTGCTTCGACGACGCCCGCTTCCTGGACGGCCAGTACACCGTCTGGGGCGAGGTGATCGAAGGCATGGAACACGTCGACGCCCTGCCCAAGGGCGAGCCCCCGCGCGCGCCGGGCAAGATCGTCAAGGCGACCGTCGCCTAAGGATCGGTATCAGCGGCGGGGGATCAGTCCCCCGCCCACCAGCGCATCGAAACCCCGTCGAAGGTCCGGCCCCCGACCTTCAGCGTCCCTTTCAGGACCACGCCCTGATCGCCCAGATTGCGCCGCGCCTTCGCCAACGCATCCTGGTCGAGTCTTCCCTCGAACGACACCGCCCCCAGCTCCCGCGACGTCGCCTCGAAGCGCAACCGGTCCTCGGTCACGTCATAGGCCGTCGGAATCAGCCGCGTACGCCGCGCCTTATCGCCCGCTTCGAACTCCATCATGATCGGCGCAAAGCCCGCCGTCCGCTGCCCGTCGCGCCAGGCCATGAAGTCGGGAACCTGACCCAGGAACAGGTGATGCAGCCGCCAGTCGCCGACCTGAACCGCCGCCGTGGGGATGTAATAGCCGGACACGTCCTCGGGCAGGTCATGCGTGAACGCCGTCGCCTGCGCCGTCTTGTCGGGCGCCGCGCCCCGGTCGCAGGCGGCGACCGTCAAGGCCAGCGCCGCCGCCAGCAGAACCGGCAAGGCCCTCAAGGCAGGCGCACCAGGGCGGCCAGCCAGCCCAGATCCTGCAGATGCTCGACCGACTCGAATAGCGGCACGGCCAGCAGGAAGACCAGGCCGTCGCGCAGCGTCGTCAGGAAGAACTGCGGACGCACCTCCAGACTTTCGGCGTCGCGCCACTTGGAGAAGTCCGGCCCGAAGCGCGGCGTCCGCGCGCAATAGTCCGCATAGGTCTGGCCGAAAGCGCCCGACAGCCAGGCCTCCTCGCGCTTCACCGTGGCGTAGAAGACCGCCACCGTCAGCAGCAGGAAGATGGTGGCCAGGGTCACGCTGCCCGTCTGCGCGCCTACGCCGAACGCCCCCATGAAGCTGAAGACATACAACGGGTTGCGGCTGATCGAATAGGGTCCGCGATCCACGATCTCCGCCTTCTTGCGCCCGCCGATATAGAGGGAGCACCAGGCCCGCCCGACGATGCAGACGACGATCAGGCCCAGGCCGAACGCCTCCAGTCCCTCATGCAGCATGGTCTCGCCGCCGATGGACCGGCTGACGAAGGCCAGCCCGACCACGCCGATCAGTCCGACCAGCAGCGCCGCCTTACGCAGCTTCTGCACCCGCTGAAGATCAAAGTCCTGCGTCGCCGACATCTGTGTTTCCTTAACTGATGTGACTGCGACAGAACGCCGCTCTTACGGCGCTTTCAAGGCTTATCTTTGCGAGCGTTTCGCGGTCGCAAAAATCACTGGTCCAGCCACTGATCCAGGGCGCGGAACCCGCCGATAGCCAGTTCGGTCGCGTCCTGGAACACCGCCGGATTGACCTTCTCGAAATCGTCGCTCGGGCGGTGATAGTCCGTGTGATAGTTCACGCCGAAATACAGGAACGGCAGGCCCGCGCGGTGGAAGGCGGCGTGGTCCGACGCCTCGACCCAGTTGTCGGCGCCCTTGTCCTCGGGCGTGTCCTTGCCGAAGGCCAGGGCCACGGTCCGGCGCGCCGGAACCTGATCCAGCACCGGGCGGAAATAGGGGTGCTGATAGGTGCCCGTCACCCACAGCTTGCCGTCGCTGTCGGCCCGCGCCGTCATGTCGAAGTTCAGGTTCATCGCGATCGCGTGCAGCGGCACCGGCGGCGCCTCGACGAAATGCTTGGCGCCCAACAGGCCTCGCTCCTCGCCGTCCAACGCCACGATCAGCACGCTGTGCTCGGGCGGGTTGGCCTTCAGCCGCCTGGCCAGCTCCAGCATGGTCGCCACGCCCGAGGCGTTGTCGTCCGCGCCGTTGTAGATCTGGCCGTCGTTGACGCCGACGTGGTCATAGTGGGCCGTGACCACGATGTATTTGTCGGCCACGCGCGTGCCGGGGATCACGCCGATGATGTTGGTCCCGCTGTAGGTCTTCGTCCCCTCGCGCGTGCGGCCCTGCATCTCCCACGGCTGCAGACGCCCCATCGGCGAGGGCTGGACGCCCAGCGCCTCCAGCCGCCCGACGATGTATTCACGCGCCTTGGCCCCGCCTTCAGAGCCGGTGTCTCGGCCCTGCATGTCGTCGGCCGACAGGATGCGCAGATCCTCCATCAACTGAGCGTAATCGGCCGAGGCGGCGACGACGGCGGGCGTTTCCGGCGCGGCCGGGACGGTCGGCGTCTCACAGGCAGCCAGCGTCAGGGCGGCGGCGATCACGGACAGGCTGACGAGGACAGGACGCATGGAGGACTCCGGCAGGACACTTTGAGGCGCGACGCTAGCGGCCCCCGGCCGCCGCGTCAGATTACGTTTCTGTCATGGCGCGTCTGCCATCAAGGTCGGGGGATGATAAGGAACCGTTCCGCCTTTGCCGACTTCCTGCGATTCTCATGTCCGACCTCTTCACGCCCGTCGAAACCCTGACCGAAGCCCAGGCGCGCGAAGAGCTGGATCGCCTGTCGGCCGAACTGGCGCGTCACGACGCCCTCTATTACGCCGACGCCGCGCCCGAGATTTCCGACGCCGACTATGACGAGCTGAAACGCCGCGCCCTGGCCCTGGAAGCCGCCTTCCCGACCCTGTCCGGCCCAATCTCGCCGTCGCAACGCGTCGGCGCCCCCGTCTCGACCCAGTTCGCAGAGGTCCGCCACGGCGTGCCCATGCTGTCGTTGGACAACGCCTTCGACGACGGCGAGGTGCGCGACTTCGTCGCCCGCATCGCCCGCTTCCTCAAGCTGCCGGGCGACGAACCGATCGCCTTCGTCGCCGAGCCCAAGATCGACGGCCTCTCGGCCAGCCTGCGCTATGAAAAGGGCGTGCTGGTCCAGGGCGCCACGCGCGGCGACGGCAAGACGGGCGAGGACGTGACCGCCAATCTGCGCACGCTGGACAGCATCCCCCAGACGTTGGCCGGCTCGGGCTGGCCAGACGTCATCGAGATCCGGGGCGAGGTCTACGCCCCCAACGCCGCCTTCGACGCCTTCAACGCGGCGGCCGAGGCCGAAGGCAAGCGCACCTACGCCAACCCGCGCAACTTCGCCGCCGGGTCGCTGCGCCAGAAAGACCCGAAGATCACGGCCCAGCGCCCCCTGACCTTCTTCGCCTACGCCTGGGGCGAGACCTCCGCCCCCTTCGCCGAGACGCAGGCAGGCGCGCTGGAGGCCTTCCGCAACTGGGGCTTTCAGGTCAACGACCGCTCGGCCCGCGTAGAGGGCGCCGAGGGCCTGATCGGCGTCTACCAGACGCTGGAGGCCGACCGCAGCCGCCTCGGCTACGACATCGACGGCGTGGTCTATAAGGTCGACCGTCTGGACTGGCAGCAGCGCCTCGGCTTCATCGCCCGCAGCCCTAGATGGGCCATCGCCCACAAGTTCCCGGCGCAACAAGCCACGACCGTGCTGGAAGGCATCGACATTCAGGTCGGCCGCACCGGCTCCCTGACCCCTGTCGCCCGCCTGCATCCCGTCACCGTCGGCGGCGTCGTGGTCCGCAACGCCACCCTGCACAACGAGGACGAGATCGCCCGCAAGGACGTCCGCATCGGCGACACCGTCGTCCTACAACGCGCGGGCGACGTCATCCCCCAGATCGTCGGCGTGGTCGATACACTGCGACCCGAGGGCGCCGTCCCTTACGTCTTCCCCACCGTCTGCCCCGTCTGCGGCTCCGAAGCCGTGCGCGAGGGGGACGAGGTCAAGCGCCGCTGCACCGGCGGCCTGATCTGCGACGCCCAGATCGTCGAGCGCCTCAAGCACTTCGTCAGCCGCCGCGCCTTCGACATCGAGGGCCTCGGCGAAAAGCAGCTGATCGCCTTCCACGCCCGCGGCTGGATCAAGGAGCCCGCCGATATCTTCCGCCTGGCCCGCGACGAGGAGAAGCTGGCCCTGCTGCGCGCCGAGGACGGCTATGGCGAGACCAGCGTCGGCAACCTGATCGCCGGCATCGACGCGCGCCGCGTCATCAGCCTCGACCGCCTGATCTTCGGTCTGGGCGTGCGCGAGATCGGCGAGCAGACCTCGCTGGTCCTGTCGCGCGCCTTCGGCAGCTGGACCGCCTTCCGCGACGCCTGCATGGCCGCCGCGAACGGCCTCGCCAGCGATGACTGGAAGACCCTGGCCGCGACCCACGCCATCTCGACCCGCGTCTTGGGCCTGATGGCCGAGGCGCAGCCTCCCGCCGACGATCCGTGGCCGGAAGCGCCGATGGATCAGAAGATCGCCCTCGCCTTCCCCGGCATGGCCGCGCCCGCCCGCCGCTCGCTGGCGGAAATCTCGAGCAGCTGGAGCGACCTGATCCGCTGGGCCGCCGTCGCACGCGATGAAGGCCCCTCCGACATGCTGAACCAGATCGCGGGCGTCTCCGGCGTCGGGCCGGTCGCCGCCGAGGCCCTGGCCCACTTCTTCCATGAACCGCACAACCTTCAGGTCGTCGACGCCCTGCTGGCAGAACTCGAGCGCGTCGAGGATGTGGCCGACCCCGTGACCGACAGCCCGGTGGCGGGCAAGACCGTGGTCTTCACCGGCTCGCTGGAACGCTTCACCCGCGACGAAGCCAAGGCCCGCGCCGAAAGCCTCGGCGCCAAGGTCTCGGGCTCGGTGTCGAAGAAGACCGACTACGTCGTCGCCGGTCCCGGCGCGGGGTCCAAGCTGAAGGACGCCGAAAAGCACGGCGTGACCGTCCTGACCGAGGACGAGTGGCTGGCGCTTATTTCCTGATGCACGCCGTCGCCATCGACTTCGAAACCGCCAATGAGCAGCGGGCCAGCCCCTGCTCCATCGGCCTGGCCTGGATCAACGACGGCGTCATCGAATCCGTTGAGCACCATTACATCCGCCCGCCGGGGATGCGCTTCGCCAGTTTCAACATCGCCTTCCACGGCATCGGCCCCGAACAGGTCGAAGACGCCGAGGAGTTCCCCGCCGTCCTGGCCGCCATCGCCCCGCGTCTCGAAGGCCGCACAGTGCTGGCTCACAACGCCGCCTTCGACGTCAGCGTCATCCGCAACACCTGCGACCACTACGGCCTGACCTATCCCGAGTTCGACTACCTCTGCACCGTCAAGCTGGCCCAGATCAGTTGGCCGGACTTCGCCTCGCACAAGCTGAACAACGTCTGCGCCGAACTGGGCGTCGCCTTCCGCCACCACGACGCGGCCGAAGACGCCTTCGCCTGCGCCTCCGTGGCCCTGGCGGCGGCGCAGGTGCATCAGGCGGCCGACTGCCGCGCCCTGGCCGACGCCAGCCGCCTGACCATGGGCCGCGTCTGGCGCGACGGCTATTCGGCCTGCTCCAACGCCGGAACCCGCCCCCGCCGTCCGCGCGGCGGCTGATCGACGCCTCCCGCAAAAGACGCCCGAATCCATCGCCTTAGGCGCCCGCAGCGCGGTCAACTTGACCTAAGGTCATGTAATCATTGAGTGAAGTTCACAATTTCGGCCTTGTTTCGGACCGAACCCCGGATCATCCTTCGTCCAAGGGATCGCCTCAACGATCCGTCAGAAGGAAAACGCCGATGAAGACCTCCGTCCTGACGGCGCTCGCCGTCGCAGCCGCCGCCCTCGCTTCTCCGGCCCTCGCCAGCGACCCGACCGGCCTGTGGCAGACGCCGACCAACGGCGGCCAGGTCCGCATCGAGCGTTGCGGCCAGGCCCTGTGCGGCGTCCTCGTCACCTCCAGCCATATCCGCGCCGATCCGAACGTGCGCGACGCCCGCAACAAGGACGAGTCCTTGCGGACCCGCCCCCTGCGCGGCCTGCGGATGCTGTCGGGCTTCACCGGCGGCCCGACCGAATGGCGCGGCGGTTCCGTCTATAATCCCGAGGACGGCGGCACCTATCGCGGCACCATCACCCTGACCAACGACAACACCCTGCGCCTGCGCGGCTGCATCGTAGCCCCCCTGTGCAAGACCCAGACCTGGACCCGCGTCCAGTAAACCTCTCGCCCAGGCCCGAATGAAAGACGCCTCCCCCGCGATCGCGAGGGAGGCGTTTTCACATCAGCGGTTCAGCGAGCTCATGCCGCCGGGCGCATAGCGCTCGCCCGCCGCCGCCCCGCGCGGGAAGACGGCCTCGATCCGCGCCAGATCATCCGGCGTCAGCACGATGTCCGCCGCCGCCGCGTTCTGCTCCAGCGTCGTGATCCGGCGCGTGCCGGGGATGGGGACCAAGTCCTCTCCCTGCGACAGCACCCAGGCCAGGGCCAGTTGCGCCGCCGTCACGCCCTTGTCCGCCGCGATGGCGCCGACCGCATCGACCAGATCGAGGTTCTTCTGGAAGTTGTCGCCCGCGAAGCGCGGGTTCGTCCGGCGGAAGTCGTCCGGCGCCAGGTCGTCGATCGACTTGATGTCCCCCGACAGGAAGCCCCGGCCCAGCGGGCTGTAAGGCACGAAGCCGATGCCCAATTCGCGCACCACGCCCAGCAGTTCATCCTCCGGGTCGCGGCTCCACAGCGAATATTCGGTCTGCAAAGCCGTGATCGGATGCTCGGCGTGGGCGCGGCGCAGGGTGGCGGGCGCCGCCTCGGACAGGCCGATGAAGCGGACCTTCCCCTCCTTCACCAGTTCGGCCATCGCCCCGACCGTCTCCTCGATCGGCGTATTGGGGTCGATGCGGTGCTGGTAATAGAGGTCGATATGGTCGACGCCCAGGCGGCTCAGGCTGCCCTCGACCGCGCGGCGCACATTGGCGGGCGAGCCGTCGGTGATCGCCGAGCCGTCCGGTTGGCGGTTGATGCCGAACTTGGTGGCGATGAAGGCTTCGTCACGGCGCCCTTTCAGCGCCTTGCCCAGCAGGACTTCATTGGTGTGGGGGCCGTACATCTCGGCCGTGTCGAACAGGGTGACGCCCAGGTCGAGCGCGCGGTGGATCACCGCGATGGATTGGGCCTCGTCCGCTGCGCCGTAAAAAGCGCTCATGCCCATACAGCCCAGACCGACGGCCGAGACCTCAGGGCCGTTACGGCCCAGCTTGCGCATCTTCATCCGCGCATTCCTTCTGATGTGAGGGGGTCGGCGGCGCATCCGCCGACGCGCTTCAGATGGGCGCCGTAAAGCCTTATTTCAAGGGGCGCGCCTTCACCCTACCCGCTCATCCCGGCGGACGCCGGGATCCAGTAAGAGCCCCGCGCTCCACAACCGGCCGATGGACTTGAAGCCAAAGCACTGGGTCCCGGCGTCCGCCGGGATGAGCGGATGGTTCAGATCAGACTGGCCACGATGGACAGGATGGTCGCCGTCGCCACGGCGTTCAGCGCCATGCCCAGACTGGCGAAGGCGCCCGCCGTCTGATCCACCTGAAACGCCCGCGCCGCGCCGAATCCGTGCGCCGACACCCCGACCGCAAAGCCCCGCGCCCGATAATCCCTGATCTTCAGCAGGTTCAACAGCGGCGTCGCCGTCATCGCCCCGATCACGCCGGACATCAGCACGATCACCGCCGCCAGAGCCGGTATGCCCCCCAACTGAGAGGCCACAGCCATCCCCACCGGCGTCGTCGTGGCGCGCGGGGCGATGGAGGCGATGATCTCTGCGGGCGCGCCGAACAGCCAGACGATGCCCACGGCGCTGACGATGGCCGTCGCGGCCCCCGCCAGCAGGGCGCAGGTCAGCGGTTTGGCCAACCGCCGGATCGTCGCCCGCTGCGCCCAGATCGGCACGGCCAGCCCCACCACCGCCGGTCCCAGCAGAAAGCCCAGCACCTGCGTCGCCTCGGCGTATGTCGCATAGGGCGTCTTGGTCGCCAGCAGCACCCCGATCAGCACCGGCGTCGCCAGCAGCACCGGATGGCACAACGGATGGCGCCCGCTGCGCCGCGACAGGATGTCGGCCGCCTCGAACACCGCCAGCGTCACCGCCAGCCACAAAAGGGGCGTCGCGATCAGACCGCTCACGACGCGCCCTCCCCGCTATCATCAGGTTCGGGCTCACGTCCGGCCACGGCGCGGAACGCCAGCGCCGTCACCGCCAGCGTCAGCAGGGTCGAGACCACAACCGCCACGACGATGCCGACGCCATAGCGCGACAGGATCGCCCCCTCCTCCATCACCCCGACAGCGGCGGGCACGAACATGATCGACAGATGCGCCGTCAGCCAGCCCGTCACCTGGGTCAGCGTCAGCCGCTCCCTCGGCACAAGGGCCAGCCACGCCAGCAGCAGCACCATGCCGATCACCGACCCCGGCAGGGGCAGGCCCGTCAGCCGGTGGATCACCTCGCCCGCCAACTGGCAGACGAGCAGCAGGGCGATGGCGCCGATCATCGGCCGGGCTTCTCCTTTACAGCGGTCTCGTCTGCGCCTTCAGCCATTCCAGCGCCGCCTCATCCTTCTGAACGCCGTCCGCCAGCAGAGGCCCGACCTTGGTCAGAACCTCGGCGTGATAGGCGTCCACGTAAGCCCGCTCGTCCGTCGTCAGCAGCGCCGTATCGATCAGGCGGCGATCCAGCGGCGCCAGCGTCAGTTGCTCGAACCCGTGCATCGGCCGCTCGCCGCCCGGAACCTGGGCCGGGGCCGTGACGACCTGCAGCGTCTCGATGCGGATGCCCCACTCGCCCTCGCGGTAATAGCCCGGCTCGTTCGACAGGATCATGCCGGTCAGCAGCGGCTGATCCGTGCCCCATCCGGCGATGCGCTGCGGTCCCTCGTGCACGCCCAGATACGACCCCACGCCGTGGCCCGTGCCGTGGTCGAAGTCGAAGCCCGCGTTCCACAGCGGCTGGCGCGCGACGGCGTCCAGCTGGCGCCCGCTGGTCCCGGCGGGGAAGCGGATCACCGCCATGGCGATGTGGCCCTTCAGGACCAGGGTGAACATCCGGCGCTGATCGGCCGTGCCCTCGCCGATGGCCATGGTGCGGGTCACGTCCGTGGTCCCGTCCAGATACTGACCGCCGCCGTCCACTAGCAGAAGCGAGCCCGCCTCCATCGGCCGGATCTTGGCCCCGACCGGCTTATAGTGCGGCAGGGCGCCGTTCGGCCCGACCCCGGCGATGGTGTCGAAGGAAAGATCCTTCAGCATCCCGGTCGCCTCGCGGAAGCCTTCCAGCGCCTCGACCACCGCCCGCTCGTCCGGCAGATCCTTCTGCGCGACCGTATCCACCCAGTGCAGGAACCGCGTCAGGGCCGCGCCGTCGCGGATATGCGCCTGACGGCTGCCTTCGATCTCGACGGCGTTCTTCTGGGCGCGCGGCAGGGCGCAGGGGTCCATGCCGCGAACGATGGTCGCGCCCGCCGCTTCCAGCCGGTCGAAATACCAGGCCGAGGACACGGCCGGATCGATCATCACCTTATGGCCCGACAGGGCGTCCAGCGCGCCCGGCAGCGCCTCGGGCGCCTCCAGCGTCACGGCGTCGCCCAGCCAGCCGGGCAGCTCGTTCGTCACCTTGGCCGGGTCGAGGAAGACGCTGGCCGTCCCGTCAGCCTTCACCACCGCCTGCCCCAGCGGCAGCGGCGTGCGGATCACGTCGCCGCCGCGAATATTGAACAGCCACGCCAGCGACGACGGCGCCGTCAGCACGGCGGCCTCGGCCCCGGCATCAAGGATGGCCTTGCCGATGCGGGCGCGCTTGGACGCGGCTTCCTCGCCGGAATATCGGTCCTCATGCGGCGCCACCGGCGCCTGCGGCTGGGCCGGGCGGGCGTCGCCCCAGGCCAGGTCGATCGGATTGGCCTCGACCGCCTTCAGCCTCGCCCCGGCCTTCTCGACGGCCTGTTTCAGGCTCGCCAGCGCATCCGGGCTGTGCAGGCGCGGATCATAGCCGATCACCCAGCCCGACGGCACGGCCGCCAGCCAGTCGGCCAGTTTGTTCAGCGGCTGACGCTCGAACAGTGCACCGTCCGTCTGGGCCTTGGCCTGCACCGTATAGCGGCCGTCGACGAAGACCGCTGCGCGGTCCTTCAGCACCACGCCCGCCCCGGCCGAGCCGGTGAAGCCGCTGACCCAGGCCAGCCGCTCATTGGCGTCGGGCAGGTATTCGTTCTGGTGCTCGTCCTCGTGCGGGACCAGCAGGCCGTCGAGGCCCTGCTTGGCCATTTCGGCGCGGAGCAGAGGCAGGTGCTTGGCCCCGAAGGACGGATCGGTGGTTTCGTCGAATGTCTGGCGCATGGGTCGCTCTTATACCCTTCTCTTCCGGCGCGAGAAGGCGGCTTTCCGGCCCATCCGCCGCGTTCGCGATTTTTCGCCCCGACCTTCAGAACAAGCAGGGCGTCCGCGCTTCAGTCGGCGTCTTTCCGCGCATCCTTCGCCGCCGCCTTCAGGCGATGGCCCACCTCGACGATGGCCGTCAGCGCCGGGATCAGTTCGCCGCCCAGCGCCGTCAGAGCGTATTCGACCGAAGGCGGCGAGGTCGGCACGACCCGTCGATCCAGAACGCCCCGCGCCTGCAACTCGCGCAGACGCTGGGACAGCACCTTGGCGGATACGGGCGGAATGTCGGCGCGAAGCTCGCTGAACCGCCGCGGGCCTTCGCGCAGATGCCAGATCACATTCGCCGCCCAGGCTCCCGAGATCACCGCCATGCATTCGGTCAGGTCGCATCGTTCCGGCGGCGGCGCGCTGCGGTTCTTGCGCATCTTGAGGGTCATGTCGAAAGCCGCCGGTTACCGGGAAGAAACTCCATAATGCGATAACCATTGGAAACTTCATTGGCAATGGAAACCTCGACGCCTAGGTCTGCCCTCTCTTCAGACAGGAGCTTTTCCATGCGCCTCTACTTCAAGCCGGGAGCGTGTTCGCTCGCCTCCCGGATCGTCCTCATCGAACTCGGCCAGGCGTTCGAGGCGATCAGGGTCGATACCGACGCGGGCCTGACCGAGGACGGTCGCGACTATCGCGCCGTCAATCCCCGCGGCTATGTGCCGGCTCTGGAGCTCAAGGACGGCCGGGTCGTCACCGAGAACCCGGCTGTGCTTCAGTATCTGGCCGACCTGCAGCCCGATCGTCTGGCGCCCGCCGCCGGAAGCTGGGATCGCGTGCGCCTGCAAGAGGCCCTGAGCTTCATCTCTTCCGAGCTGCACAAGGCCTTCTCGCCCTTCTTCCACGGCGAGGCGCAGGGCGAACGCCGGGCGCCGGCCGAGGCCCTGCTCAAACGACGCCTCGGCGAGGTCGAACAGATGCTTGGACAGGAAAGCCCCTACCTGCTCGGAGATCGAATGAGCGTGGCGGACATCTATCTGTTCGTCGTGCTGAACTGGACGGGCTTCATCGGCTTCAGCCTTCAGGGCTGGCCGCGCCTGTACGACTTCATGTCGCGCATGGGCGCCCATGCGTCCGTAAGGGCCGCCCTGCTGCAAGAAGGCCTGCTGAAGGACGCCGCATGACCGCCCCCTTCCCCCAGATCACGCGCCTGCTCACGGACTACTTCGACGGCCTCTACGACTGCGATGTCGAAAAGCTGACGTCGGTCTTCCACCCGCAGGCTATCTACGCCACCGCCGACGAGACGCCCCTGCTGTTCCGCACCATGGAGGAATACCTCCCCATCGTCGCAGCCCGGCGATCGCCCGCCTCGCGCCAAGAGCCGAGGCGGGATCATATCGACGAGATTCAGCTGGCCGGCGACAATACGGCCCTTGCGCGGGTTCGCTGCTCAATCGGCGACCGGGACTTCGTCGACTTCCTGTCTCTCGTGCGCACCGACGGCCAGTGGCGGATCATCGCCAAGGTCTTCCAGATCATCGAACGCAAAGCCTAGGAGGGGCGTAGCAATGCCTTACGTCAACATCCGGATCACCCGCGAAGGCGCCACACGAGAACAGAAGGCGCAGTTGATCGCCGGCGTCACCGACCTTCTTTACGAGGTGCTCGACAAGCCGCCTGCCGTGACTTTCGTGGTCATAGACGAGGTGCCGCTGGAGGATTGGGGCGTCGGCGGCCTGCCCGTCGATGAATACCGCCAGTCCCTCGCCGCCGCGCCGAAGAGCTAGAACGCCCGGCCCGCGCGACAAAGCAGCCCGGCTTTTTTGCCGGGCTGCGCTTGTTTGCGAACAACCGCCGTTGCGCCCTACTTCTTGCGCAGTTGCAGGGCGCTCCACGCATCATGATGGATCGTCTGCTCGACCACGAAGCCCAGCGGCAGATAGGCCTCCAGAATCCGCTCCTCCTGGGTGCGCAGCAAGCCCGACAGGATGGCGACCCCGCCCGACTTCAGCGCCGCCCCGATCTCGGGCGCCAGGAACACCAGCGGCGCCGCCAGTATGTTGGCGAACACCAGATCATAGGGCGCGTGCTGGGCGATGCGCGCATCGCTCAGACCGTCGGCGAAATAGAACTCGCACTTGGCGTCGTTGATCTGGGCGTTCTCATTGGCGATGCGGGCCGAGGGCTCGTCGATGTCGGTGCCGACGGCGATGGGCGAGCCCGTCCTGGCCGCCGCGATGGCCAGAACGCCCGTGCCGCAGCCCACGTCCAGCACCTTCTCGAAGCTTTCAGTCTTCAGCAGATTGTCGAACGCCTCCAGGCAGCCGACCGTCGTGCCGTGGTGGCCGGTGCCGAAGGCGGCGCCCGCGTCGATCTTCAGCGTGACCCGTCCCTCAGGCACCTTGCCCTGATCGTGAGCGCCGTAGACGAAGAAGCGCCCGGCCTCGACCGGCGGCAGGCCCGACAGGCTCATGGCCAGCCAGTCGGCGTCGGCCAGCTTCTCGACCACGACCTCCAGCCCCGGCGTGGCGCGCAGGATTTCGGCGATGCCCTCGGCCTCTTCATCGGTCGTGGGGAAGGCGTCGATGCGCCAGATTTCCTTGTCCTCATCCTCTTCCAGGATGGAATAGGTCGCGTTCTCCAACAGGGGGTTGGCGTCGATGGCGGCGGCGGCGGCTTCGGCCGGGGCGCGATCGCCGCGCGCGATCACCTGAACTGCGGATTCGGACATTTCTCAAACACCGTTATAATGACGAATCGCCAGTGCGGGCTTGTCCTTACGCCCGTGTCCAACGAGGGGTCGGGGAGTTTATGGCCAAAGCACCGTCTGAAACGAAACCTGCCGCGAAAGCGGCTTCCGCCGCTTCCAAGCCGAAACCGGCGGCAAAGTCGAGCGCGACAGCGACAAAAGCTGACGCCAAGCCCAAGGCCGTAAAGGCGCCCGCCGCGACGAAGGCCCCCGCCAAGGCTCCGGCCAAGGCGGCTGCTCCCAAGGCGGCCAAGGCGACCGCTGCGCCGAAGGCCGCCGCGCCAAAGACTGCCGCAAAGGCGCCTGCCGCCAAGAAACCCGCAACGGCAAAGGCTCCGGCCTCCGCCAAAACGACCACGGCCAAGGCCGCTGCGCCGAAGAAGGCTGCGGCTCCCAAGAAGCCCGCCGCGCCCAAGGCCGCCGCTCCGGCCCCGGTCGAGACGCCGGTCGCCGCCTCCCTCGCGCCCGCGCCCATCGCCGAGACCAAGCCCGCGCCGAAGCCCGAGCCGGTCGTCGCTGCGGCCCCCGCTCCGGTCGAGCCGCCCGTTCAGGCGACGACGCCCAAGCCCGCCGCCGAGCCGGTCAAGCCGGTCGAGGCCCCCGCCCCGCAGAAGAAGGGCTTCTTCGCCCGTCTGTTCGGCTGGTGATCAGAGGCTGATCGCAAACGCAAAGAAGGCCGGAGAGGACGCCCTCTCCGGCCTTCTTCAATTCTCATGGCTGAGACGGCTTATTCCGGCAGGTCTTCCGCCAGGATGGCCATTTCGAACATGAAGGAGCCGGCTTCGTCCTCATCTTCGAACACCACGCCGATGAACTCGTCATCGACATAGACTTCGGCGGAGTCGGCGACCTTGCGGGCCTTCACCTTGATGCCGCCGTGGTTGAAGGTGCGCTTCAGGTGCGTCTCGACGCGCTTCAGGTCGTTCTCGGTCACGGGGTCAGCCTCGTTTTGGCGCCGGTGAGGCGCATGTCGTTGGCCGCGGACCCTAGAGAAGCCGCCCCGCCTTGGGAAGCCCGCGCGTCAGGCGTCCACAGGCGCAGCGACCGCCCTCAGATCACGAAGTCATAGACGATGTCGGACAGCGTATGGTCCATGGTCCGCGCAGGCGTGGCGTCGGTCGGGCAGTTGACCAGCCTTGCCGGCACCCCCGCCACGGTGCAGCCCGCCGGCACCGGCTTCAGCACCACCGAGCCGGACGCCACCTTGGCGTAGTCGCCGACCGTGATGTTGCCCAGCACCTTGGCCCCGGCGCCCAACAGGACGCCGCGCCCGATCTTCGGATGGCGGTCGCCGCGCTCGGCCCCGGTCCCGCCCAGGGTCACGGCGTGCAGCATGGACACCTCGTCCCCGATCACCGCCGTCTCGCCGATGACGATGCCCGTGCCGTGATCCAGGAAGACGCCCGAGCCGATCCGCGCCGCCGGGTGGATGTCCAGCTGGAACAGCTCCGAAATCCGGCTCTGGAAATGGAACGCCAGGGTGTCGCGGTCCTGCTCCCACAGCCAGTGGGCCACGCGCCAGGCCTGCAGCGCCTGGAACCCCTTGAAATACATGAAGGGCTGCAACAGCGACCGGATCGCCGGATCGCGCTCCTGCACCGCCTTCAGGTCCGCCTCGGCGGCGGCGACAATGCCCGGATCGGCGGAGAAGGCCGACAGGGCCACCTCGCGCACCGTCATGGCCCCCAGCTCCGCATCGCCCAGCTTGCGCGCGATCTGGAAGCTCAGCGCCCCGGCGAAATCCTCATGCGCCAGGACGACGGCGTTCAGCTGCGACGCCAGACGCGGCTCCTCGCGCGCAGCGTCTTCGGCGGCGGCGCGCAACTGCGCCCACAGGTCCGGCTGCTTCGGCACGACTTCCAGCTTGGCCATCAGGCTTCCTTCGAATTCAGGCGGCGATCCTACGCGCCCAGCATGGCGCGCGCCAGCGCGGCCGGCAGTTCGCCCTCCCGCGCCATATGGTAGGCGCGGTACGCCGTCGCCACCGTCAGCCCGTCGCGCACCGCCCCGCGCGCGATCTCGGCCATCAGATCGCGGAAGGGAACGCGCGCCGTCAGAAAGACCTCCGTCTCGTCCGGCGCCGTCTCGGTCGCCTCCAGCCCCCAGGCCACCCAGGCCATCGCCCGCTCGTCGGTGATGGAGTTGGACAGGTCCAGGTCCAGCGCCGCGCGCCAGTGCTGCGCCGTCAGCCCCGCCTCCTCGGCCAGTTCGCGCTTCACGGCCTCAAAGGGGTCTTCCCCTTCCGGCGCCCCGCCCTCGGGCATCTCCCACGAATAGCGCATCAGGGCGAAGCGATGCTGCCCGACCAGGCTGACCGTCCCGTCGTCATGCAGCGGCAGCACGCCCGTGCCCACATTCTTCGGCCGCACGACCACATAGTCGGCGTCAGCCCCCGTCGGCGCGATCGCCGGGTGGCGCGTCACCCGCATCCACGGCGTGTCGACCAGAGCGCTGTCGCCCAGGCTGCGCCACGGCGGCGTGTCCGGCAGGCCCTCAGCCCAGCGAGGCTTGATGTCGCGGATCTGACTCATGCCCCTGCTATGGCGCAGCGCGTCGCGAAAGCCTAGCTATCGGCCATGAGCCAGTCAGACCTCGCTTCCGCCCTGCCCCTGCCCGTCCGTTCGGAAGAACTGCTGTCGCGCCTGGCCGTGCGCCGCTCGGCCCCGGCCCAGTCGCTGGCCCTGCCCGGCCCCTCGGACGCCGAGATCGAGCAGATGCTGCTGCTGGGCGCCCGCACGCCGGACCACGGCAAGCTGTTTCCCTGGCGCTTCGTCATCCTGGGCCCGCGCAGCCGCACCGAACTGTCCGAAGCCCTCGCCGCCCTGGGCGAAACCCAGAACCGCACCGGCAAGGAGATCGCCGCCCTGGCCAAGCTGGCCAACCCGCCGCTGACCGTCATGGTCGTCTCGACCCCGATCCAGGGCCACAAGGTGCCGGTCTGGGAGCAGCAGTTGTCCGCCGGCGCCGTCTGCATGAACCTGGAGCACGCGGCCAATGCGCTGGGCTATTCGGCCAGCTGGATCACCGACTGGTATTCCTACGACCCCGCCGCCGTCGCCCTGTTCGGCGTCGAGGACGGCGAGAGCATCGCCGGCTTCATCCACGTCGGCTCCCTGTCCGAGCCCCCGCTGGAACGCCCCCGCCCCGACCTGGAGCACAAGGTGACGGCGCGCCCCTGAGGCGGGTCAAAGTCGATCGACGGCGGCTTTCAGCTTCCCGGCGACCACGGCGGCCTTGTCCTTGAGCGCGGAATTGTCGATCGCCTGCATCGAGGCCACGGGATCGATGGCCGAGACCTCGGTGCGGCCGCCGCCCGCGTCCTGCACCACCACATTGCACGGCAGCATGGCGCCTACCTTGTCCTCCAGCCCCAGCGCCTCGAAGGCCAGCTTGGGATTGCAGGCCCCCAGGATCGTATAGGCGCGGAAATCCTCGCCCAGCTTGGCCTTAAAGGTGGCGCGCAGGTCGATCTCGGTGATGACGCCGAACCCCTCCTGGCCCAGGGCCTCGCGCGTCGCGTCCAGCGCCGCCTCGAACGGCAGGTCCAGCGTCTTGCTGAAATGATAGGTCGCCATGGTCCTCTCCTTCGTCGCCGAGGTCCAGCAAACGCCCGGACGGCGCAGGCGTTGCCTCAGTCACGCGGCTCCTCCTCCGGCCGGTGCACGATCGACACCAGCACCACCGAGATGATCATCAGCAGGAACCACGCCCCCAGCTTGTTCAGGCTGACCATCTCCCATCCGCCCTCCTGCCCCGGATAGACCCAGGCCCGCGCGAACGTCCCCAGGTTCTCCGCGAACCAGATGAACAGCGCCACCAGCCCATAGCCCAGCAGCAGCGGCATCGACCGCCGCGTCCGATCGGCGGTGAAGTAGAACCACCCCCGCATAAACAGCAGCCCCGTCGCCGCGAACAGCGCCAGCCGCACGTCCGGCAGCCAGTGATGGGCGAAGAAGTTGACGTAGATCGCCGCCGCCAGCACCCACGTCGTCCACAGCGGCGGATAGTTCCGCACCCGGATATGGAAGATGCGCTGCACCCGCGCGATGTAGCTGCCCACCGCCGCATACATGAAGCCCGAGAACAGCGGCACGGCGCCGATCCTCAGCACTGACTCTTCCGGATAGATCCACGACCCGTGATAGGTCTTGAACAGCTCCATGATCGTCCCGGCGACATGGAACAGGAAGATGACCCGCGCCTCCTCCCAGCTCTCCAGCTTCAGGGCCAGCATCGCCGCCTGTATCCCCAGCGCCCCCAGCACCAGAAAGTCATAGCGCGCCAGCGGCGCTTCATCTGGCCAGAACAGAAACGTCCCCAGGATCAGCGCCAGCATCGCCCCGCCGAACAGACACGCCCACCCCTGCTTCAGCCCGAACCACAGGAACTCATAGGCGTAACGGCGCAGACGGGAGCGGTCGGCCCACGCCTCGGCGCGGGTCATCAGACGACGGCCCCAGGCTTCGAGCGGGAGGCGGGAGGATGGGGTCATGGGCGGAGATTATGTAGAAAGAATGCAGGGCGAATGACGATGAATTGTCAATTTCCACTGAGGCCTACAAAGTGCCACCGCACAGCTAAGCTCGCCAATCTTCGCGCACTTGAAGCGCCTCGAACATCCACCCTTCCACCAAAGGCGTAGTGTGGTTGGCGCCATTGCTAGTCACTATATAATGCTGACTTTTTAGAAAAGATTCGTGAAGATTAGGAGCCAAGCCTCGATGAAAAATATTATCCTTAGAATATACTTGAACAATATCGTTGAACTGAACGACCTCATCCTTTGAAACTAGAATCGTCACACCGTCTGGATACGACGGATACTGCCTCGGACTAAACCACAACAAAGCAACGCTTGGCGTAAAGGCTGTAAGCGCCATTAAATTCGATCGACAGTCGGGACTCGGGTTAAAGTTGGACATAAAGCCATCACCGAACACAAAGTAACCTTCCGTCGCTACCAGGAAAGCAAATTTACCCCCGGTTCGGATGCTTCGGGCAAACGGCTCTTGGCAACGCCTAAGATTCGCACCTGCAGTTTGGTGAACATTTCGAGGCTCATCAAAACCCATCCACTCAACTTGATATTCAGCAGTATATTTTTCAGATAAATATCTCATCCTTGGACTCCTCACGATAAGTGAGGCTAAGCATTCGGCCAATTGTGTACGCATCTCCGAAGAGATCGTTACGCCACCGATCCGCTTTCCACTAGGGTGAGAGCTTGCGATTTCGTCCAGCCACCCTATCACCTTAGGGAAAGCATTGTCAGCATCATCGAAATCAGGCTCGAATGTCGAGTCCCACGGGCTACCACCGTCCGACAAGATGTTATGGTGATCTGGATAATAGCCAACAGCACTAGGGTGCTTTTGGGTGGTGAAGGAACGGCTATTTGTGCGGGAAACCTTTCCCTCTGAATCCACCCACGCCTTCGCCATGACCTTAGGGAACCAATGGTGCTTCTGGCCGGGAATGGGTCTTTTCATTCACCGATCATAGATCGACGACAATACTAACTGCAAACGTTCTGTATCCGACTGCCCCTCACCCCCGCCCGCGATACCCCGCCACGCCCTGATCCGGCAGCCACACGCCCTCCAGCGGCGCGCCCGTCTGCCAGAAGACGTCGATCGGAATCCCGCCGCGCGGGTACCAATAGCCGCCGATGCGCAGCCATTTCGGTTGCAGCAGCTCGGCCAGGCGCTTGCCGATGGCGATGGTGCAGTCCTCGTGGAAGGCGCCGTGGTTGCGGAAGCTGGTCAGGTACAGCTTCAGGCTCTTGCTCTCGACCAGCCAGTCGCCGGGCACATAGTCGATGACGATGTGGGCGAAGTCGGGCTGGCCCGTCACCGGGCACAGGCTGGTGAACTCCGGCGCGGTGAAGCGCGCCACATAGAGGGTGTCGGCGTGCGGATTGGCCACGCGCTCCAGCACCGCCTCTTGCGGGTTCGTCGGGGCGGCGGTCTGGGCGCCGAGCTGGCTGAGGCTGTCGGTATAATGCGTCATGCCCGCCATTTAGGCGTTCGGCCCGCCAAAGAAAACGCCGCGCCCGCCGCAATCGGCCATCCGCCTGTCGCACCTGTGCTAGACTGCCCTGCGGCCGAGGGGAGAGCGGCCGTCCGGGCCGGGGGATTTCAGACGATTCAGACGAATTGGACTCTGTTTTTCTCTCGAGACCGGCGCGCCATCGCGGACCTCGATTGCTGAAGATCAATGCGCGCGTCGCCGGATCGGCCGATCGCTCGACGTCAAGCGGAAAGGATCGGGATCATGGCCGTCCCACAGAGCAAGACCGAGTTGTTGAGCGCGATCGAGGTCAACTTCGACAAGCTGATGACTGACCTGCGTGCGGTCCCGCTCGACCTGGCGGACGACTGCGGCCTGGACGGTCACGCCGCCGGAACGCGCATGAGCATCGCCAACCTCGTCTCCTATCTGATCGGGTGGAACGAACTGGTTCTCAAATGGCTGGATCGCGACAAGGCCGGTCTGGCCGTCGACTTCCCGGAAACCGGGTTCAAGTGGAGCGAACTGGGTCGCCTCGCCCAGAAATTCTACCGCGACTATGAGGCCCTGCCCTATCCGGCTCTCCTTCAGCGGCTGGAGGCCGCCAAGGAGCGCATCGTCTCAGAGATCGAAAGCCGTTCGGACGACACCTTGTACGGGCGCTGCTGGCTCGACGGGAAATGGACCATGGGGCGGATGATCCAGTTCAACACGTCCTCTCCCTACGCCAATGCGCGCGCCCGGCTCAGAAAGCGGCTCAGGGCGAAACAGGCCTCGGCGGCCGGCGCCTGACGGGGCGAGCCGAACCGCATTGCCTTCCCCGACGACACCCGGTTAGCGTGGCCTAAAACAACCTATCCCTTCAGGAGAGACGACCCGTGGCCATTCCCGCTTCCCTGCAGTCCGGCCTGAAGCTGCCGGTGATCGCCTCGCCCATGTTCCTGGTGTCCGGGCCGGATCTGGTGGTCGAGGCCTGCAATGCGGGCGTGATCGGCACCTTCCCCTCGCTGAACCAGCGCACGACCGAGGGCTATCGGGAGTGGCTGCACGAGATCAAGTCGCGGCTGAAGCCCGACGCCGCCCCCTTCGGCGTCAACCACATCATCCACCCGACCAACTCGCGCCTGATGGCCGACATGATGGTCTCGGTCGAGGAGAAGGTGCCGCTGATCATCACCTCGCTCGGCGCCGTGCGCGACGTGGTGGATGCGGTGCACGGCTATGGCGGCGTGGTCTTCCACGACATCGCCAATGTGCGTCATGCGCGCAAGGCGGCCGAAGCGGGCGTCGACGGCCTGATCCTGGTCGCCAACGGCGCGGGCGGGCACGCGGGCGTGGTGAACCCCTTCGCCCTAATCAACGAAGTGCGCGGCTTCTTTGACGGGACCATCATCCTGGCGGGCTGCATCTCGACCGGCCAGGACGTGGCGGCGGCGCTGATGATGGGCGCGGACTTCGCCTATATGGGCACCCGCTTCATCGCCACGACCGAGAGCGCGGCCCAGCCCCACTACAAGGAGCTGATCGTCCAGTCGGGTTCGGCCGACATCACCTATACGCCCGCCGTGTCGGGCATTCCGGCCAACTTCCTGACCCCCTCCCTGGTCGAGAACAAGATCGACCCCAAATCCCTGCCCGAGCACAAGCTGGACATGGGCGAGGAGGCCAAGGCCTGGAAGACCATCTGGTCGGCGGGCCAGGGGTCAGGCGCCGTCCACGACGTGCCGACAACGGCTCAGCTTGTCGCTCGGCTGACGGACGAGTTTTCGCAAGCCTGTGATAAATTCGACAAGAAGCGCCTCTAGGAAGCGGCCTCGACACTCCCCTATCGAGGCCGACCATGCGCATCCTGACGACCGCCCTGAAGACGACCGTCCTGGCGACCGCCCCGCTCCTGATCCTGGCCTCGACGGCCCAAGCACAGGCGCAGGACATGCCCGGCCGCTGGAGCTTCAGCGCCGGCGCTGCCAGCGACAACCGCTCCAAGGACGCCTCCAAGTCGGACGGCGATCCCTTCGTCTGGGGCGCGGCGGAATGGGAAAGCGACAGCGGCCTCTTCTACGTCAGCCCCGCCGCCGAAACGATCAAGAGCGGCGGCTCGGAGCTGGAGGTCGAACTGGCCGGCGGCGTGCGTCCCCAATGGGCGGGCTTCGACTTCGACCTGAACGTCGCGCACAAGTGGCGGGTGGACGCCAACCCCGGCTATGACGCCAACGCCTGGGAGTTCACCGCCGACATGAAGCGGTCGATCGGCCCGGCCAGCGCGCGCCTGCGGCTGCAGCACTCGCCCGACGGCGCCGGTTCGGTGAAAGCCTGGACCTGGGTCGCGGTGCGCGGCGGCTGGGACTTCACCGACAAGCTGAACGTCTCGGCCGAGATCGGCCGCCGCGAGCAGGACAACAGCGTCGACTACACCGGCTACAACATCGGCGCATCCTACGCCCTGACCCGCAATCTGGAGGCCGATCTGCGCTGGCACGGCACCAACGCCAAGGTTCCTGGCGAACAGTACGCCGACGCCCTGGTCGCCGGGATCAGCGTTTCCTTCTGATCCGGGCGCGGCGCGTTTCGGGCGCCCGGTTTCACCTTTGGCCCGAAAGGGCCTAGGCTACGGTCATGACTTTTCGACCGACGACCTTGGAACGTGCGTATCAACTGGCCGAAAGCGGCGGCTGCCGGACGGTAGGCGACGTCAAACAGGCCCTGAAGATGGAGGGCTATGAGCGGATTCAGGATGCGCTCTACGGCTCGACCATCACCTCGGCCCTGCGCAAGCTATGTCAGGAGAACTGGGTCTCGCCGCCGGAAACGGCCGAGCCCTGACGCCCCGGCTCTTGCATTAGGACACCGGAGCGTCCACCTTAGAGGGGTCGATCTCTCTGCGTCACGCTCTGCCTTCTGCCCCGCGCACCGAGGTCTAAGCCGATCCATACAGACCCGACAGGTCTTCAGGGACGTTCTCTGAGGCCAACTTCTAGCGGAGGTCCTGAAAATGGCTACCGGCACTGTTAAATGGTTCAACTCCACCAAGGGCTACGGCTTCATCCAGCCGGACGACGGCGGCAAGGACGTCTTCGTCCACATCTCGGCTGTCGAGCAAGCCGGCCTGCGCGGCCTGGACGAAAACCAAAAGGTTTCCTACGAAATCGAGCGCGACCGTCGCTCGGGCAAGGAATCGGCTGGTCAATTGAAGACCGAAGGCTGATCCGGCTCCATCGCCAGCCGCGTCAGCAATGACGGGCCGACGATGACAGGATTTAAAGCGCGCAGGGGTCGCCCTCTGCGCGCTTTTCTTTTTGCGCCCTAGGCCGCCAGCGAGGGCCGCCGCAGCTGGACGAAGTCCGCCCCGCTGGGCGACTGGAACAGGCGCAGATCGAACTCGGGCAGGATCGCCAGCAGGTGATCGAAGATGTCCGCCTGGATCGCCTCATACTCGGCCCAGGCCACAGTGGCGGTGAAGGCGTAGATCTCCAGCGGCAGCCCTGTGTCCGTCGGCTGCATCTGGCGCACCAGCAGCGTCATGTCCTGACGGATGCGCGGATGGTTCTCCAGATAGTTCTGAACATAGGCGCGGAAGGCGCCGATGTTGGTCGAGCGCCGCATATTGACCGGGTCGCGCCCGGCCTCGACCAGCTTGGCGTTCCAGTCGGCCATCTCGGCGCTCTTGTCGGCCAGGTAGTCGTCGATCAGCAGAAAGCGCCGCATCCTTTCACGCTCGGCCTCGGTCAGGAAGCGCGCGCTGGTCTGGTCGATCAGCAGGGACCGCTTGATGCGGCGCCCGCCGCTGTCCTGCATCCCGCGCCAGTTGCGGTAGGATTCGCTGATCAGGCGCCAGGTGGGGATGGTGGTGATGGTCTTGTCCCAGTTCTGGACCTTCACCGTGTGCAGGGCGATGTCGATGACGTCGCCGTCGGCGTTAACCTGGGGCATCTCGATCCAGTCGCCGACGCGCAGCATGTCGTTGGAGTTCAGTTGAACCGACGCCACCAGCGACAGGATGGTGTCCTTGAACACCAACATCAGCACGGCCGCCAGCGCGCCCAGGCCCGACAGCAACAGCAAGGGCGATCGGTCGATCAGGGCCGCGATCACCAGAATGGTGGCGATGGCGTAGATGACGATCTTCAGAACCTGCAGATAGCCCTTGATGCTGCGGCGATGGGCGCGCGGCGAGCGGGCGTAGAGGGCGTTGGCCATGTCCAGACCGGCGCCGATACCGATGGCCACGGCCACGATCATGAAGGCCCCGGCCACGTTCTGAACCAGGGTGACGAAGCCGGGCGCCAGATGCGGCACGCCGCCTATGCCCTGATGGATGATGACGGCCGGGACGACGCGGGTGAAGCTGCGCACCACAGGGCGCAGCAGCACGTCGAGATCATGCACCGCCCGCCCGACGATCCGCAGGATCAGTCGGGTCAGGATGCGGCGGACCACAAAGTCCGCGATAAAGGCGACTAGGACGAGAAGACAGAGCCCGATCAGCATCTCCGCGATCGGGAACTCCGCCAGGCGATCACGCATGGCGATGAAATCAAACATGGGCCCAGCCTAGGCAGGCCTACCGGGGATTTGAACCCCGGCGCCTCAATCAGCCTCAGCCGATGGCCTGATCCAGGTCGGCGATCAGGTCGTCGATGTCCTCGACCCCGACCGACAGGCGGATCAGATTGTCGGTGACGCCTCCCGCCTCACGCACCTCTTTGGGCACGGATGCGTGGGTCATGATGGCCGGGTGGTTCACCAGGCTCTCCACGCCGCCCAGCGACTCGGCCAGGGTGAAGACCTGCACCCGCTCAAGCACCCGCTTGGTGCGCTCCAGATCGCCGTCGATCAGCACCGTGACCATGCCGCCGAAGCGGCCGTTCATCTGGCGCGCGGCCAGGTCGTGCTGCGGGTGGCTGACCAGGCCCGGATAAATGACCTTGGCGACCCCTGCCCGGTCTTCCAGCCAACGGGCCACCGCCAGGGCGTTCTCATTGTGCGCCTTCATGCGCAGGCCCAGGGTCTTCAGCCCCCGGTTGGCCAGGAAGGCGTCGAACGGCCCCATGACGCCGCCGATCGAGTTCTGCAGGAACTTCAGCTGGGCCGCCATCTCGGCGTCCTTGGCGACCAGAACTCCGCCGACGATGTCGGAGTGGCCGTTCAGATATTTGGTCGCCGAGTGCATGACCACATCGGCGCCCAAGGCCAGCGGCTGCTGGCTCCACGGCGTGGCGAAGGTGTTGTCGACCACCAGGATCAGCTTGTGCGCCTTGGCGATCTTCGACAGGGCCTCGATGTCGGCCAGCTTCATCAGCGGATTGGTCGGCGTCTCGACCCACAGCATCCGCGTCTTGTCGGTGATCGCCGCCTCGACCGCGGCCAGGTCGGTCAGGTCGATGTAGCTGAAGTCCAGCCCCATCGAGCGACGGCGCACCCGCTCGAACAGCCGCCACGAACCGCCGTACAGGTCGTCGCCGGTGATGATGTGCGAGCCGGCGTCCAGCAGTTCCAGCGCAGTCGAGGTCGCCGCCATGCCCGAGCCGAAGCCAAAGGCCTGAACCCCGCCCTCCAGATCGGCGATGCAGGCCTCGAAGGCCTCGCGCGTCGGGTTCTTGCCGCGGGCGTATTCATAGCCCTTGTTCACGCCGGGGCTTTCCTGGGCATAGGTCGAGGTGGCGAAGATCGGCGTCATCACCGCGCCCGTCGTCGGGTCCGGCTGCTGGCCCGCATGGATGGCGCGGGTCGAAAAGCCCTGGCGGTTCTTCAGTTCAGACATGGGCTTACCGGTTCAGGCTGAGGTGGTTGATCAGGTCGGTGCGGGTGATCAGGCCGACGAAGGCCTCGCCGTCCAGCACAATGGCGACGCGGTCGCGATCGAAGACCGGGATCAGGGCGTCCAGCGACTCCATCACCTGAAGCGTGTCCAGATCGCGCGTCATGGCCGAGGCGACCGGCTTGGCGAAGCGCTCCTTCCGCGTGATCTCGTCGGTGTTCATGATGTGGACGATGTCGCTTTCGTCCAGAATGCCGACCAGGCGGCCGTCCTGGATGACCGGCAGTTGCGACAGGCCGTCGCCGCGCATCCGCTTGAACGCGGTGTCCAGGGTATCCTCCGGCCCGATCACCACCACGTCGCCGGCGGCGTATTTGCGGTTTATCAGGTCCGACAGGTCGCCGTGCAGTTCGCGCTCGGCCAGGCCCTGATCGGCCAGCCAGGCGTCGTTGTAGACCTTGGACAGGTATTTGGCGCCGGTGTCGCAGACGAAGGTCACGACCCGCTTCGGCTCCGTCTGCTCACGGCACCAGCGCAGGGCCGTGGCGATCAGGGTGCCCGAGGACGACCCCGCCAGAATGCCTTCCTTCAGCAGCAGTTCGCGCACCGTGGCGATCGCCTCGGCGTCAGGGATGGAATAGGCGACGTCGATCAGGTCGGGGTCGGTCGTCTCGGGCATGAAGTTCTGGCCGATGCCCTCGACGGTATAGCTGCCGTCCGGCCCGGCCACGCCCTCGTTGATCAGGCCCGCCAGCGCCGAGCCGACCGGGTCGGCCAGGATGATCTGGGCCTTGGAGCCTTGCGATTTGAAATAGCGGGCGTTGCCCGTGATCGTCCCGCCCGAGCCGATGCCGGCGACGAAGGCGTCGATGTCGCCGTCCATCTGCTCGAAAATTTCCGGGCCGGTCGTCTTGAAGTGGGCCTCGGAGTTGGCGTCATTGGCGAACTGGTTGACAAAATAGCCGCCCGGAATCTGTTGGGCCAGGCGCTCGGCCATGTCGGTGTAATACTCAGGGTGGCCGTGCGGCACGTCCGAGCGGGTCAGGCGCACATCAGCGCCCATGGCGCGCAGGTGCTGGATCTTCTCCTTCGACATCTTGTCGGGGATGACCAGCAGGACGTTGTAGCCCTTCTGCTTGCCGACCAGGGTCAGGGCCAGGCCGGTGTTGCCCGCCGTCGCCTCGACGATGGTGCCCCCCGGCTTCAGCCAGCCCTGCTTTTCCGCCGCCTCGATCATCGACAGGGCGATACGGTCCTTGATGGAGCCGCCGGGGTTCTGGCTCTCCAGCTTCAGGAACAGGCGGCAGGGGCCGGTGTCGATCCGCGTCACCTCGACCATCGGCGTCTTGCCGATCAGGTCCAGCAGGGTCTTCGCCGGACGGCTGAGAACAGGGGTGTCGGTCATCGACATGAAGGCAGGCTCCGTTGCACGGGTTTCAGGGGGGAAGCTGGGCGTCCGCACCCTCGCGGTCAACTCATGCAAGTTTTCACCCTTTCGCCGCGAAGCGCGTTAGAAAGGGCGCAATGGTCAAGACACCGAAACGCCCCGTCGCGGGCCTGCCCGACAAAGAATCCCTCGTCGCCTTCCTGCGCGAGGCCGGAGAAGCCGAAAAGGCCGACATCGCGCGCGCCTTCGGCCTGAAGGGCGCCGAGCGCCGCGCCCTGCGCGACATGCTGAAGGAGCTTGAGGCCGAGGGCCGCCTGGGCAAGCGCGGCCGCAAGGGCTTTTCCGAAGCCGGCGCCCTGCCCCCCGTCGGGGTGGTCGATGTCGTGGATCGCGACGCCGACGGCGAACTATACGTCAAACTGGTCAGGAGCAGCGAGGACGCGCCGCGCGCCGTCCTGATGCCCGACCGCGAGGGTCGCGGCCCGGCGCCCGGCATGGGCGACCGCCTGCTGGTCAAGTTCAGCCGGGGCGTCGAAGGCTGGGAGGCGCGCCTGGTCAAGCGGCTGGACGCCGGAACCAACCGCGTGTTGGGCGTCATCCGCAAGGGCGGGCGTGAGACGCGGGTCGAGCCGGTCGACAAGCGCTCCAAGGACGTGCTGCTGGTGCCCGCCGCCCAGGCGACGGACCTGCGCGACGGCGACTTGGTGCTGGCCGCCGTCGAGAAGGGCGAGCATCGCTACGGTCCCAAGCGCGGCAAGATTCTCGAGAACATCGGGCGCGAGGACGACCCGCGCGCCGCCTCCATCATCGCCATCCACGCCCACGGGGTGCCGACCGGCTTCTCCGAGGCCGTCGAGCGCGAGGCCGAGGATCAGGCCGTCCCGACGCTGAAGGGGCGCGAAGACCTGCGCCACGTCCCCTTCATCACCATCGACCCCGCCGATGCGCGCGACCACGACGACGCCGTCTACGCCGAGCGTGATGAAGACCCCAAGAACGACGGCGGCTGGATCGTCTGGGTCGCCATCGCCGACGTCGCCGCCTATGTGCGCCCCAATACGGCGCTGGACCGCGAGGCGCGGGCCAAGGGCAACTCGACCTACTTCCCCGACCGGGTCGAACCGATGCTGCCGGAAGTGCTGTCCAACGGCCTGTGCAGCCTGAAGCAGGGCGAGAACCGCGCCTGCATGGCCGTGCGCATGGTCTTCGACAAGGACGGCCGCAAGACCGGGCACAAGTTCACGCGCGGGCTGATGCGCAGCCACGCCAAGCTGTCCTACGAGCAAGCGCAATCGGCCATCGACGGGCTGCTGGACGACGCCACCGGACCGATCATGGAGGCGATCCTCTATCCGCTGTGGAACGCCTATCGCACCATGCTGAAGGGCCGCGAGCGCCGCAGCCCGCTGGCCATCGAAAGCCCCGAGCGCCGCATCATCATGTCGCCCGACGGTGGCATCGCCGGCATCGAGCCGCGCAAGTCGCTGGAGGCCCACCGCCTGATCGAAGAGATGATGATCCAGGCCAACGTCTGCGCCGCCGAGACGCTGGAGAAGACGCACACGCCGCTGATCTATCGGGTCCACGACACGCCCAGCCAGGAGAAGATCTTCAACCTGGCCGACTTCCTGCACACCATCGGCAAGCCGTGGAACAAAGGCGAGGCGCCGAACACCAAGCGCTTCAACAAGCTGCTGGAGGAGACCCGCGACACTCCGCACGCCGAGGTCGTCAACGAAGTCGTCCTGCGCACCCAGATGCAGGCCATCTACAGCCCTGAGAACGTCGGCCACTTCGGCCTGCACCTGGACCGCTACGCCCACTTCACCTCGCCGATCCGGCGCTATTCCGACCTGATCGTCCATCGCGGGCTGATCCGGGGGCTGAAGCTGGGATCGGACGGCCTGACCGACCGCGAGATCGCCGAGCTGGGGGGCATCGCCGAACACGTCACCGAGACGGAGCGCCGCTCCATGGCCGCGGAGCGCGACGCCATGGATCGCTACATCGCCGCCTTCCTTGAGGAGCACGTCGGCGCGACCTTCACCGGCCGCATCACCGGCGTCACCCGCTTCGGCCTGTTCATCCGCCTGGACGAGACGGGCGCCGACGGACTGGTGCCGGTCTCGACGCTGGGCGACGAGTACTTCACCCACGACGACCGCGCCCACGCCTTGGTCGGCGAGCGCACCGGCAAGCGGTTCCCGCTGGGCCGCCGCGTCGAGGTGCGGCTGATGGAGGCCACGCCCGTCACCGGCGGTCTGGTGCTGGAGATGCTGTCCGAGCCGGACCCGCGCGATCCCAACGCTCCGGCCCCGCGCTACGGCATGCGCGGACGCGGGGGAGACGGCCCGCCCAAGCGCGGCAAAGGCCGCCCCGGCGGTCCCAAGCCCCGCAACGGCGCCAAGCCCTCCGGCGGCCTGAAAGGCGTCCGAAAGGGCAAGCGGCGGTGAGCGATGTCGTTTCCCTTCTCCCCTCGAGGGAGAAGGTGGCCTGCGGAGCAGGTCGGATGAGGGGGCTGTATCCGCACGCAGAACGACTGACGTTGAGGACGCGGCCAGCGTCCCCCTCATCCGTCTCGCTGCGCGATCCACCTTCCCCCCCGACGGGCAGAAGGAAGGAGTTTTATCCATGACCTCCCTCCCCTTCGACGCAGCCCAAGACCTGGCCGACGCGCCGCGTGTCGGCGGCGCTCAACGCCCCAAGGACGCGGCCACCCTGATCCTGACCCGCGACGCCAGGCGTCCTGAGGTGCTGATGGGCCGCCGGGCGCCGGGCCACGTCTTCATGGCGTCGAAGTGGGTGTTTCCGGGCGGACGTATCGAGCGGGCGGACTTCAACGCCGCCGACGACGGCGCCCTGTCGCATGACGCCGCGCGACGATTGCAGGCGGAGATGCCCGCCCGCCGCGCCCGCGCCCTGGCCCTGGCCGCCGTACGCGAGACCTTTGAGGAAACCGGGCTGATCCTGGGCCGCGCCGCGCCGGCCGCCTCGGTCGCCGGACCGTGGCGGGACTATCGTCAGGCGGGCGCCCTGCCCGACCTGTCGGTCCTGTCCTATGTGGCGCGCGCCATCACGCCGCCGGGCCGCACGCGCCGCTTCGACGCCCGCTTCTTCATGGCCCCGGTCGAGGCCCTGCGCGATCCCGATCGGATCGAAGGCTCAGGCGAACTGGACGAGATCGCCTGGATTCCTCTGGACGAAGCGCGAAGCCTGGACCTGCCCGCCATCACCCGCTTCGTGCTGGGCGAGGTCGCCGAGCGGCTGGAGACGCCGCAGCGCCCCCTGCCCTTCGTGCACATGGTGCGCGGCCGCCACGTCATCGACCATCAGGACTGACGCAGCGGCCTCGCGTCTTATTCGGCGACCGGCTTGGTCAGGTCGAAATCAACCTGGAAATGGCGGTTCGGCCGGCGCAGTTCATAGGTAAACGTCTTGCCGGGATGGACCTCCATCGCCCAGACGTTGGTCGTCGAGACTGCGGCGTCCTGGGCGTTGAACAGATCGATGGATTCCTGATCCACCGGGAATTCCTGACGCTCGGCCGTGCCTTCGTTCTTCGTATCGCCGCCGTACCAGTGCAGCGGATCCGTCTTGCCGTCCGGCTGGCGGTGATCGTGCTTCAGCCGCAGGCCCGATTCGGTGCGGGTCACGACCCAGGTGCGCGAGCGGTCTTCGCCGACCCAGAAGGGAATGCGAATCTCATCCTTCGAACAGTCGCGCACATGCATCAGCAGACGCTTGCCGACGAAATCCGAGTCGGCGGCTTCGGTCGTGACGACCTTGCCCTCGAAGCGCTGGCCGCAAAGGGCGGTCAGATTGGCGAAGAAGGCGTCCTGCGCCGTGGCCGGGGCCGCATCGGCCGTTGCGGCGGGCGTCGCCGGTTCGGACGAGCAGGCGGACAGCGTCAATCCGGCCGCAATGACGGCGACGGACAGGGCGTGGGCGGGCTTGAAGTAGGGCGTTTTCATGTCGAAACACTAACGCTTCTGCGGCGCCGCTCAACGCGACATCGAAACCGTTGACTTTGAGCCCGTCCTGAGTATGTTCCGCGCCTCTTATTTCAAGCGGCTTTCGCCGTCGCAGAGGTAATTCCGATGGCCAAACCGGCTTCCATCAAGATCCGCCTGAACTCCACCGCTGACACCGGCTTCTTCTACGTCACCAAGAAGAACGCCCGTACGATGACCGAGAAAATGGTCGTCAAGAAGTACGACCCGGTCGTCCGCAAGCACGTCGAGTTCAAGGAAGGCAAGATCAAGTAAGGGCTTTGCCCTCCGCTTGAATCTGCAAGAATCGAAACGCCCGGTCGCAGGACCGGGCGTTTTTCGTTGTCCGTCATGCGACCACAGGCGCGTCAGGCGGCGCGGGCCACCACCCGATTACGGCCGGCCTTCTTGGCCTCATAGACGCCTTCGTCGGCGCGCTTCAGCAGGGAGGCCGGCGTGTCGTCCGCCCCCATGGTCGCCGCCACGCCGACCGAGACGGTGATGCTCAACGGCTCGCCGCCCAGGATGCGGAAGGCCGAAGCGCCGACGTCCCGACGAATCCGCTCGGCGATACGATGGGCGTCCTCCAGCGTCGTGCCGGGCATGACCACCACGAACTCTTCGCCGCCGAACCGGCACGGCAGGTCCACGGCCCGCACATTGGTCGCCAGCCGCACCGAGAACTCGCGCAGCACCTCATCGCCCGCGTCGTGGCCCAGGCTGTCGTTGACCGCCTTGAAGTGGTCGATGTCCAGCACCAGCACCGCCACCGGGTCGCCGCCGCGATTGGCGCGCGCCACCAGGGCGTCCAACTGGCCGTTCATGTAACGACGGTTGTGCAGGCCGGTCAGGGGATCGGTGACCGCCATCTCCAGATTGTGGTCCAGCTTCTCGCGCAGGAAGTCGCCGTAACGCTTGCGGCGCACCTGGGTCCGCACCCGCGCCGCCAGTTCCTCGGGATCGATGGGACGGATCAGGAGGTCGTGCGCGCCCAGCTCCAGCGCCTTGAGCAGGCGCGGCCGGTCCTGGGTGTCCACCACGGCCAGGATAGGCAGACGCCGCGTCGGCTCCTTGGAGCGAAGCTGGGCGATCAGCCGCAGGCCGTCGAACCGTTCGGACGTGATGTTGACGATCACCAGATCGACCGGACCGCGGGCCGTCTCCAGCCCCGCCTCAGCCGAGGGCTCGATCAGGGGGCGGTGTTCTCGCGACAGCTCCTGCGCCATCACCTGGGCCTGAAGCGTGTTGTCGTCGACGATCAGCACGCGCCCGCCAGACCCCTTGAGACGCGCCACGCCGCCGGTGTCGACGCCGACCCGACGCCCGCTCTCCTCGCGCTCGCGCAGCTCGTCCATGACCATCTTCAGCCGGGTCAGGCTGCGGACCCGCGCCATCAGGATCACATCGTCCAGCGGTTTGGACAGGAAGTCGTCAGCCCCGGCCTCCAGGCCCTTGATCCGATCATGCCGTCCGTCCAGCGCCGTCACCAGCACCACCGGGATATGGCGCGTGTCCGCCGCCGCCTTGATCCGGCGACAGGTCTCGAAGCCGTCCATCCCCGGCATCATCACGTCCAGCAGGATCAGGTCCGGCTGTTCGGCGCCGGCCAGGGCGATGGCGGTCGCGCCGTCATGGCAGGTGAGCACGTCGTAGTATTCGAGGGTCAGCTTGGCTTCGAGAAGCCGGACGTTCGCCTCGACGTCGTCGACCACCAGGATTCGCGCACTCATGCCGCCCCCTGACCCAGGTGCCTGCGCACCGTCTCCAGGAAGGAAATGACCGAGATCGGCTTGGAGATGTAGGCTTCACAGCCCCCCTGGCGAATCCGTTCTTCATCACCCTTCATGGCGAAGGCTGTAACGGCGATGACGGGGATATGGTTCAGCTCTTCGTCGTCCTTGAGCCATTTGGTGACTTCAAGGCCTGAGATTTCCGGCAACTGGATATCCATCAGGATCAGATCGGGGCGGTGCTCGCGCGCAATCGCCAGCGCCTGCAGGCCTTCGCGGGTCTGCAGCACTTCATACCCCTGGGAATCGAGCAGATCATGAAAAAGCTTCATGTTCAGCTCATTATCCTCGACGATGAGGACTTTCTTGGACATCCGCCACCCGGCTGTTGCGCCTCTTGTTCATCCGCTTTTGCGGTGGGCTGTTGCGCCTTCTTGGATGCACTGTGACCGCAGCAGTCTTAAGTTGACGTGAAGCCGAGACAAACGGAGTTCTTGCTTGGCCATCACGGCCCTCTGTCGCGACTGCCTGTGGACCGGCGACCGCAAGGTCGCGCGGTGTCCGTCGTGCGCCTCGCGCCGGGTCATCGCCCATGACGAGCTGAGCGATCTGCACATCGCCCACCTGGACTGCGACGCCTTCTACGCCTCGGTCGAGAAGCGGGACCGACCCGAACTGCGCGACAGGCCGGTCATCGTCGGCGGCGGCAAGCGCGGGGTGGTCTCCACCGCCTGCTATGTGGCGCGGCTGTATGGCGTCGGCTCCGCCATGCCGATGTTCAAGGCGCTGAAGGCCTGTCCCGACGCCGTGGTGATCAAGCCGGACTTCCGCAAATATGTGGCCGAGAGCGAGCGCATCTTCGGCGCCGTCCACCGCCTGACGCCGCTGGTCCAGACCCTGTCGCTGGACGAGGCGTGGATCGATCTGAAGGGCACGGAGCGGCTGAACGGCGGCCCGCCTGCCTTCCAATTGGCGCGTCTGCAGAAATGGATTGAGGACGAGACGGGCCTCAGCGTCTCCATCGGCCTGGCGCCCAACCGCTTCCTGGCAAAGATCGCGTCGGAGCTGGACAAGCCGCGGGGCTTCTCCGTCATCGGCGCTGCCGAGGCGCAGGGGCTGCTGGCCCCGCGGCCGGTGACCACCCTGCCCGGCGTCGGGCCGGTGTTCGGCCGCACCCTGCGCTCTGACGGTTTCGCCACCATCGGCGACCTGGCCGCCGCCGATGTGAAGGATCTGGTCCGGCGCTATGGCGAGACAGGCCTGCGCCTGCACGACCTCAGCCACGCCCGCGACAGCCGCCCGGTGAACCCGGACCACGACCGGCGCGGCATGAGCGCCGAGACCACCTTCAACGACGACCTGACCACGGCCGAGGCGCTGGAGGCCGAGCTGTGGCCCCTGTGCGAGAAGCTGGCCTCCAAGGCCCGCCGCGACGGCGTGGCCAGCCGCGTGGTGGTGCTGAAGCTGCGCAAGACCGACTTCAAGATCGTCACCCGCCGCATCACCCTGGCCGAGCCGGTGCAGACGGCGCGCGCCCTGTTCGCCGCTGGGCGCGACCTGCTGAAACCGGAACTGGGCGTGCCCTATCGACTGATCGGCATCGGCATGGCCGACATCGCCGATGCTCAGGACGCGCCCGCCGGCCTGTTCGCCACGGCCGAGACCCGCGCCCTGAAGACCGAGACCGCCATCGACGCTCTGCGCGACAAGTTCGGGGCCGCCGCCGTGGTGGCCGGACGCGCGTTGAAGCGACCAAATGAACGCCCCGGATGACGCGGCCGCCGCGCCGCGCTAAACCCCCTCCACACTTTCATACGGAGTCGCCCCATGAGCATTCACGCCCGCATCGCTGAACTCGGCATCACCCTGCCCGAGCCCGCCAAGCCGGTCGCCAGCTATGTCTCCTACGTCCGCTCGGGCGAGCAGATCTTCATCTCGGGCCAGCTGTCGAACGACGCCAACGGCGGCATCAAGGGCACCGTCGGCGTGGACGTGACCCCGGAGCAGGCCGCCGAGGCCGCCCGCCTGTGCGGCATCAACCTGCTGGCCCAGATCAACGCCGCCGTCGACGGCGACCTGGATCGCGTGGTCCGCATCGTCAAGCTGGGCGGCTTCGTCCAGGCCGGGCCGGACTTCGAGGCCATCCCCGGCGTGATCAACGGCTGCTCGGACCTGATGGTCCAGGTCTTCGGCGACGCGGGCAAGCACTCGCGCTCGGCCGTCGGCGTCTACAAGCTGCCGCTCGGCTTCGCCGTCGAAGTGGACGCCGTCATCGAGGTGAAGTGAGCTTCACCCTCCAGGTCAACGACCGGATCTCCGCCATAGGCCGGGACGCATGGGACGCCTGTGCGACCCCGAGCGGCGATCCTTTCGTCTCCTACGACTTCCTTGACGCCTGCGAGGCGTCCGGCAGCGCCGTCCCGTCCGAGGGCTGGGCGGCGCGCCACCTGTCCCTGCATGATGAAGACGGCGCCGTGATCGGCGTCATGCCCCTCTATCTGAAGGGCCACAGTCAGGGCGAATACGTCTTCGATCACAGTTGGGCCGACGCCTATGAGCGCGCGGGCGGGCGTTACTATCCCAAGCTGCTGGGCGCCGTGCCCTTCACCCCCGCGAGCGGCCCGCGCTTCCTGAACGCGCCGGGAACCGACGCCGCCGCGGTGCGCGACGCCCTGCTGCAAGGCGCGCTAACCCTGACCCAGCGACTGGGCGTCTCGTCCCTACACGTCAACTTCCCGCTTGAGATCGAATGGCGCGCCATGACCGAGGCGGGCCTGCTGCCGCGCCGGGACATCCAGTTCATCTGGCGCAACGACGATTATCGGAGCTTCGACGACTTCCTGGCCGCCCTGTCGTCCAACCGGCGCAAGACCATCCGGCGCGAGCGGCGCGAGGCGCAGGCCGGTCTCGACATCCGCATCCTGACCGGGGCGGAGATCACCCAGGCGCACTGGGACGCCTTCTTCGCCTTCTACATGGACACCGGCGACCGCAAATGGGGCCGGCCCTATCTGACGCGCGACTTCTTCGCCCGCGTCGGAGCCGGCATGGCCGACCGCATCGCCCTGGTCATGGCGTTCGAGGGTGAGACGCCGGTGGCGGGCGCGCTGAATTTCATCGGCCGCGATGCGCTTTACGGCCGCCAGTGGGGGACGCTGGTCGACCGACCCTTCCTGCATTTCGAGCTGTGCTATTATCAGGCCATCGACTTCGCCATCGCGCGCGGCCTGTCGCGGGTCGAGGCGGGCGCGCAGGGGGATCACAAGATCGCGCGCGGCTACCTGCCCTCGCCCGTCTATTCGGCCCATTTCATCGCCGATCCCGCTCTGCGCGATCCAGTCGCCCGCTATCTGGAGCAGGAACGCCCGGCGGTGGAGGCGGAGATGCGCGCCATGACGGCGGGGCTGTCGCCCTACCGTCAGGGCTGACCCCTGACATTTCGTCGCGAGCGGCAGAACATCAGGAACCGTCGCCGTCCAGATGCGCTTTTTCTCGGAGTCTCCTCCTCACTCGCATCAGGAATTGATCATGACTGACCAACGCATCGAAGGCGCCGTGACCGAAGCGGGCGGCAAGCTGCAGAACGGCCTCGGCCGCCTGACCGGCGACAGCAAGCTTCAGGTCGAAGGCAAGCTGAACGAATTCAAGGGCAAGGCGCAGAACGCCTATGGCCGCGTCATCGACGGCCTGGACGGCATGGTGGACAAGGCCCCCGCCGACCTGCGCGATCCCGCCCGCAAGGGTCTGGATTTCGCCCGCCGCAAGCCTTTGCTGACCACCGGCATCATCGCCGGCGCGGCGGTGCTGCTCGGCGCCTTGGGCCGCAAACGCTGATCAAGGCCTTCTCCCCTTGTGGGAGAAGGTGGCTCGCGAAGCGAGACGGATAAGGGGTTGCGGGACGACAAATCCCGCAACCCCTTTTTCACGTCGCAAGACCCCTCATCCGGCCCTGACGGGCCACCTTCTCCCACAAGGGGAGAAGGATGAAAAAAGCCCGGACGGCGACGTCCGGGCCTTTCTCTTTGAGCCTGAGCGAAATCAGGCCGTTTCTTCTTCCTCTTCCTTCACCGCCGCGCCCTTGGTCGGGGTGATGTCGAAGGCGATCTTGCCGTCCTTCAACTCGACCTTGACGTGGCCGCCGCGGGTCAGGCGGCCGAACAGGATGTCGTCGGCCAGCGGCTTCTTGATATGCTCCTGGATGACGCGGGCCAGGGGCCGTGCGCCATACAGTTCGTCGAAGCCGTTCTTGGCCAGCCAGTCGGTCGCCTCGTCGGTCAGCTCGATGGTGATGTTACGGTCCGCCAGCTGGGCTTCCAGCTGCAGCACGAACTTGGTCACGACCGAACGGATCGTCTCGGCGCCCAGCGGCTTGAAGGCCACGATGGCGTCCAGACGATTGCGGAACTCCGGCGCGAACAGGCGCTGGATGGCCTTGTCGTCCTCGCCCTCGACCTTGCCCCGGCCGAAGCCGATGGAGGCGCGGGCGTTGTCGGCGGCCCCGGCGTTGGTGGTCATGATCAGGATGACGTTCCTGAAATCGACCTTCTTGCCCACGGCGTCGGTCAGCGTCCCGTTGTCCATCACCTGCAGCAGGATGTTGTAGACGTCGGGGTGGGCCTTCTCGATCTCGTCCAGCAGGACCACCGAGTGCGGATGCTGATCGACCGCGTCGGTCAGCAGGCCGCCTTGGTCATGGCCGACATAGCCCGGAGGCGCGCCGATCAGGCGGCTGACCGTATGGCGCTCCATGTATTCGGACATGTCGAAGCGCTGCATCTCGATGCCCAGGGTCGAGGCGAGCTGCTTGGCCACCTCGGTCTTGCCGACGCCGGTGGGGCCGCTGAACAGGAAGGCGCCGATCGGCTTGTTCGGATCGCGCAGACCCGCCCGCGCCAGCTTCATCGCCGCCGAGACCTGGTCGATGGCCTGTTCCTGACCGAAGACGACGCGCTTCAGATCGGTCTCCAACTCGCGCAAGGATTCCGTGTCCGACTTCGACACCGACTTGGGCGGGATGCGGGCCATCTTGGCGATGACGGCCTCGACCTCCTTCTGGCCGATGACCTTCTTGCGCTTGGATTCAGGCAAAAGCATCTGCGACGCCCCCGCCTCGTCGATCACGTCGATCGCCTTGTCCGGCAACTTGCGGTCGGTGATGTAGCGCGCCGACAGATCGACCGCCGTGCGGATGGCCGAGTCCGTGTAGCGCAGCTTGTGGTGCGTCTCATAGGTCGTCTTCAGACCCTTGAGGATCTTGACCGTATCCTCGATCGTCGGCTCGTTGACGTCGATCTTCTGGAAGCGACGCACCAGGGCGCGATCCTTCTCGAAGTGCTGACGATACTCCTTGTAGGTGGTCGAGCCCATGCAGCGCAGGCTGCCGGACGCCAGCGCCGGCTTCAGCAGGTTGGAGGCGTCCATCGCACCGCCGCTGGTCGCGCCCGCGCCGATCACGGTGTGGATCTCGTCGATGAAGAGGACCGCGTTCTCGTGGCTCTCCAGCTCCTTGACGACCTGCTTCAGCCGCTCCTCGAAGTCGCCGCGATAGCGGGTTCCCGCCAGCAGCGAACCCATATCGAGGCTGTAGATCGTCGCGTCCTTCAGGACTTCCGGCACCTCGCCGTTAACGATCTTGCGGGCCAGACCTTCGGCGATAGCCGTCTTGCCGACGCCGGGATCGCCGACCAGCAGGGGGTTGTTCTTGGTGCGGCGGCACAGGATCTGGATCGAGCGCTCCACCTCGGCCTGACGCCCAATCAGGGGGTCGATCTTGCCGTTGCGGGCCTTCTCGTTCAGGTCGATGCAATAGGCTTCCAGCGCCTCGCCGCCCTGTTTGACGACCGAGCCGTCCTCGGCCTCTTCGGGGCTGGCGCCGCGCACCGAGCGGGCTTCGGCCGCCCCGGCCTTCTTGGCGATGCCGTGGGCGATGAAGTTGACCGCGTCGTAGCGCGTCATGTCCTGCTCCTGCAGGAAATAGGCGGCGTGGCTTTCGCGCTCGGAGAAGATGGCGACCAGGACGTTGGCGCCGGTCACTTCCTCGCGGCCGGACGACTGGACATGGATGACCGCGCGCTGGATCACGCGCTGGAAACCGGCCGTCGGCTTGGCGTCGTCGCCGTCGGCCGTGGCCAGGGCGGCCAGATCGGTGTCGACATAGGAGCCGAGCGCCGCCTTCAGCGCGCCCAGATCGACGTTGCAGGCCGTCATCACGGCCGAGGCGTCCGGATCGTCGATCAGGGCCAGCAGCAGGTGTTCGAGCGTGGCGTATTCATGCCGACGCTCGTTGGCGTAGTGGACCGCGCGGTGCAGGGTCTCTTCGAGAGGACGGGAAAACGAAGGCATGGCAGGTTCCTCTCAGTCCTTTTCCATCGTGCATTGCAGGGGGTGCTGGTGGCGTCGCGCCGTCTCGACCACCTGGGCGACCTTGGTTTCGGCCACTTCGTAGGTAAAGACGCCGCAGACCCCGACGCCATGCTGGTGCACGTGCAGCATGATGCGGGTCGCGTCCTCGCGGCTCTTCTGGAAGAACCGCTCCAGCACGTAGATGACGAACTCCATGGGGGTGTAGTCGTCATTCAGGATCAGCACCCGATAGAGCGAGGGCCGCTGAAGTTTCGGCTTTGTCTCGGTGACGACGGCGGCGCCTGCGCCTCCGCCCTGTTCACCTGGCCGTCTGTTAGGCATTCGTGGTCCGTAATCGGGGAGTGTCAAAAGATCAGATAGGGAATGATGGCCTGATTTGTAGATGCGTCCAGTCACAGCCTGCGTGACCCCGGTCGCCTGACCAAAGATTCACGGGACATCTCGGCTCAGGAACCGCACCAATGCGCTTCCGTTCCCTGCCCCGGACCGCCGCCATGCCCCTGATCGCCGGACTGTTCGTCGCCCTGACGCTGGCCCAACCGCCCGCCGCCCCTACCGATGACGCCGCCCTCGCCCCCATCATCGCTGAACAGGACGCGGCCCTGTTTTCGGTCATGTTCGACCGATGCGATCCCGAGGCCCTGGCCGATCTGGTGACAGACGACCTGGAATTCTATCACGACCGGGGCGGACTGACGGCGACGCGGGCGCGCTTCATCGACGACTATCGCCAGGGCTGCGCGGCGCGGACCGCCCCTGACGCCTGGCGCTCACGGCGCGAACTCGTGCCCGGCACGATGCGAGTCTACGCCATCCCCGGCGTCGGCGCCGTCCAAGAAGGCAGCCACCTGTTCTACGAACGGCAGGGCGACGGGCCGGAAACCCTGGTCGGACGCGCCCGCTTCTCCGTCCTGTGGCGGCTGGAGCCGGACGGGCGCTGGCGGCTGGCCCGCGCCTTCAGCATCGACCACGCGCCCATGAGCGCCGAAGCGAAGCCATGAAAAAGGCCCCGGCGTCTCCGCCGGGGCCTCGTTCGCATTAAGCGTGCAGTCGCGCCTTAGCGGGCGGCCTGGAACTGCTCGACGGCGGCCGAAACGCGCTCATTGATCGGCTTGAAGCTGTCCTTGACCGAGGCGGTCATGGTCTCGGTCGCCTTGCCGAACTCGGCCAGATAGGCCTCGGCGGCCGACTTGGCCCAGTTGGTCTGCAGCTCGAACAGTTCCTGCACCGAGCGGGCCTGCGAGAAGGACTGGGCGGCGGCGACGCCGTCTTCCCAGGACTTCTTGCTGTAGGCCACGGCCTGTTGCGACAGGGCCTCGGCGCCCTTCTGGGCGGCGGCGGCGGATTCGACCACGGCTTCCAGGTTCTTCTTGCCGTGCGCGTTCAGTTCGCTCAGCGAGGCGACGGACTTGTCGACGCCTTCACGGAACGCCTTGGCGCCGGCGGCCTGAATGGATTCAGCCTGGGCCTTGGCCTTGGCGGTGGTTTGTTCGACGGTCTTCTTCACGGTCTCAGCGGCGTCAGCCATGGGGAGTCTCCTGAAGCAAAAGGGTTCTGGCGACAGGCGGGCCCATCGCGACAACGGCGATATGGTGCACCTGCGAAGAAACTTCAAGTGAAATTTGTGCGACGCACAATATGATCGCTGATAACCTGCCCTCTGGATGCGGAGAGCGATCACAAGTCTGTTGACGCGTCGTTAACCCTCTCGAAACCGGGGAAGCGGATGTTAGCCTTTGTAACGTGCGTGATCGCAGCCGTCTTCGCGCCACAGTGACGAGGCTAGTAGCTTGCCCATGAACGCCCTATTCCGCCGACGTTTCCTGGCCGCCCTGGTCCTGGGCGGAATCATCCTGACGCCGACGATCGGCGTCGCGCCGCCGGAAGCGCAGTCGTCCGATAGTCGGTATGCGGCCATCGTGGTCGACGCCGCTTCGGGTGAAGTCCTGTTCTCGCGTTTCGCCGACGCGCGACGCTATCCGGCCTCCATCACCAAGGTCATGACCCTGTATCTGGCGTTCGAGGCGCTGGAGTCGGGCAAGGTCAACCTGAACGACAACCTGACCGTCTCGCCGCGCGCGGCGTCGCAGCCGCCGTCCAAGCTGGGCCTGGCGGCCGGTCAGACGATCAGCCTGGACGACGCCATGCGCGCCACGGCCGTCCGCAGCGCCAACGACATGGCCGTGGTCATCGCCGAGCACATCGGCGGCTCGGAAGGCCGATTCACCCAGATGATGACGGAAAAGGCGCGCGAACTGGGGATGGAGCAGACCCGCTTCACCACTGCCAACGGCCTGCCTGACACGCGCCAGGCGACCACGGCGCGCGACCTGTCGATCCTCAGCCGCGCGGTCATGCGCGACTATCCGCAATACTACCGCTACCTCGGCCTGCATGACTGGTTCTACAAAGGCCGGGACTACCGCAACACCAACGGCCTGCTGGCCACCGGGCGCGGCTATGACGGCATCAAGACCGGCTTCACCAACGCCTCCGGCTACAATCTCGCGGCGTCCTCGGTGCGCGACGGCAAGCGGATCATCACCATCGTCATGGGCGGCCGCTCGACCAAGAGCCGCAACGACCACGTCGCCGAACTGATGGACACCGGCTTCGAGGTTCAGCGTCGCCGCGGCCAGGGCGAGCGCATCCAACTGGCCCAGGCCTTCTTCGAACAGCGCGGCTTTGGGATCAGCGCCGCCCCCTCGCTGCCCGTCGCCTACGCCTCCCTGTCGGATGAGGACGGCGAAGGCGTCGGCTCATCGACCGAGGTGGCCTATGTCGCCGGTCCGCCGCCGCGCAACCTGCCGACCGAGGTGACGCCGCCGCCATCGGCGCGCCGCGCCGAGAACCGCCCGCCCGAAAGCCTGACCGCCGCCCTCAACGGCGGTTCGGCCGCCGCGCCGGCGGCGCCGGCCCGCGCGACCCGCAACACCTCTGCGCGCGCCGCCGCTCCGGCTCCGGCCGGCCGCTGGACTGTCCAGGTCGGCGCCTTCCGCGAGGAAGCCGTCGCCCGCGACTGGCTGAACGACGTCAGCCGCCGCTTCCGCACCCAATTCTCGAGCGCCCAGCGCGACGTGCAGACGGCGAACGGCTGGTATCGGTCGCGCTTCACCGGCATGACCCAGCAGTCGGCCGAGGCGGCGTGCGAGGCCCTGTCCGAGCGTCGCGTCACCTGCATGGTGATCCGCCCCAGCTGACCTCAGCGTCCAGACCTTAGCGTCCCTGGCCGTTGCGCCAGCCCGGCTCCGCCAGACGCCGAGCGTAATCACGCACGTCCACGGGCCAGGCCTCCGTCCAGGCGTCGAACGCCGTCCAGTCGCCCGCGAACAGCATCCGCACGGCCTCTTCATAGTCCAGCAGATCGCCCGCCACGGCGGTCATGAAGCGATAGGCCGCCTCACGGCTGCGACGCATCCGATCCGGCGCCTCCGCCTCGCGAAGGGCGGTTTCGACCAGTTTGCGCAAGGCGACCGACGCCCCGCCCGGCTGGGACGCCAGCCAGTCCCAATGGCGGGGCAGCAAGGTGACTTCGCGCGCGGTCACGCCCAGCTTCGGCCGCCCCGGCCCGCGCTTCTCAGGTTCAGGCTGCGACGGCTCGGGCGGTAGTCTCGCCAGCACCGCCGCAAGATCGCCGCGCAAATCCAGGTCCACCGGCTGCGCATCCTCATCCCGAAAGATCAGAACCGCCCGTCCGGAGTCGTGCGCGGCCTTCACCGCACCCGCGACCTGAGCCAACGGCCCGGTCGCGATCATCGTATGGCCGTCGAAGGCCGTGCACAGAGTCATAATCCGTCCTCGCTTTGTTGAGGAAGGAATTACCCGGATGATATTATCGCGTCAATATTGCCCGGGTAATTTATTATCTCCGCTCGTCCACGCCCCCGAACAGGGCGCCGGCGATCCAGCTGACGACGCCGGTGACGATGGCCGCGCCGATCCCGGCCCACAGACCGTCGACGACGAAGCCGCCAAGGAACATGGCCGTCAGACCGATCATGGCGGCGTTCACCACCAGCAGGAACAGGCCGAAGGTGACGATGGTCAGCGGCAGGGTCAGGATCACCATCAGCGGCCGCACGAAGGCGTTGACCACGCCCAGGATGACCGCCGCCGCGATCAGCGAGCCGGTCGAGGTGAACTCCACCCCCGGCACCAGCTTGGCCGAGGCCCACAGGCCGATCGCCGTGACCACGGCCTGAACGATGAAACCCAGCATGACGCCTCCAACTGAAGAACCTTGACCATATAAGCGCATATCGCGGCGTTCCGCTCCGTGCGTCCGGCAAGATCGCCTGCTAGGCTGAGCGCCCTACCCCGAAGGAGACCCTCATGAGCCTTCACGGCGCCTACGACCCGGACAACATCTTCGCCAAGATCCTGCGCGGCGACATGCCCAGCGTGAAGGTGTGGGAGGACGACGACGTCCTGGCCTTCATGGACGTGTTTCCCCAGTCTGAAGGGCACGTCCTGGTCGTGTCCAAGACGTCGACCGCCCGCAACATCCTGGAGATCGAGCCCGAGACCCTGGCCAAGCTGACCTCCGCCGTCCAGCGCACGGCCCGCGCGGTCGAAAAGGCGCTGAAGCCCGAAGGCCTCAGCCTGATGCAGTTCAACGGCGACGCGGGCGGCCAGACGGTCTTCCACCTGCATTTCCACATCGTGCCGCGCTGGGCCGATCGCCCGATGAAGGGTCATGGCCACGCCCCCATGGCCGACGCCGAACAGTTGAAAATCCTGGCGCAGAAGATCGCGGCCGCGCTGGACTGACCGCCTACAGCGGTCCCTTGAAGATGAAGAAGGCGCCGCCGGCGATCAGGGCGAAGCCGATCAGGTGGTTCACCGTCAGCTTCTCCCCCAGATACATCACCGAGAAGATCGCGAAGACCAGCAGGGTGATCACCTCCTGCATGGTCTTCAACTCGGCCGCCGAGTAGACCTGATGGCCGATGCGATTGGCGGGCACGGCCAGCCAGTATTCGAAGAAGGCGATCCCCCAACTGATCAGAACCACGATCCACAGCGGCTTGGCCCCGAATTTCAGGTGGCCGTACCAGGCGAAGGTCATGAAGACGTTGGACAGCGCCAGCATGACGATGGGCGCGAGATAGGGCAGCGAGGGCATTCGATCAGTGTGCTTGCGTCAAAGAGATTCCGCCAGCATAAGGCGGGCCACGCCGGTTTAGCTCAGCTGGTAGAGCAGCGGTTTTGTAAACCGAAGGTCGCGGGTTCGATCCCTGCAACCGGCACCACCCTCTCCCGATCAGACCGGGAATGATCAGGCCCGCACGTAGCGAGATGCGACGCGGTTATCCGTATCGACGGATCGCGATTCCTCACGCTACCATCCGCCGACGACGTTCGACGCCCAGGGCCTTCGCTCGCCCGCCCGTCGTTTGGCCGCCCTAAAGGATGAAAATGCGAAAATTCACCCTGCTGCTCGCTCTGCTCGTGATGGTTCCGACGGCTGTCGAGGCCCAAGCACGGCGGCAGAGGGTTCCGGACCCCGATCCCCAGCACCGCGCTACGGATTGGGTTCCGCTTTCTCAATCAATGACCGAATTGCTGAATACAGGCTGGAAGATCATCTCGCATACCAACTATCGGACCGAGATGTACAACCCCAATACAGAGTCGTTCTCCTTCATTCTCACGAACGGCGACCGATACGTCCTCTGTATGATCGACGACCCGGTCATGAACAACTCCACCTCTAAATGCCGCGCTCTGAACTAGCAGAACGCCGATTTCAAACCGGCAGGACGACGAACAGCCCGTCACGGCGTTCGCGAGACGAGGGCCCTCGCCTCCTCTCCCGCGCCTCAGGCGTTCGGCGTCCATACGTCGCAGGGCGAAGCATGGAGAGGCTTTGCAATATGCCGTCCATGTCTCCTGAAAATGAAATCTCTTTCCGCCGCATCACCTCTGAAAATGTCAGCGAAGTCTGCGAGTTGAGCGAAACTCTGTCGCCGGCGCAACGCGCTGTCGTCGCCGATAACGGCGTGTCCATCGCCGAGGGTTTCTGTTCCGAAGCGACATGGCTTCGAGCGATCTACCTGGACGAAACACTCGTCGGCCTGGTCATGGTCAACGACGGCGACGAGTGGGACGACGGCATCGACTGCGACGGCCCCTATCTGTGGCGCCTGATGATCGCAGGCCCGCACCAGGGCGCGGGCGTCGGCCGCCGGGTCGTCGAGATGGTGAAGCAGCGCCTGCGTCGTCGCGGCTACGCCACGCTCTTCACCAGCTACGGCCTGGGCGAAGGCAGCCCCGAGGGCTTCTATCGCCGTCTGGGCTTCGTGCCCACGGGCGGTTTCTTCGGCGACGAGGTCGAGGTCTGCGCCACCCTGTAGGGCCCGTCGCGGCCCGAGTCGCGCTTGTCGCAGAGGGCGGAAGCCGCTAGGCCTTCGCCTTCTCCCCTTTTCGGCCCGTTTCCATCGCAACTTCGGCCGCCTCCCACATGTCCGAGACGACCAACAAGCTGGGTCACAAGATCCGCACACGGGGCGCCCGCACCCGGCGCGCCCTGCTGGACGCTCTGCGCAGACTGCTGAACAGCAAGCATCTGGGCGAAATCCGTCCCGCCGACGTGGCGGCGGCGGCGGGGGTGTCGGCGCCGACCTTCTACACCTACTTCGCTTCGGTCGAGGAAGGCCTGCTGCTGCTGTGCGAAGAAGCAGGCGAGGACTTCCAGCGGCTGGCTGCGCACATCCACGCCGACTGGTCCGGCGAGCGCGCCTTCGAGGCGGCGCGCGCCTATGTGCTGGAGGTTCTGGGCCTATGGAGCGATCACGGCCCGGTGCTGCGGGTCGAGCACATGCTGGCCGACATGGGCGAGCCCGCGTTCGCCGAGAGCCGCATCCGCCGCCTGCGTCGCCTGCACCTGGCGCTGGAGCGCCGTATCGCCCAGGCCCACGCCAGCGGCCTGCATCCCGAGGGGCTCAATCCCCGCCTGACCTCCTATGAGACGGCGAACCTGGTGGAATCCGTTGCGGCGGGCTTCGAACTGATGCGCCGCGCCGATACGCCGGAAGCCATCATCGACACCACCGCCCACATCGTGGTGAAGCTGACCACCGGGCGCTGACGCCCTCGCTTGGACAAGCTGTCCATTGCGACGGCGCCCTCATGGGCTAAAGCATGCCCCTCGGCCAAGGAGTGCGTCATGTTCCGTCTTTCGTCCTTCCCCACGATCCGCCGCGCGTCCGGCCCGGCCGTCGTGCTGGCCGCCGCGCTAACAGGCTCTCTGGGCCTCACGGCCTGCGGCCAAGGCGCCGAAGGTTCGGGCACCAGCGCGGCCGAAGCCCCCAAGCCCCCCGCGCTGACCGAGGCCGAGAAAGCCGCCCTGCTGGCCTCCCTGCCCGCCCCTTATGACCAGGCGGATCTGGAGAACGGCCGCCGCGCCTTCGCCCGCTGTCGTTCGTGCCACACCATCACGCCGGGCGGGCCGAACATGACGGGCCCCAACCTCTATGGCGTCTTCGGCAGCGAGGCGGGCGCGCGGGACAAGTACAGCTATTCCCACGCCCTGCGGACAGCGGACTTCACCTGGGACGCCGAGACCCTGGACCATTGGCTGCAGAATCCACGCACCTTCCTGCCCGGCAATAAGATGAGCTTCGCCGGCCTGCCCGACGCCACGGACCGTCGCGACGTGATCGCCTTCCTGAAGGTCGAGACGGGGTTCAAGCCGACTGGCGAGTGAGCAACGCCTAGCCTTCTCCCCTTGCGGGAGAAGGTGGCCGAGCAGAGCGAGGTCGGATGAGGAGTTGCGGGACGCCTGACGCGCGTCCCTTCATCTGAGGTCGCAAAACCCCTCATCCGTCTGCCTTCGGCAGCCACCTTCTCCCACAAGGGTAGAAGGAAACTACTCCGCCGGGCTCATGTCCGGCTCGAGGCCGTCGCGCTTCTCCTGCGCTTCCCATTCCTCGATCTTGCGGGCGGTGTATTCCGGCGACTTGGTGAAGCGCGCCAGCACGCCGTAGATCACCGGCACCACGAACAGAGTCAGCACCGTCGCGAACATGGCGCCGGTGAAGATCACCACGCCGATGGTCTGACGGCTGCCCGCCCCCGCCCCTTGCCAAAGCACCAGCGGCAGGGCGCCGAAGGCGGTGGCGATCGAAGTCATGATGATCGGACGCAGGCGCAGCGACGAGGACTCGATGATCGCCTCGCGGATGCTCCGCCCCTGATCGCGCAGCTGGTTGGCGAACTCGACGATCAGGATGCCGTTCTTGGCGGCCACGCCGATCAGGATGATCAGGCCGATCTGGCTATAGATGTTCAGGCTGGAGCCCGCCATCAACAGACCGAACAGCCCGCCCGCCGCCGCCAGCGGCACCGTCAGCATGATGACCGCCGGTGTGATCCAGCTCTCGAACTGGGCCGCCAGAACCAGGAAGACCAGCAGCAGGGCCAGGGCGAAGGCCCAGCCGACGGCGCTGCCCGCCTCCTGCTGATCGCGCGCGGCCCCGCCCCAGCGGATATTGGTCACGCCCTGCGGCTGCTTGGCGACCTCGGCGTTCAGGAACTGCACCGCGTCATCAATGGTCATGCCGGGATTAAGGTCGGCCGCCAGGGTGATCGCCCGCTGGCGATCCAAACGACGACGGTCCGGCGTATCGCCCGAAGTCTTGGTCGAGACCACGGCGGACAACGGCACCAGTTGGGCCGTGCCGGTCGAGACATAGAGCGACTCCAGGTCCGTCACTTCGCGGCGATTGTCGCGCTCGGTCTGCAGGATGACGTCGTATTCCTGACCGCCCTTGATGTAGGTCGTGGCGCGGCGCGAACCGAACATGGTTTCCAGCGTGCGGCCGATCTGTTGCGAGGAGACGCCCAGGGCGGCCGCCTTCTGAGGATCGACGTCGACTAGCAGGCGCGGCGCGTTCGGCTCATAGTTCAGGCGCGGACGCGAGAAGCCGGGGTTCTCCTGCGCCGCCGCCAAGATGGGCTGCAGCCAGTTGTAGATGGCGGCGTATTCCGAACCCGTGACGACCATCTCGACCGAGTTGGAGTTGCCGCCGCCCCGCTGGAAGGCGCCGGGCGTCGAGGCGTTGACCTGGGCGCCGGTCTGGTTGCGCAGCTTGCCGTTCAGCTCCTGGGCGATCTGGTCGGCCGAGCGGTCGCGCTCGGACCAGTCGGACAAGTTCAAAATCGCGCTGCCCGAGCTGAAGCCGGAACCGCCGAAACCAGGCGAGGACACCAGGAAGTTGGCCGCTTCGCCGTTCTCACGATACTCGGCCAGGATCGGCTCCAGCCCCAGCATGATCTCGCGCGTGTAGTCGAAGCCCGTGCCCTCAGGCCCGGCGATGCGAAGCGTCACGCGCCCGCGGTCCTCGTTCGGCACAAGCTCGTTCGGCAGGTGCAGGAAAATGCCTGTAGCCCCCGCCGCGACCAGCACGATGACGGCCGCCACCCCGCCGACAGCGATGCGTCGGCCCAGCAGGGCGTCAAGCGAAGCCGCATAGGACCGCTTCAGGGCGTCCATGCCCGCATCCACGCGCCGCGCAACCCAGCCGCCGGTGTGCGCCGGCTTCAGGATCTTGGACGCCAGCATGGGCGACAGGCTGAGCGCCAGGAAGGCCGAGAAGGCCACGGCCGCTGCAATGGCCGCCGCCAGTTCCACGAACAGGCGCCCGACGTAGCCCGGCAGGAACAGCAGCGGCGCGAACACGGACAGCAGCACGATCGTCGTCGCCACGACGGCGAAGAAGACCTGACGCGCGCCGCGCTCGGCGGCCACCAACGGCGGCTCGCCGTGATCCAGACGGCGCTGGATGTTCTCGACCACGACGATGGCGTCATCGACGACCAAGCCGATGGCCAGCACCAGGGCCAGCAGGGTCAGCAGGTTCAGCGAGAACCCCAGCGGCGCCAGGACGATGAAGGTCGCCAGAAGGCAGATAGGCGCCACCACCGACGGGATGATCGCCGCACGCAGGCTGCCCAGGAAGATGAAGTTGACCAGGGCCACCAGGGCCATGGAGATGCCGATGGTGATCCACACCTCGTCAATGGCGTGCGAGGTGAAGACCGAGTTGTCGGAGCCGACCTCCAGCGTCGTGCCGGGCGGCAGGCTGGGGGCGATCTCTTCCATCAGCTTGCGCGCGCCTTCGGAGATCTGCAGGTCGTTGGACTGGGCCTGACGGGTGACGGCCAGGCCGATCTGATCGACGCCGTTGCCGCGGAACAGGCGGCGCGCCTCGGCGGGCGCCTCCTCGATCCGGGCGATGTCCCCCAGACGGGTGACGTAGGCGGCGTTGCCGATCAGGGCGCCGGTGACGCCGTTGGTCATGGCCGCCGAGGCCGCGCCCAGGGTGCCCGACGCCTGCGCGCCCGTGGCGGTCGAGGCCGAGCCGCGCGTGCCGATGGGCAGTTGGGCGAAATCGGCCGGGTCGGCGTAGTTGCGCGCCACGCGGACGGTGTAGTCCTTCTGCGCCGACTCCAGCGCGCCTGCGGGCAGTTCGACGTTCTGGCTGTTCAGCGCATTCTCGACATCTGTAACGGTGAGCCCCCGCGCCGCCATGGCCCCGGCGTCCAGCCAGATGCGCATGGCGTAGCGTTGCTCGCCGAAGATGTTGACCTGAGCCACACCCGGCACGGTGGCGAAGCGATCCACCAGATAGCGGCGGGCGTAGTCGGTCAGCTCCATTCGGTCCATTGTCGTGGAGCGCAGGAACATGATCATGATCGGCTGGCTGTCGGAATCGGCCTTGGCCACTTCCGGCGGGTCGGCCTGATCCGGCAAGCGGCCCAGCACGCGCGAGATGCGATCGCGCACGTCATTGGCCGCATCGTCGATATTGCGGTCCAGCGAGAACTCGATGTTCACGTTGGAGCGGCCGTCGCGGCTGGTCGAGTTGATGCGCTCGACGCCCTGGATGCCGGCGATCTGCTGCTCGATCGGCTCGGTGATCCGGCTCTCGATCACCTCGGCCGAGGCGCCGGCGTAGTTGGTGCTGACCGACACGACCGGCGGGTCCACGTCCGGCAGTTCGCGCACGGGCAGGAAGAAGAAGGCCGCGGCGCCGATGACGCACAGGACGATGGCCGCCACCGCCGCAAAGACGGGGCGCCGGACCGAAACATCGGACAGCATCATGGGCGGGCCGCCTGCGACGCGCGTGCGCCGCCCTTGGCTGGAGCGCCGCGCTGCTGACCTTCGGCGCCTTCGACGGTGACGGGGGCGCCCGGTTGGATGCGGTTCAAGCCGGACGCGACGATGCGGTCGTTATTGCCCAGGCCCGAGACGATCTCGACAAAGCCGCTCTCGACGGCGCCGGTCTGGACCTCGACGCGCTGGGCGGTCGTGCCCGTTTCGCCGCGCGCGATGCGATAGACGAAGGCGCCCTGGCCCTCATACTGAACAGCCGCCTCAGGCACGGCCAGGCTCTGTCGGCGCCCCTGGTGAACGGCGACGCGCATCATCATGCCCGGGCGGATGCGGTTTCCAGGGTTGGGGAATTCGGCGCGGGCGATGACGGCGCGGGTTTGTTCATTGACCCGCGTATCCAGCAAGGCGATGCGGCCGTTGAACTCTTCGCCGGGGAAGGCGTCCGTGGTCGCCGTGATCGGCGCGCCCACGGGCAGGACGCCCAGATAGCGTTCCGGCATGGGGAAGTCGACGCGAACGCCGCTGGTGTCGTCCAGGGTGGTGATGACCGCGCCCGGCGAGATCAGGGTGCCCGGCGTGACCGACGTCAGGCCCAGCACGCCGGCGAAGGGCGCGCGCAGGATACGGTCTCCGCGACGCGCTTCCGACGCCGCCATGGCCGCCTGGGCCGTCTTCAGCGCCGTTTCAGCCGTTTCGGCCATGACGCGCGGCGCCACGCCGCGTTCAGCCAGGATGCGATAGCGATCGTACTCGCGCTGGGCGTTCTCCAGCTGGGCGCGCGCGCGGATCAGATCCGCGTCTTCCTCGCGCGCCTGCAACTCGACCAGGGGCGCCCCCGCCGCCACGGCCTGGCCGTCGGTGAACATAACCCGGGTCACCAGTTCGGTCGTGTTCGAGGTGATGTTGACCGAGCGGCGGCTGCGGGCCACGCCCAGCACGCGGATCTGGTCAGCGAATTCGCGACGCCCCGCCACAACCTCGGCGACGATCTGGCCACGGCCGGCGCCCGGTCCCCCCGGACCGCGCTGCTGGCCTGCGTCACCGCCGCCGGCCGCGATCTTGATGATCGCCGCCACGACCATCAGCCCCAATACGCAGGCTGCGCCGATAATGAAAAAATGGCGTTTGAACACGCGACGCAGTCTCCCCGACAACAAGCGCCCCCGCTTAACGGGTCACCGCCGTTACGCAAATAACGTATCTGTAACGTGGCGAACCTCGGATTCCGTCGCGGAAATCGGGACTAAAATCGACGCCAGATTCCGATGACAGGCCCTCTGCCCGCAGGAATTTCACGACCCGAAACGGCCTGTCGCCAGCCAGCCTGCAGCCGCCAGTCTCCGAACCGACGCACCACCGAGGCCTCCAGCGACAGCCAGCGCGCCGCGCCGTCGCCATCCGCCGCCCCGCCGAAGGCCTGCGCCATCACCATCCAGTCCTGGTTGAGGTGCGCCCCGGCCGTCGCATCCGCGCGCGTCTCGTCGGGCAAACCCGACCGCCAGCGCCGCGCCGCTTGGAGATCAATAAATCCGCGATCAAAGGACCGGCCCGCCAGAAGCCGCACCTCGACGTCGCTGTCTCCCGCGCCCGGCGGAGCGTAGCCGGCGTTGCGTCCCGCCCCGCCCTCGGCGTAGCCGACATAGACGGCCGCGACGTTGCGATCGTCGCGATAGGCCTGCCAGCGCACGCCCATCTCGATCGGCCCCAGCCCCTGATAGTCGAGGAACTCGTCGCGCCCGTCCTGCCATTCGCCCTTGGCTTGAAGAGTGAAGCGGTCGCTCAAGCCATATTCGACGAACACGCTGGCCGCGATGTCGCGCCGCCCGCCCGGCAAGTCGGCCCGCCCGCCGTCGGAGGTGAAATAGTCCTCGGCGCGGATATTCTCGTATTTGACGATGATCTCGCCCTGCCCCTTCGGCAGATTCCAGGCGCCGGCGTGGGCCGCCTCAGCGCCGGACAGCGCAACCAATCCGACCCAAAGGCCGACGCCTCCCCTCCCTCGCACGGCCCCACCCTTTGCTAGATGTCGTAACCGGGCGATTTTCGCTGCAGCTGGCGCAGGGCGCCAGGCCAGGCCAGGGAGGAGACAAAGCCGATCCCCCGGCCCTGCTCCTTGGTTTCGGCCTGGGCGGCGTCAGGCGCGATCAGAACGTTGTCGCGTCCCGCCGACAGAGCCGCGACCTGCTGGGCGCAGGCGCGTTCCAGGAAGAATATCCCAACCCAGGCCTCCGCCGCCGTGTTCCCGACCGCCAGGGTGCCGTGATTGCGCAGCAGCATCAGCGGCTTGTCGCCCAGGTCCGCCACCAGCCGCTCGCGCTCGTCGTGGTTCAGGGCCAGGCCTTCATAGCCGTGATAGGCGACCTGATGCTGCAGCAGGCAGGCGTTCTGGCTGATCGGCAGCAGGCCGTCCTTCTGCGCCGCGACGCCCACGCCGTTCACGGTGTGCAGATGAATGACGAAATGCGCCTCTTCGCGCGCCGCATGGACCGCCGAATGGATGGTGAAGCCCGCCGGGTTGATGAAGCTGGTCGTGTCCTGAACGACATTGCCGTCCAGATCGACCTTCACCAGGGAAGAGGCTGTAATTTCATCGAAATACCAGCCGTATGGATTGATGAGGAAGTGATGCTCCGGTCCCGGCACGCGGGCCGAGATATGGGTGAAGATCATGTCGTCCCACCCGTTCAGCGCCACCAGGCGGTACAGCGCGGCCAGTTCGACCCGCACCTTCCACTCCGCCTCGGAAACCTGGGATTTGAGCGACCGCGCCGCGTCCGTCATTGGCCTTCCCCTTATCAGCGTTCAGATGAGCCTCTCTCCGCTCCGGCCCGGCGTCAAGTCGCCGACCGCCGCCGAAGAACCGAAACGGAAGACTTCATTAACCCTGTTTTCATCGACACGAGCGAACACTGTCCGCCGGCGGCGCGGCCGCATCGTCAGGGGGATGTTTCGTGGACTCAATCGAGGCGTTCGCGCCCTCCCCGCGTAGCGAGCCCCTGCCGCTGGCCAGCCTTCACCAACTGATCGATTTGGCCGCCGGACGGCCGCCGGAAGAACAGCAGCGCCTGTTGCTGGGCGTGGCGGACCTCTACTGCTCGGTCGGCGGCCAGGCTGGCGCGCCGCCTGCCCTGACCGAGGTCTTCGTCGCCATGGTCCGCGCCGCCGAGCAGGATATCCGCCGCGCCCTGGCCGAACGTCTGGCGGACGCCGCCTGGGCGCCGGCGGACCTGGTGCGCCTGCTGGCCGCCGACGCCATAGAGATCGCCCGCCCGGTGATCGCCGCCAGCCCCCTGCTGCTCGACGCCGACCTGCTGACCCTGCTGGAGGAAGCCTCGCTGGACCATCAGGTCCAGGTGGCCCTGCGCCCCGATCTCGGCCCCCTGCCCGCCCGCGCCATCCTCGATCGCGGCGAGCCGGCCGTCCTGACCGCCCTGGCCGTCAACGGGACGGCGCGGCTGGAAGCCGCCGACATGGCTCGATTGGTGGAGCAGGCGCGGTCCATCGCCGCCCTGCGCGCGCCGCTGACGCGACATCCCCGGTTGAACGAGGATCTGGCCCTGCGTCTCTATCAGTGGGTCGGCGAGGCCCTGAAGCAGGCCATCTCCCAGCGCTTCAGCCTGGACGCCGCCGCCCTGGCGACGGCGGTCGCCGCAGCGGCCCAGCAAGTGGCCGAGACCACGCCCGATCACGCCGCCGCCCAGTTGGCCGCCAAGCTGCATGCGGCGGGACAACTGCGCCCCGCCACCCTGATGCGGGCGCTGCGGGAAGAGAAACTCGACCTCTTCGTCCACGCCCTGACCATGCTGAGCGGTCTGGAGACCGAAGCGCTACGGCGCGCCCTGCGCGGCGACACCGCCCGACCGCTTTTTCTGGCCTGCACCGCCGCAGGGCTGGATCGCGCCGCCTTCCCCGCCCTGCTGCGCGAGGTTCGTCGGTTGAACCACGGCCTGCCGCATGATCCTGACGGCGAGGCCTGGCGCCCGGCGCAGCGGTCGACCACGCAGGCGGCCTATGAATTTCGTCTGCTGATGGCGACTGAAGGCGGGTCGACCGTTTGACAGCGCGCCTCCGCTCCGCTTGCGTAGCGCCGTGACTCAGTCGTTCCATCCCACCGCCATCACCTTCGTCGCCAGCGACCGGCCCGAAGCCGAAGCCGCCCGCCAGCGGTTGAGCGAACGCTATGGCTCGGTTCCCGCCGCCGAGGCCGAGGTCATCGTCGCCCTGGGCGGCGACGGCTTCATGCTGGAGACCCTGCACAACAATCTGCAGCTGCGCACGCCCGTCTATGGGATGAACCGCGGCTCCGTCGGATTCCTGATGAACGACTATGAGGAAGACGACCTGCTGGATCGTCTGGCCCAGGCTGACCGCACGGTGCTGCATCCGTTGCAGATGGACGCCTGGGTCGAAAGCGGCCAGGTCCACAGCGGCCTGGCCATCAATGAAGTCTCCCTGCTGCGCCAGACGCGCCAGAGCGCCAAGCTGCGCATCAGCATCAACGATAAGGTGCGGCTGGAGGAGCTGACCTGCGACGGCTGCCTGGTGGCGACGCCAGCCGGGTCGACCGCCTATAATCTGTCGGCGCATGGGCCAATTATCCCCCTGGACGCGCCCAGCCTGGCGCTGACGCCGATCAGCGCCTTCCGCCCCCGGCGCTGGCGCGGCGCCCTGCTGTCGCACACCGCGCGCGTGCGCTTCGACGTACTGGAGCCGGACAAGCGGCCGGTCAGCGCCACCGCCGACAATTTCGAGGTGCGCCGCGTCTCGCGCGTCGAGGTGCGGGAGCGTCGCGACATCACCCTGACCATGCTGTTCGATTCAGGCCGCTCATATGAAGAGCGCGTCATGGCCGAACAATTCGCGGCCTGAACTGTAAAATAGTCGAGGCGCCGTCACCGGATTTTAAGCCTCTGCGCGACAAAATGGCCGCTGTTGTTGAGGAGCCGCCCGTGACCAACCAAGTCATCCGCCCGCCCAATCCCCTGCGCGCCAAGGTCGGCGGCGGCTTCGGCGGCATTGACGCCAACGCCATCGCCAGGGCCGAGGAGGCGCTGAAGGCCATGTCGGCTCAGTTCGGCCAGTGGTTGAACGACGAGGTGGTCAGGCTGGACAAGGCTCAGTCCGACATCCGCAGCCAGGGCTACACGCCCGAAACGGCTGAGGCCCTCTATTTCCGCGCCCACGACCTCAAGGGACTGGGGACCACATACGAATACCCGCTGGTCACGCGCATCGCCGCCTCGCTCTGCCGGATGCTGGACGACGCCGACAAGCGGATGCAGGCTCCCCTGGCCGTGGTCGACGCCCACATTGACGCCATCAAGGCCGTGGTCCGCGACAAGATCCAGACCGACGACCATCCCGTCGGACGCGATCTGGTTGAAACCCTGGAAGCCCGTGCAGCGGAGCACCTGGGCTAAAACCGACTGATGGATCAGGCGCGGCTCAGGCCGCGCTGACGGCGCCGCGCCAGCCGTCGTCAGCCGGACGATCCAACCGCTCCAGCAGATAGGCCAGATCCTCACGGGCGGCGTCGGGACGCTGACTCAGGAACCGCTCCAGCATCCGTTGACGGAAGACGGCGCTGCCGGTGTCCCCGCCTTCGGCCTGGAGCGCCCGCCAGGTGTCGACCCCGGCGCGGAAGGCCTGAAACAGCCGTGGCGGCATGCCCGCACGGTCGTAGATGGCCTTGAGTCCCAAAGGCCCGGCGTCATGCACCATCAGCCAGGCGCGATGATGCGGCGTACCCGCCAACTCGGCCAGGGCGTGCTCGAACAGGCCGATCTGCCCCCGCGCCAAGGACCGCAGCAACAGAGACGGCGTCAGCACCCGGCGGCTGTTCAGCCCGGCCACAAAGGTCGGCAGATCATCCGTCACACGGGCCTGGTCCACCAGGTCGATCGTGGCCCGCTCCCGCGCGAAGTCGGCGAACTGGATAGCGGTCTCAGGCGTCAGGGCGTGGCGGGTGATCAGGTGTTCGCGCACAGCCTCGCTGGCCAGAACCACCAGCCGCTCGGTCACGGACAGCGGCAGAACCTGACGATAGGCCAGGGCCGAAATCACCTCCGGCGCATCGCTGAATCGATCCAGGGCGACGCCCAGCGCAGCCTCGGACAGATCGGCGTTGTCGTTTGCGGCCAGGGCGGCCACCGCCTCCTGCTTGCCTTCGGCGACCAAAACCGACGCCACATCGCGCGGCACGCGCGGGCGGGACGCCACCGCCACTTGGCGCAGCGCCGTCCCGGCGCGCACGATCTCGATCAGGTCGTCGTCCGTGAAGGCCGGACAGCTGTTGATGATAGGCAGGGCCACGCTGTCCACGTCGCCGGCCAGCCTGCGCGCCGCCTCGCGCGGCATGATGTCCGAAGCCTTCAGCGTCACCGCCACGGCCCGTCGCACCAGTTCCGCCGCATCGGCCGCCAGCACGCTCAGAATCTTTTGCGCCGCCTCGCGCTCCACATCATCCAGCGCCATGCGGTCGATGCTGCGGCACAATTTATGAGCGGCGGCCGCGCGCTCGTCCTCCAGATCAGACTTGATCAGGCGCCGTATGTCGCTTTCCGTCAGTCTGGCGCGGTAGGCGGTCATGGCTCGAAGGCTCAGGGTTGGCGAGGAATCAATCGTCACCCCTAGCGTTACATAGTTAACACCCTCTTAGGAATAAGGCGGAAGCGTGGTCACGCCACCTTATCCGGCGGCGGAGCGAATGCGCCTCCGAAACCGCCGCCTGATCCCTGCCCGTCCTGGCCCAGCAACAGCGCCAGAAGGCTCTGATCCTGCTTCAAGCGGTCCATGCGCGCGGCCAGCATCCGGTCCTTTTCGCTCAGCTCCGGCGCCGCCTTGGCCGCCCCGCCGCTGCCGACGCCGACCGCCGGGAAGGCCTCGCCCGCGGTGCGCTGCAGATTGGCGTGCACCTCGGCCGCCGTCGCCGCTCGGCCATTGCGATAGAAGATCGAACGGTTGGCCGAGGCCGCTTCGGGGAACAGGGCCGCCGCGCTGGTCTGCGGCCGCGACTGCACCGCCTCCAGCAGCTTGGCCGCGCCCGCCGGACCCAGGAAGTGCGCTGCGTACAGGTCGCCCGCCCCCGGCTCGCGCCCCGTGCGGCCGCGCAGATAGGCCGCGTTGGAGGCCGTCAGCTCCCCCGCCATGGTCGAGGCGGCCTGAGGATCGAAGCGAAGGTCCAACACGACATTGCGAGCCGAGCCGCGCACCTGCCAGCGCCCGTCACCGCCCTGATAGATCAGGTCAGCGTACTGGCCGTAGCCGTGCTTGGCGCCGTGCCGCTTCACCGTGCCCAGCCAGGTCTGCTCGATGAACTGGAACAGGCCCGAGGCCGAGGACGTGGGCGCCCGCGCATTGGGGTTCATCGCGCTTTCGCGACGCGCGGTCTTCATCAGGAAATCGAAATCCACGCCAGTCGAGGTCGAGGCGCGCCGGATCGCCGCCTCCACGCCGCCGGATGATGGAATCGCTTTCACGGTCATATGTGAACGGTCGCTAACCTCGGTAAACGAAAGCTTAACGCAACACCCCTGCCGTTAACAATTCCAAGCGCCACAATAAGGCCGCAAGCGAAGCGCGAACTCTGTTCCGTGGGTGCTGGGGAGGGCCTGCGACAGGAGGCGCGTAAGTCATGATGATGCGTATCGCCGGGGGCCACGGCGTGGTCAGCCCCCTCGACTTCCAGCAACGCAAGAAGCCCCTGCCCCGATGGGTGTGGGCGATGATCACCGCCTCGGCTCTGGTGCATGTCGGCGCCGGCGTCTGGCTGTATCAGCAACGCTTCGAACTGGCCGACGCCCCCGCGTCCTTGGAAGACCTGCCCACGACGATCGTGGAGCTGACGCCCAGGGTCAAGCCGCCCGAGCCAAAGACGGCCTCGCCCGCGCCGACCCCGCCGATCCATCGGCCGACGCAGGTCATGCCCAGCGACGTCGCCCCGTTGGAGGTTCCGGTCGCCCCCGTCGTCAGCCATGACGCCGGGCCGGTCATCAACCTGACCGAACCTGCGACCGAGCCCTCGGCCGGAACGACGGTCACGCCCGAACCGCCCAAGCCGGTTCCCGTCATCACCCAGCCCGACTGGGTGCGGAAGCCGACGGCGGATCAGTTGATGCGGGCCTATCCGTCCGCTGCCGAGGCGCGTGGGATCGGCGGGGTGGCCGAACTGTCCTGCCTGGTGCGGGTGGACGGCAGCCTGACCGGCTGTTCCGTCACCTCGGAAACGCCGGGCAATCAGGGCTTCGGCCGGGCGGCGGTGAGCCTGAGCCGCTACTTCCGCCTCAGCCCGCGCACGGTGGACGGACAGGCCGTCGACGGCGCGCGCGTCACCATGGCGATCCGCTTCGACCTGCCCAAGGACTAAAGGAACCGCGAGGGATGGAGGGCCGGCTCGGCGACGGGTCGGCCCTCTGTCGCATCCGCGACGACCGCGCCGACCAGCGGCCCCAACAGCCAGCCGTTGCGACGCGGCCCCAGCGCGACATGAAGACCCGGCGCGACCTGTCCGGCCATCGGCAGGCCGTCCGGCGTCGTGCCGCGCACCCCCGCACGCCAGTCGATGCTCAGCGGGCGCGACGCCTGATCCAGCACCTTCCATGCAGCGGCCAGCATGGCCTCGCAGCGCGTGGCGTCGGGCGTCACCGAGCGCTCTCCCGGCTCCATCGTCGCTCCGATCACGCTACCCTCGCCCATCGGCGCGACATAGGCGCCCGGCCCGCGCACGACATGGTCGACCAGCTTCTCCTTCACCAGACCGATCTGGCCGCGAATGGGGATGATGCAGGCGACGGCCGTGCGCGCTTCGGGCGGCAGGCCCTCCAGAGCCGGGTCGGCGCCCGTGGCCAGGATCAGATGCTCCGCGCGCACGGCGCCCGCCGTCGTCTCGACCCGCCAGCCGAGCGCGTCCGGGGCCATGCGCAGCGCCCGCGCCTCGATCACGGTCAGTCCCTGCGCCAGCGCCTTCAGCGCCTGAGGCGGATCAACCTTGGCGTCCTCATGCGTCGTCAGGCGGGCCGAAGCGGCGTCATACTCATGCTGGAAGCTCAACGCCTTCATCCGCGCCGCCAGTTCGGCGACGTCGCCGCCGCGCCATTCCGCCAGATCGCCATACAGCCGCACGCCCGTCGCCTCTGCGAAGGCGGGCCACAGGTCGCGCGCCCTGCGCAGCACTTGCGCCGCCTCGGGCGACAGATCGTCTATGGCGCATTCCATGGCCGGCGCGATCATGCCTGCCGCTACCGCCGAAGCGTTGACGCCGCCGAGGTCTACCACCGCTACGCGACGTCCGCGTCGTCTCAACTCCGCCGCCGCGCACAGGCCCAGCACGCCCGCGCCGATGACCACGACGTCGAAGGAAGGTTCGGGAGAATTAAAAAGGGGCACGGAAAGTCCTTCGACCTCCCGCGCCCCGATTTCAACCGTTGAGGACGGTCTTTTATTCAGCCGCCAGCTTGGCCGCGCGCGCCTCTTCCAGACGCTTGGTCAGGGCGGCGTGCTGGCCCCACAGGGCCTTGGGCAGGCGATCGCCGAACTTCTCGTAGAAGGCGGGGATCAGGGCGGCTTCCTCGGTCCAGACGTCGGCGTCGACGTCCAGCAGGATCTGCAGATCGGCGTCGGTCAGCGTCAGACCCGACAGGTCCAGCGCGGCCTTGGACGGCACGCGGCCGACCGGCGTGTCCACGGCTTCGGCCTGGCCTTCCAGACGCTCGACGATCCACTTCAGCACGCGGGCGTTGTCGCCGAAGCCCGGCCAGACGAACTGGCCGTCCTCGTTCTTGCGGAACCAGTTGACGAAGAACAGGCGCGGCAGCTTCGACGCATCGGCCTTTTCGCCCATCTTCAGCCAGTGGCCGAAGTAGTCGCCCATGTTGTAGCCGCAGAACGGCAGCATGGCGAAGGGGTCGCGGCGCAGTTCGCCGACCTTGTTCTCGGCGGCGGCGGTGCCTTCGGAGGCCACGGTCGAGCCCATGAAGACGCCGTGCTCCCAGTCATAGGCTTCCGTCACCAGCGGCACGGCCGAGGCGCGGCGGCCGCCGAACAGGATGGCGTCGATCGGCACGCCTGCGGGGTCTTCCCACTCCGGCGCGATGGACGGGCACTGACCGGCCCAGACGGCGAAACGCGAGTTCGGGTGGGCCGCAGGCTCGCCCGAGGCCGGATCGTGCGGCTGGCCCTTCCAGTTGGTCAGGCCTTCCGGCGCGTCCTTCGACAGGCCTTCCCACCAGACGTCGCCGTCAGCGGTCAGGGCGACGTTGGTGAAGATGGTGTCGCGCGTCAGGGTTTCGAGCGCGTTCTTGTTGGTGTTGCGGCTGGTGCCCGGCGCCACGCCGAAGAAGCCCGCTTCCGGGTTCACGGCGTACAGACGGCCGTCGTCGCCGAAGCGCATCCAGGCGATGTCGTCGCCGACCGTCTCGGCCTTCCAGCCGTCCAACGCCGGTTGCAGCATGGCCAGGTTGGTCTTGCCGCAGGCCGACGGGAAGGCGGCGGCCACATATTTGGACACGCCCTCGGGGCTGGTCAGCTTGAGGATCAGCATGTGCTCGGCCAGCCACCCCTCGTCGCGGGCCATGATCGAGGCGATGCGCAGGGCGTAGCACTTCTTGCCCAGCAGGGCGTTGCCGCCGTAGCCCGAGCCGTAGGACCAGATTTCCCGCGTTTCAGGGAAGTGGACGATCCACTTGTCGTCGTTGCAAGGCCATGCCACGTCGGCCTGACCTTCGGCCAGCGGCGCGCCCAGGGTGTGAACGGCGGGAACGAAGACGCCGTCGGCGCCCAGCATGTCCAGCGCGCCCTTGCCCATGCGGGTCATGACGCCCATCGACACGGCGACATAGCCGCTGTCGGTGATCTCAACGCCCAGGGCGGAGATCTTGGAGCCCAGCGGGCCCATGCAGAACGGAACGACGTACATCGTCCGGCCCTTCATGCAGCCGTCGAACAGGCCGTCCAGACGGGCCCGCATTTCAACCGGGTCGGACCAGTTGTTGGTCGGACCGGCGTCGGCCTCATCTTCCGAGCAGATGAAGGTGCGGCTCTCGACGCGGGCCACGTCCTTGGGGTCCGAGGCGGCGTAGTAGCAGCCGGGGCGCTTGGCTTGATCCAGCTCCTTCAGCGTGCCCTTACCGATCAGATCGGCGACGATGGCGGACTTCTCGGCGGCCGAGCCGTCGCACCAGTGAACACGGTCAGGCTTGGTCAGGGCGGCGATCTGCTCCACCCAGGCGACGAGGCCCTTGTGTTCAGTCGGCGCCGGATGGAGTCCGGGAATCGATTGCGTCACGTCTTGCTCTCCTGAAGCTGCGCGCAGCGATCTGTCGTCGCCGTCACGCAATAAGCTGATCACGCTGTGTAACGGGGGCCAATGAACCCCGAGGGACGTTAGGTCAACCGCTGCACGTTTCATTCCCCCGTTATCCGGCTCGCTCCATCCACACGCATATTTAAATCGTCAGAGGGCGTCTCAAGGGCTATCTCCTTCGGCGTGAAGACGATGGATTCTGTAAAGTCGACGCCGGACGCCTTATCGAGCGCCCTGATCTCGCCCGCCGCCGAGCGCAACAGCGCGGCCATACTGGAGGTGCTGCGCGCCCATCTGCCCGTTCAGGGCCGGGTGCTTGAGATCGCCGCCGGATCGGGTCAGCACGCCGCCCGCTTCGCAACCGCCCTCCCCGGCCTGGACTGGACACCCAGCGACCCCAGCGTGGAGGCGCGGGCCAGCATCGAGGCGTGGCGGATGAAGGCGGGCGCGGCGAACCTGCGCCCCGCCCAGGCGGTCGACATGCTGGATGACGCCAGCTGGCCGTCGGAGCCGCTGGACGCCATCATCTGTATCAACATGATCCACATCAGCCCGTGGTCGGCGGCCCAGGGCCTGATGCAGCTGGCGGAACGGTCTCTGATCCGCCCCGGCGGTCTGCTGTACCTCTACGGCCCCTATCGCGAGGCCGAGGTTCCGCTGGCCTCGTCCAACGCCGCCTTCGACGACAGCCTGAAGGCGCGCGATCCCGCATGGGGCCTGCGCGACCGGGGCGAGGTCGAAACGCTCGCCCGGTCGCATGGCCTGGCCCCGACGCTGCGACGGGCCATGCCCGCCAACAATCTGAGCCTGATCTTCCGCCGAGTTTAGATGGCGGCGACCACCGCTGTCAGTTCGGCGCGGTCGTTCAGCAAGGCCACCTTGCCGTCGCGGAAGGCGGCGCCCGGCGCATCGGCCGGTTGGCCAAAGCTTTCAGCCGCCACAGCCACGCCGTCAGCGAAGGCCAGAACCGGCAGGCCCTGCGCCTTGGCCAGGTTCACCAGCGCCTTGACCTGAACCAGACCGGCTTCATCCGCCATGCCGCCCGGAACCACCACGCCCTGAACACGGCCGCCGCTGATGTCGTCGGCCGTCGCCGTGGCCAGAACGGTCAGCCCGCCCGAAACCAGACTGCCCTCGCCGGTCGAGATCGGGGCCAGCGACACGCCCTCAAAGCGCAGGGCGGTCTCCATGTCGCCCAGTTCGCCGAAATCCATGCCTTTGCGCATGATCAGGCCGAAGCGCAGGCGGGCGGGCGCGGGGCGATTGCCGTATTGGCGGGAACGAGTGGCGGTCGTGGTCTTGCGTTGAGCGTACAAAACGTCTCCTTCGAAGGTTATCGATCAATATTCGTGGACGATTACAAGAAACCGTCCCGCCCTGTACGCCGCAACCGGATCAAACACGGCAAACGTCGCAATCCGAATCAATCGGAAGCAAATGCGGCAAAAACATCAGGGTGACTGCTGATATAGGCTTATGATGCTCAAGGTCAACTTGACGACGCAAAAGTGAACTCAACCGGACCTAAGAACACCTGAACCGCCCAGCCACAGCGGCGCCCTTGCCTCCATGCGCGAGCGGGCCCTACACAGCCGGTCGCACCGCTGGAGATCTCAAGTCAGGCCATGGCCTTCACCCGCACCTATGACGGCCCAGAGCCCGTCCGCATCAACAAGTGGCTGGGTCAGAGCGGCGTCTGCTCGCGCCGCGAGGCCGAGGGCCTGATCGCCGAGGGGCTGGTCAGCATCGACGGCGAGGTCGTGCGCGACGCGGGCCGCAAGATCGAACCGGGCCAGACCCTGACGCTGAACGACACAGGCGAGGCGGCGCTGGCGGCGGGCGTCGCCATCCTGCTGCACAAGCCGGTCGGCTATGTCTCGGGCCAGCCTGAGCCGGGCAAGATTCCGGCCGTGCGCCTGCTGACCACGGCCAACCGGGTCGGCGACGGCGAGACGCCCGCGCGCGACGCCTCCCTGCCCCCCGTCGGGCGACTGGACGAGGATTCGCGCGGTCTGCTGATGCTGTCGTCAGACGGCGTGGTGGCCAAGGCGGTGATCGGCCCGCAATCGGACCTGGACAAGGAATATCTGGTCCGCGTCGCCGGCGCTGTGACCGAGGCCAAGCTAACCAAACTGCGCCACGGTCTGGAACTGGACGGCCGCCAGTTGAAGCCCGCCCGCGTCACCCAGATGGAGCCGCAGCGCCTGCGTTTCATCCTGCGCGAAGGCCGCAACCGCCAGATCCGCCGCATGTGCGAGCTGGTCGGACTGGAGGTCGTCGACCTCTATCGCATCCGCATCGGCCCGGTGAAGCTGGGCGACCTGCCGGAAGGCCGTTGGCGGATGCTGACGGCGGACGAGCGCGCGGCGCTGATCAAGGGCTGAGCCGCCTCAGCGCAACGCCTCAAACCACCGTTGCAGCAGGAACGCTTCAGCGCGGTGAGCGGCCGTGCGGACAGCCGCCTCCTCGTCCACGCCCCAACGCTCTTCGGTGAAGGCTTCGTCCAGACGCGACAGGTCCAGCGCCGCCTCGCCCGCCAGCGCTCCGCGCTGCACCGCCAGCCCCAGCACCGCCGAGCCGAACAGCGGCACCGCCGTCGCCAGCCCGGTCAGGGCGAAGTCGTCCATCTCCAGCGCCAGCACCTCGACCCGCGCCAGAGCTTCCGGCGCCTGCGGCCGATGGATGATCCCCTCGACCGTGTGCAGTTCGACGCCCAGTTCGCGCGCCGCCCAGTCGCGCCACGGCCCCCATTCCGCCTGCTGGCGCGCGATCAGGCCCGACGGCGTCTCGGCCAGATAGCAGAGCACGTCCGACCCGGCGTAGCGGGCGATCTCTTCGGCCACAGGCCCGCGCGTCTGGCTGACCCGGTCGATGGCGGTCGAGGCCAGACGGGTCGCGGGCATGGTCGCGGGCGTCAGATGCTCGCCCTGGGCGTTCCACTCGTCGGCCACGAGGCGAGCCGCCGCCTCGGTCGGCAGGACGATGGCGTTTCCGGCGGGCGTCTTGGGCGCGCGGCCGTCCAGCAGGACGATCCAGCCGCCATCGCGCGCCTCGACCCCGGCGGTCTTCCAGAAGCGTTTGATGCGCTCCTCGGACTCGCGAAAACCCTTCTGGGCGGCGACATTGGGATCAAGCGAAGGAATATGGGACATGCTGAACTTCTAGGCGAAAAGCTTGGTCGAGGCGAAACGATCGAGCGCCGCCTCAAGGTCAGGAAAATCGTCGGCGATGTGCAGCGCGCCTGCGGCCGCCTGCTCCTCCACCGTATGGAAGCCCCAGCCTACGCCCAGCGGATGCACCCCCGCCGCAACGGCCATGGCGATGTCGTGGCTGGTGTCGCCGATCATGACGGTCGAGGCGATGTCGGCCCCGCAGGCCGTCATGGCGGCGCGCAGCATGGCTGGGTCCGGCTTGCCCGGCCCGTCCTCGGCGCAGTGGCTGGACAGGAACAGATCGCTCCATTCGGGCCGCGCCAGATTGCGGGCCACGCCGCGCCGGTTCTGGCCGGTCGCCAGCGACAGCCGCCAGCCGTCGCGCTTCAGCCGCCGCAGGGTCTGCATCACGCCGGGATAGAGCGGCTCCTCATGGCCCGCCTCATACATGGCGCGGAAACTGGCCTGAAACGCGGCGACGAAGTCGGCCAGTTCGGCGTCGGTCAGCGACGGCTCCAGCACGTGCAGGGCGTGATGCAGGCTCAGGCCTACGATCTGACGCACTCGATCATATTCCGGCTCGGGCAGGCCCAGAGCCTGCGCCGCCTCGCAGGCCGCGCGATGGATGGAGGCCCGGCTGTCGACCAGGGTGCCGTCGATGTCGAAGACGGCGAGCGGAGCGTCGGAAGCGGTCATGTCAGGCTGGCACGATGTCAAAGGCGACGGACAGGCGCGGCTGGTCGCCGCTGAAAGGCACGGTGCCGTGCCACAGGCAGGACGGGAAAAGCACCAGCTTGCCCGGCTCCGGCTTCTCGTACCGCAGCGGCTCCAGCGGCGGCGAGGTCGGGAACGGCGGCTGGGCCAGGGCCAGCCAGCCTTCGCGCCCGCCCGCCTCGACCACCGGCGGCACGTCGATGTAGCAGGCCGAAGAATACCAGCCCTTCGGATGAATATGGTGTTCGTGGAAACCGCCCGGCGCCAACCGCACCGACCAGCAGCCCTTCAACCGGTAGTTTCCAGAGTTTCGGGCGCGAACAGGATCCTCGCCCTGCCCCAGCCGCGCCAGATGACGGCGGATCGGCCCGTCGATGGCGGCGAAGAAGGCGCGAATGGCCGGATCTTCGACCAGCGTCAGGTCCACCGGCGTCTGCGTCCCGTGCCGCAGGCTCTGGCCCAGCGGGTGGTTCTGATAGGCGTGTTGCGCCAGCAGCGCCGCCTTGAGGTCGACCAGATAGGCCGCCAAGTCGCTCCAGCCGGGCGGCGTATCAATGCTTAGGGCGCCGACCAGACCCTCCAGGTCATCCAACCCCAGGGCGTCGGCCTGCCCCTTCAAGCGGCTGGCCGTGGCGTGCAGGGCCAGAACCTTCTGATCCGGGATGGGTGCAGCCAATAATTGGCGCAGGATCTCCAGCGCCCCATCCAGGTCGCCAGAGGCGATCATGGCCTCGGCCAGACTGGTCCAAGGCTCGAGCGTGTTCGGCGCCGCCTGCGTCGCCGCGCGCGCATGATCCACAGCCAGCGCCGGATCGAACTTCAACGCCAACTGGCCCGCCGCCATCTCGACCATGGCGGCCCGTACGCCGCCGTCGCGCACGCGACGGGTCAACTCGCCCCAGGCCTCGCGCGGATCGGCGCCCCCATACATCAGGACCACCGCCAGACAGGTCAGCAGTTCGGCGTCGTTTGGGGCGAGCTTGAGCGCATCCAGCACCGGCGCCGCCGCAGCCTCACGACCTCCGCCGCGCATCCAGATCCGTTGCGCCAGCTCCCGCACGGCGTCGCCATAAACGGGCCGACGCTTCAAGGCCTGGCGATAGGCGTCATCCGCCTCGTCATGACGGCCGCAGCCAGACAGGGCGCGGGCCAACACCAACCAGGTCTCAGGCGCATCTCCGCCATTGGCGAAGGCCCGCCGCGCCGCCTCGACAGCCTCGAGGTTGCGGCCTGTGTCGCCCAGAGAACTGGCCAAATTATGCTGCGCGACGACGCTGCCGGGCGTGGCGGCCGCCTGGGCGCGGCGGATGACCAGGGCCTCCTCCTTGCGGTCCAACGCCTTCAGAAGATCGACCTGAAACGACTGAACCCCGGCCCGCTCGCCCGGCGTCGCCTGCTCCAGCACGGCCAAAGCGCCCGGCAGGTCGCCCTGCTGGGCCAGCGCCTGGGCGCGCTGAAGCCGCATCTGGACCGCCGCGCCTGTGTTCATCGCATCCGCCGCACGCCCTCAAAGGGATCTTCGTCGGCCTCGTCCTCGGAGAAGCCGAAATGGTTGAAACCGGCCTTCATCTCAGGGCTGAGCGGAGCCTCGACGATCAGCTTGCCGCCGCCAGGATGGTCCAGTTCGATGCGGCGGGCGTGAAGCTGCAGCTTCAGCGGGCCGGACAGTTCGCGCGATTTGTCGTCGCCGTATTTGGGATCGCCCAGGATCGGATGGCCGATGGCGGCCATGTGGGCGCGCAACTGGTGCGTCCGGCCGGTGAAGGGGCGCAACGCCATCCACGCCGCGCGGTGGGCGGCGCGGCTGATGGTGGCGAAGGCGGTCTCGGCCGGCTCGCCCTTGGGATCTTTGGGCTCGGCCGGGCGCATCATCTCGAAGTCGTTGATGCCGGTCTTCTTCAGCGCCATGTCGATCTGACCCGCCGAAGGCTTGGGGTTGCCGATGACGATGGCCCAATAGGTCTTCTTGGCCTGACGCCGGGCGAAGGCGCCGGCCAGACGCTTGGCCGCCTCCGGCCCCTTGCCCAGCAGCAGCACGCCTGAGGTGTCGCGGTCCAGACGGTGAACCAGACGCGGCCGGTCCATCCCCTCGCCCCAGGCCGACAACAGGCGGTCGATGTGCTTGGTCGTCTTGGTCCCGCCCTGCACGGCCAGGCCGTGCGGCTTGTTCAGGGCGATGACCATGTGGTCTTCGTACAGCACCAGCGACTTGGCGTAGGCGATGTCGCGCTCGCTCAGTTCGTGCAGGTCGCCGGGCTTGCGCGGATTGGCGTCCGGCAGCGGCGGCACGCGCACGGCGGCGCCCGCGGTCAGGCGGTCCTGCGGCTTGACGCGCGAGCCGTCGACGCGGATCTGGCCGCTGCGAGCCATCTTCTCGACCTGGATGTGGGTCAGGTGCGGCCAGCGGCGCTTGAACCAGCGATCCAGGCGGATGTCGTCTTCATCCTCGGCGACATAGAGGGTCTGGACTTCGCGGCTCATGCGCCCACTCCGGTAAACAGTTTGCGCGCGATCATCAGGCCGACGAACAGAGCGGCGATGGCGAGAACCACCGAACTCGCCGCATAAACGAAAGCCGAGACGATTTCACGGCGTTCGATCATCAGGGCCGCTTCCAGTGAAAAGGCCGAAAAGGTCGTGAAGCCGCCCAGGACGCCGACGGCGGCGAACAGGCGGATGCTCTCCTGCCCCGCGCCCGCCCTCAACGCCAGCCAGCCGACCAGCAGGCCCATCAGAAGGCCGCCCGCGACATTGGCGGTCAGGGTCGCCCACGGCCAGGCCGCGCCCGGCGCCAGGCGGCCCACGGCCAGTCCCAGCCCATAGCGCGCCATCGCCCCCAGGCCGCCGCCGATCGCAACCAGCAAGAAACGTGTCATGCTGGCGGCATATACTGTTCCGACCTCATTTGCGAAGGCCGCCATGCACGACCTTGTCCTCGCCATCCTGCATCACCTGCTGTTCCTGGGCCTGATCGTCATGCTGGCGTCGGAGCTGGCGCTGCTGCGCACGGCGGAACCGCCGGTGAAGCGACTGGCCGGACTGGACGCGGGCTATGGCGTCACGGCAATGCTCATCGTTCTGGTCGGTGTCGGACGGGTGATGGGCGGCAAGGGCTGGGCCTTCTATGAAGCCAACCCCTTCTTCTGGGCCAAGATCGCGACCTTCGCCCTGATCGGCCTGATCTCGATCCAGCCGACGCTGGCGATCCTGAAGTGGCGCAAGGCGGAGCGGGCCGCGCCCGGCTATGTTCCGCCTCAGGCCGAGCTGACCGCGGCGCGTCGCGCGGTCGGGCTTGAGATTCTGCTGCTGGTTCCGCTGCTGGCCTTCGCGGCGGCGATGGCGCGTTGGCCGTTCTAGGCCCTACAGACGCGGGCGGATGGCGTCCTGAACCCCGCGCGCGTCATAGGCCCCAGGGCGATCCGGGCGCTGGCCGCGCCCCATGACGATCTCCAGCGTGGTCGAGGTCGGCTGCGGCCCGCTGAGGTCGAAGCCCAGGCCGACGCCGACGCCCGACGTCGACCAGCCGCCGTAGCGGCCCGTGCCGGCTCCGATGGAGACGCTGGGCCGCATGCCGCCCGCGCTGTCAGGGCGGCCGTCGATCCAGCGCTGCGTCACCTCGAACCAGTCATAGCCCTGCTCGGTCGTCAGTTGAGCCGCACGGAACAGGGCCATGTCCGCCACCGGACCGGGGGCGCCGACGCCGTTGTAGCTGACACGGAAACGGTCGCGCTCGATCTGCTGTTCGGAGTAGCCCTGCCCATTCGGGCCCATCTGACGGCCGTAGGGCGCCAGGCTGGCGCAGGCCGTAAGGGCCAGGGCCGAGACGGCGATCGTGACGATGGCGAGGCGTTTCATGCGCGTGTCTCCCACGCCCGAACAGCGCACGGGCGAGCCGGATTGTTCCGCGGTGAAGCTGAACAGGGGATGAAGCCCCTACAGCCCCGCCGCCGCACGCAGGGCCGCGAAATCCTCCGGCTCCGGCGCTTCGACCGTCACGCGGCCGCCGTCGGGATGAGGAAAGCAGAGTTTCGCCGCGTGCAGCATTAGGCGCGGCGCCGCCCGTCCGGCGAAGGTCAGGGCGCCGCCATAGCGGACATCGCCGACCAGCGAGCGACCAATGGAGGCCATATGGACCCGGAGCTGGTGCATCCGCCCCGTCTCGGGCGACAGCTCGACCACCGCCCCGTCTTCACTAGAAGCCAGGGTGCGATAGCCGCTGGCGGCGCCTTGCGCGCCCGGCGCATCGAAATCCACGACGCGCATATAGCTTTCGCGGCCGATCTCTTCGCGCCGCAGGGCCGAGGTGATCCGGCCGGACCTGGGCTCCGGCGCGGCCGCGACCAGCGCCAGATAGGTCTTCTGGAACTTGCGCATCTGCATCGCCTTGCCGAAGAAGCCGGCGGCGGGCTTGGTCTTGGCGGCCAGGATGACGCCCGAGGTGTCGCGGTCGAGCCGGTGCACCAGTTCCGGGCGCTTGCCGTTCGAGCGGGCGAAGGCCCACAGCAGGTCGTCCAGAGTGTTGGCCTGGATGCGGCCGCCCTGGCTGGACAGGCCCGACGGCTTGTTGAAGGCGATCAGATGCGCGTCTTCATGCACCACCCAGGAACGGACGGCGGCGATTTCATCTTCGGTCAGGGATACGGGCTGGCGGGTTTTCACCCGCCCAGCCTTTAGCCGAGCGCGCCCCGCTTCGCCATGCCCATCAGGCCTTGGCGATCAGCGGATCAGGCCCTTGCGGCGCGCCCAGTGGGCATAGGCGATCTGGATGACGAAGATCAGGGTGACGACCAGGGTGAACGCCACGCCGCCCGCGCCGATGACTTCACGCCCGTTGCTGAGCGCCAGCACATAGACGGCGTGCGCCAACATGGCGATCAGACCCGCGACGAAAGCGTTGAACGCCAGCTTCCGCCGAAGCAGCAGCATCAGCGCGCCCAGCAGGCCGCACCACACCGCCACGCCGAAGGCCACATCGGTCCACATCGGCGCGCCGCGCAAATAGGCCACCTGCTCCATCGTCAGCGCGCTCCAATAGGCGGCGGCTCCCGTCACCTTCTGATACCACTGCCAGACGCCGACGCCGTTCCAGACCACCGAGGCTGCAGCGATGGCCCACAGGTGCCACGGCGCCGCCGGACGCTTCGAAATATCCACCATCATTCTTCCCCCCAGGGCCTTGAGCGTCGAAAACTACGCCGAAATAGACCGATGCAACAAGGGCTTCCGCCTGCGCCTCAGACGATCACGCCGCGTCGGCCCATCCAGGCGCAATAGGCGGTCTGAACGACCAGGACGGCGATGATGACCAGGCCGAACGCCACGCCGACCGGCCCCATGATCTCGCGCCCATTGCTCATGAAGTGGATGTAGGCCGTGTCCGCCAACATGGCGATCAGGGCGACGGCGAACACCATCGTCGCCTGACGCCGCCGAAACAGCAGCAGCACCGCCGCCAGCAACCCGCCCCAGAAGGCGACGCCGACCGCGACATCGGTCCATATGGGCACGGCGCGCAGATAGGCCGCCTCGGCGGGGGTCAGACTGCTCCAATAGGCCGGATCGCCCGTCACCTGCAGCGTCCACTGCCAGACGAAGAGGGCGTTCCACAGAAAGGACAACACGCCGACCAGCCACAGGTGCCAGGGCGTCGACATACGCCGCAGAACATCGACCATCGCCGCCTCCGCAGTTTGCAGGCTCAGCCTACGTCCGACAAGCGGCCACGACAATGAACGTCGTTCACCGATCTTCCACTCTCTCCGCCATCCTCGGGTCAAGCCCGAGGATGGCGGCGGTAAGCGCCTTATTCCTTGCTCACCCGCGCCCGCATCGCCGCCCAGCGCTCCAGGCGCGCCTTGACCTTCTCCTCATGCCCCTCGCCCTTCGGCTTGTAGAAGGTGCGGCGCTCCATCTCGTCGGGGAAGAAGTTCGCGCCGGAGAAACCCTCGGGCGTGTCGGGGTCGTATTGATAGCCCTTGCCGTAGCCGAGCTCCTTCATGAGCTTGGTCGGGGCGTTGCGAATATGGGCGGGCGGCATCAGAGAGCCGGTCTCATGCGCCGCGCGCTTGGCCGCCTTGAAGGCTTCATAGACCCCGACCGACTTGGGCGCGGTAGCCAGATGGACCACGGCCTGAGCCAGCGCCAACTCTCCCTCCGGCGAGCCGAGGAAGTCGTAGGTGTCCTTGGCCGCATTGGCGACCAGAATGGACAGGGGGTCGGCCTGGCCGATGTCCTCGACCGCCATGCGCACGATGCGGCGCGCCAGATAGAGCGGGTCTTCGCCCCCGTTCAGCATCCGCGCCAACCAGTAGAGCGCCGCATCCGGGTCAGATCCGCGCACCGACTTATGCAGGGCCGAGATGAGGTTGTAGTGCTCTTCCCGCGACTTGTCGTAGGCGGGGGCGCGCTTCTGAAGCACGCCCACCAGCGCCTGCACGTCCAGCGGTTCGACGTCCTGCAGGTCGAACAACACCTCGGACATGGTTAGCAGATAGCGGCCGTCGCCGTCCGCCAGGGCCAGCATGGCCTGCCGCGCCTCGGGCGTCAGCGGCAGAGGCTTGCTCATCAGCGCCTCGGCCCGATCCAGCAACAGGTCCAACGAGGCGTCGTCCAGCCGCTTCAGCACATAGACCTGCGACCGTGACAGCAGGGCGCCGTTCAGCTCGAAGCTGGGGTTTTCCGTCGTGGCGCCGACCAGGGTGACGATCCCCTCCTCCACGAAGGGCAGGAAGCCGTCCTGCTGGGCGCGGTTGAAGCGGTGGATCTCGTCGACGAACAGCAGGGTCTGCTGACCCGCCGCCCGGCGCATCCGTGCGGCCTCGAACGCCTTCTTCAGGTCGGCGACGCCCGAGAAGACGGCGCTGATCGACTGGTATTCATAGCCCGCCGCCTTGGCCAGCAGGCGGGCGATCGTCGTCTTGCCCGTGCCCGGCGGCCCCCACAGGATCATGGAGCCCAAACGCCCGGCCTCGATCATCCGGCGGATCGGCCCGCCTTCGCCCAGCAGATGGTCCTGGCCCACCACCTGATCCAGCGCCTGCGGGCGCAGACGGTCGGCCAGGGGCGCGTCGGGAGGATGGATGCCGGAGGCTTCGAACAAATCAGTCATGGAACGCTCTAGATAGGCGTTCGTTCGGGCGACTGCACCCGCTACAACGCCTCGTTGAGGAGGAATCGCATGACTGAAGCCAAGCCTGACCAGGGACCGCGCGGCGGGGTGACGCCCCACCTGACCATTCCCTCGCGCGGGGCCGCCGCAGCGATCGAATTCTACGCCCGCGCCTTCGGGGCCGAGGAAGTCATGCGGATGCCGGCCGAGGACGGCGAGCGCCTGTTGCACGCCCATCTGCGCATCAACGGCGGCAGCGTCATGCTGGCCGACGAATTCCCCGAATGGACCGGCGAGGCCGACATCAAGCCCGTCGGCGTCAGCCTGCATCTTCAGGTCGACGACGCCGACGAATGGTGGGGCCGCGCCCTGGTCAACGGCGCCATTCCGGTCATGCCGCTGGAGAACCAGTTCTGGGGGGACCGCTACGGCCAGCTCCGCGACCCGTTCGGCCACCTGTGGAGCATCGGCGGACCGCAGAAGGGCTGATCGCCCCTCTGCAGCGGGCGCCGCGCCTTAGGGCAGGCGCCCCGTCAGGCGGCGGCCGTTGCGGACGATGGTCAGTTCCGAGCCGCGTTGTGCGCGGCCCAGGGCGGCGACCGTGGTGACGGCGCGACCGTCGATCTGCACCACCAGATCATTGGGACGCAGGCCGATGCGGGCCGGGATGCTGTTGCGTTGCAGGCCGGTGACCACCACGCCGCTGGTGAAGGGATCTCCGCCCAGGCGATCGGCCAGCGCCGGGTTCAGCGCCACGCCTTGAAGCCCGGCCAAAGCGCCCTGCCCGACGACCGAGCCCTGCCCCGGATCGGCGTCGCCCGGCAGGGTCGAGACGCGCGCGTTCAGCGTCCGCGCCCGTCCGTCGCGCAGGACAGTCACGGCCACGGTGTCGTTCGGCGAGCGCGTGCCGACGCGGAAGTTCAGGCCTCCCTGGTCGTTGACCTCAGCGCCGTCGATGGCGGTGATGACGTCGCCCTGTTCGATGCCTGCGCGGGCGGCGGGACCGCCGGCGTAGACGTCTGTGACCATCAGGCCCTGCGGCCGATCCAGACCCAGGCTGCGGGCCATGTCGGAGCTGACCGTGTCGCCCTTGACGCCCAGCCAGGCGCGCTCGACCGACTTGGCGCCGCCGACGGCGGAATCCACCACCCGCTTGACCATGGTGGCCGGCACCGCGAACCCCACGCCCGTCGAAGAGCCGGTGCGCGAGAAGATGGCTGTGTTGATGCCGATCAGGTCGCCGTCCATGTCGACCAGGGCGCCGCCCGAATTGCCCGGATTGATGGGCGCGTCGGTCTGGATGAAGGAACCGGAATCGCTGATGCCCGTCTCGGTCCGGTTCAGGGCCGAGATGATGCCGTTGGTCACGGTCTGGCCGACGCCGAACGGATTGCCGATGGCCAGAACCAGATCGCCGACCTGCTGCTGCTCCTGATCATCGATGCGCAGGACCGGCAGGTCGCCGTCCAGGTTTTCGAGCTGCAGCACGGCGATGTCGGACCGTTCGTCGGCCAGAAGCACCTTGGCCGGATATTCGCGTCGGTCGTTCAGGGTGACGCGGATTTCCTGCATGTTCTGGATAACGTGGTTGTTCGTCACCACGATGCCGTCCGGGCGCACGATGACGCCCGAACCGATGGAGCCGGTCACGCGCGACTGCGGCCCGCCGCCGAACAGTTCGAAGAAGGGATCGCGCACGCGCTGGACGCCCCGCGCCGAGATGTTCACCACGGCGGGCGCGGCCTCGCGCACCACGGGGGCGAAGCTGGTCTTCAGCGAACCGGCGTCGCGCGGGGCGACGCGGGGCTGTTCGGCGAAGACGCCTTCCTGCGCCTTGGAGGGCTGCGGCTGGCTGCAGGCGGATAGGATCAGGGCGGCGGCGATGGCCAGTCTGGAAGTCTTCATCTCGTCCCGGTTCTACAAGCTTGGGCGTTGCATCCATTCCGCCTCGGCTTTTCGACAGGATCAAGGCCGTCTTTCAGTCCGGGGCGCGGCGGCGATCAAACGGACGTGACCTCGTCCCGTTCCGCCCGACGCGCGGTCAAGAAGCCGATCAGGGCGCCCAGCGCCAGCACGGCGGAGGCCAGGTAGAAGGCCAGCCCCGGCTCCGACAGGAGGGCGTCCGCCGCAGCGGACACCGCGGGCAGCCCCCGCTCGGACAGCCAGGCGGCGGCCTGAGCCCCGCCCTCGCCCACCGAAACCGAATAGATCCAGCCGAAGAACAGGGGCGAGGCCACGCCGGCGATGGAGGCGACGCTCATGTTCGCGCCCTGCAGTTGGCCCTGCTCGCTCTCGCCCACCCGGCGGGTCATCAGGGACTGAAGCGTCGGCATGGCCAGGCCCCACAGGGCGTTGGGGAACATGGCGACGATAAAGGCGACGCCCGTCGGCGCCCAGCCCATCAAGGCGATGCCAGCCGCTCCGCCGCACAAGCCGAAGATCATGGTCGCCCGGTCGCCGAACCGCTTGGACGCCGGTCCGACCAGCACGCCCTGAACGATCATGTCCAGCACCCCGACCATGGCCAACAAGGCCCCGACCTGCCACGGCCCCCAGCCGTAGCGCAGCCCGGCGTAAAGGACGAAGACCGCCGAAAACACGTGGTGGGCGAAGTAGAGCAGGAAGTTCACGACCGCGAGGCCCGCCAGTTCGGCGTGACGCTTCAGCAGGATCATGGCCCCGACCGGATTGGCGCGACGCCAGCTGAAGGGCATCCGCTTCTCCAGCGGCAGGCTCTCCGGCAGGATGAACAGGCCGTACAGGAAGGCCACGCCCGACAAGGCGCCCGCCACCCAGAAGGGCACGCGCGGCCCGAACTCGCCCAGGAACCCGCCCAGAACCGGCCCCAGCACGAATCCGCCCGAGAAGGCGGCTCCGATCAGGCCATAGGCGCGGGCGCGTTTCTCGGGCTCGGTGATGTCGGCCATATAGGCGTAGATTGTTGTGAAGCTGGACGAGGTGACGCCCGCCACTAACCGCCCGACCGCCAGCCACCACAGGTTCGGCGCCAGCGCCATCAGCACATAGTCCGCCGCCAGCCCGGCGCAGCTGATCAGGATGACCGGGCGGCGCCCGTACTGGTCCGACAGCGAGCCGATCACCGGCGAGGCTAGGAACTGCATCCCCGCCCACAGAGCCACGAACACCCCGTTCAGCAGGCCCGCGCGCGCGTTCGACCCGACGAACTCCTCGATCAGATGCGGCAGGACCGGAATGACGATCCCCATGGCCACGATGTCCAGCACTGCAGTCACGAGAATGAAGGCGATCGCCGCGCGGCGGACCTTGGGCTGATGCAGGGACATGAGGGCTCGCGGAGGTGGAGCGACGTTCTAGACGGCGCCGAGTGGCCGCGCGATCATTTTCCTCAACGCGTCACCCTCGGGAGCAGCCCGAGAGTGACCAGCGCTAGTGACCGGCTCAGCGCTGCGTCACCGGCAGCGTGTCGTTCGGATCACCGTCGCCGCGCGGCGCCGTCACGCCCAGCAGGCGGGCCAGGAAGGGCTGGACGTCGACGCTGTCCAGGTTCTGCAGCCGCCGTCCGGCGATGACGCCGGGGCCGTGGGCGATGAAGATCGCCTGCATCTCGGGCGCGGCGTTGTCGTAGCCGTGGGCGCCCCCGGGCTTGGTCACCGGACGCGCACGGGTCGCCAGCAGCCAGCCGGGCTCGGAGGCGCAGACGATGGCCGAGACGCGCGGGTTGGAGCCCAGGACAAGGCGCGCCGGGATCTCGCTCTTGCGCCAGCAGTCCAGATGCGGGCGCGAGCCCAGCAGGGCCTGCTCCACCTCGGCCTCGCGGCCGGCGACAGGGTTCAGGAAGGTGACGGCGCCCGAATAGATGATCTGCACCGCCTCCGGATCGACGATGTCGTCTAGCACCGTCACGCGGTCGGGCGAGGTCGCCGCCATGCCGTGATCCGACACCACGACCAGCACGGTGTTCTCATACAGCCCCCGCGCCTTCAGCGCATCGACCAGGCGGCCGATGGAGGCGTCGACAGAGCGCATGGCCTCCAGCGTCTCGGCGCCGTCCGGGCCGTGGTGGTGGCCCATGGTGTCCACAATGTCGAAATAGAGGGTGGTCAACGCCGGGCGCTGGGCGGCGGGCAGGTCCAGCCACGTCAGCACCTGATCCACGCGCGCGTCGCCGGGCATCGACTGGTCGAAAGGCGTCCAGTAGCTGGGCCGCACGCCGCGGATGTCGGCCTCCGACCCCGGCCAGAACATGGTGGCGGTCTTCACGCCCTGCCGCTCGGCCGAAACCCAGATCGGCTCGCCCTGGTCCCACCAGCGGCGATCGGCGACGGCCTGCTTGTTGCCGAGCGAGAAGCGGCCCAGTTCGGCGTCGACCATGTTGTTGCCGACGATGCCGTGGTGATCGGGATGCAGACCCGTGACCAGGGTGTAGTGATTGGGGAAGGTCACGCTGGGGAAGGACGGCTTCATCGGCCCCGATGCGCCCTCGGCCGCCAGTTGCGCCAGCACCGGCGTCGCCCCGCGCTCCAGATAGTCGGCGCGGAAACCGTCAATGGAGATCAGGATGACGTTCGGCGCCTGGACCGTTTCGACCGGCGGCGCGGGCGGCGTGGTGGCGCAGGCGGCGACGGCCAGCGTCAGGACGGCGACGCGCGCCAGCCCGAACAGACGATCAAACATGAGAGGCTCCCGAAATCGACTTTCGGGAATGTTGCCTAAGCTTAATCCGCGACAGACAGAAGACGGCTTGCCGGTTTTCCACTGTCGGGCCACGCTGCGATTCATGACCAGCGTTATCGAAACGAACGGCCTGACCAAGACCTATGGCGCGGTGCGCGCCCTGGACGGCCTCAGTCTCAGCATACCGCGCGGCGGGATCTATGGCGTGCTGGGGCCGAACGGCGCAGGCAAGTCGACCCTGTTCCGCATCCTGCTGGGCCTGATCCGGCCCACCGCGGGCGAGGTGCGGGTCATGGGCCAGCACACCGGTGATCCGGCCGTCACCCGACGCATGGGCTCGATGATCGAGACGCCGCGCTATCCGCCCTATCTGACCGCGCGTCAGGCGTTGCGCTGGCTGGCGCTGGCGCATGGGATGGGCGCCGAGGCCGAGACCGACCGATGGCTGGCGCGCGTCGGCCTGACCGAGGCGGCGGACCGCAAGGTGCGCGGCTTCTCGGTCGGCATGATGCAAAGGCTGGGCGTCGCCGCCGCCCTGATGACCCGGCCCGATCTGGTCATCCTGGATGAACCGACCAGCGGCATGGACCCGCCCGGCATCCAGGAGATGCGCGCCCTGATCCGCAGCCTGGCCGACGACGACGGCGTGACCATCATCCTGGCCAGCCACCAGTTGCTTGAGGTCCAGCGCGTCTGCGACCGCGTCGCCATCCTCAATCGGGGCAAGCTGGCGGCCGAGGGCAAGGTCAGCGACCTGACCGCCTCGGGCGAGCGCCTGCGCCTGTCGGCCACGCCCCTGGCCAAGGTCATGGCCGTTCTGGGCGAGCGCGGCAGCGTTCAGGACGACGCCGTCTTGGCCGCCGTGCCGCGCGCCGAGGCCCCTGCCCTGTTGCGCGCCCTGATCGAACAGGGCGTCGACATCGACGAGGCCCGCTGGGTCGGCGCCGATCTGGAAAGCGTCTTCATGACCGAAACCTCTTCGCCTGCAGGAGGCCGCGCATGATGCTGGCCGACGCCATCCGTTCCGAAACCTGGCGCCTGTTGCAGAACCGCACGGCCATGTTCTGGAGCATCGTCTTCGTGCCCGTGATCTCGCTCGTGCTGGCGATCGGGGGCTTTCTGTTCCTCCAGTCCAAGATGGACGGAGCGCTTCAAACCCTGCCGCCCGAGTTGAAGCTGAACGCCCGCGCCGTCGACCTGGGTCAGTCGCTGGTCGATGCGGCCGGCGCCTTGGCCCATCCAGCCGTGCTGGCCTTCCTGCTGATCGGCGCCGCCACCGTTTTCGCGGGCGACTATCGCTGGGAGACCTGGCGCCTGATCACCGCGCGCAACAGCCGCCCCAACCTGATTATGGGCAAGGCGGGCGCCGTCAAACTGCTGACCCTCGCCGGGCTGGCGCTTCTGCTGGTCGCCAGCATGGGCGCCGATGTCGCCAAGGGGCTGATCTTCGGGCGCAGCTTCGCCTTCGGTTTCGGCGGAGACGAGGCGCAGAGCTTCGGCCTGCTGGCCCTGCTGTCCTATGTGCGGGCAGTGCAGTTCCTGTTGCTCAGCCTGCTGGCGGCCACGGTGACGCGCTCCCTGCTGGCGGCGCTGTTCGTGCCTCTGGTCATCGGCGTCGGTCAGTTCTTCTTGGCCAAGATGAGCCCTCTGTTCGGCTGGCAGATGGGCGACTGGGCGACCATGCTGCTGTTTCCCGGCGAGGGCTATGAGCTGCTGAAGGTTCTCATCCAGGGCGGGATGGAGGCCGCGCTGGTCCCAGCAGGCGCCGCCTGGCGCGCCCTCACAGGACTGGCGCTGTGGAGCTTCGCGCCCTTCTGCCAGGCCCTGTGGTGGTTCCAGCGGCAGGATCTGTCGAAGGAATAGGGTCAGATCAGCTCAGCGTCTTCTCCATGAAGACATCGGCGCGGACATAGGGCGTCTCGCGCGGCGGCAGGCGCACAAAGCCGAAGCTGTCATAGAGGGCCAGCGCCGGACCCAGCGTCGAGCTGGTCTCCAGATAAAGGCGCGTCGCGTTCACCTCACGCGCCGCCGCCTCGCACGCTTCCAGCAGGCGCCGCGACAGACCCTGCCCGCGCGCGACAGGCGCAATCGTCATTTTGGCGACCTCGAAGCCGCCGTCGTCCATGGCCATCAGGGCGCAGCAGCCCACAGCCTCGCCCGCCCGCTCGATGAAGTAGATGCGGCCGCCCTGCGTCAGGATCTGCCCCTGCGGGTCGTCCAGCACCTTGCGGTCCTTCGCCTCGATGGCGAAGCCGCCCTCGGCCAGCCAGGCCTCGTTCAGGGTGCGCCAGGCCTCGGCATAGGCGGGCGAAAACTCAACGATACGGAACACTGGCTCACTCATGCGCCGTTGTATGGCGCCGCTGCCGAACGTCGCGCAAGACAAAGGGCGGCTTGATCGCTCCAGCCGCCCTTCAATCTTGGTCAGACCGAAAGGTCCGATCAGGCTTCGTCGTCGCCCTCGATGGCGAAGACCGGACCGGAGTCCTGGCCCTTGGCGGCCACGTCGCGATCGACGAACTCGATCACGGCCATCGCGGCGTTGTCGCCGTGACGGAATCCCGCCTTCATGATGCGGATGTAGCCGCCGTTACGCTCGGCGTAACGCGGCGCCAGCGTGTCGAACAGCTTGCCGACTTGCGGCACGTCGCGAACGGCGCTGATGGCCTGACGACGAGCGTGCAGGTCGCCCTTCTTGGCGAGGGTGACCAGCTTCTCGACGAAGGGACGCAGTTCCTTCGCCTTCGGCAGGGTGGTCGTGATCTGCTCGTGCTTGATCAGCGAGGCGGCCATGTTGGCGAACATGGCCTGGCGGTGGCTGACCGTGCGGCCGAGCTTACGATAGGCGGCGCCGTGGCGCATCGGGGTCTCTCCTACTCAACCCTGGTTTCCCGTCCCTATTTGCCGGACGAGACCTGGGGCCTCTCATTCTAACCGCCCCAACCGATCCAACGGACCTGGGCGGAGGGTTGATGATCAGATCTGGTCGTCGAACTTCTTGGCCAGATCTTCGATGTTTTCCGGCGGCCAGTTCGGCACGTCCATGCCGAGGCTCAGGCCCATGGACGCCAGAACTTCCTTGATTTCGTTCAGCGACTTGCGGCCGAAGTTCGGGGTGCGAAGCATTTCGCCCTCGGTCTTCTGGATCAGGTCGCCGATGTAGACGATGTTGTCGTTCTTCAGGCAGTTGGCCGAACGGACCGACAGCTCCAGCTCGTCCACCTTCTTCAGCAGCGACGGGTTGAAGGGCAGTTCGGGCTTGCCGTCCGACTGCTCGACAGCCTTGGTCGGCTCATCGAAGGTGATGAAGATCTGCAGCTGGTCTTGCAGGATGCGCGCAGCGTAAGCCACAGCGTCAACCGGCGAGACGGCACCGTTGGTTTCGACTTCCAGGATCAGCTTGTCGTAGTCCAGCGACTGGCCCTGACGGGTCGGCTCGACGCGATAGGCGACGCGCTTCACCGGCGAATACAGGGCGTCGACGGCGATCAGACCGATCGGGGCGTCTTCCGGGCGGTTCAGTTCGGCGGCGACGTAGCCCTTGCCGTTCTGGACCGTCAGTTCCATGCGGACCGAGGCGCCGTCGTCCAGGGTGCAGATCACGTGATCCTGGTTCAGCACCTCGATGTCGGCCGGCAGGTCGATCTGAGCCGCAGTCACCGGGCCGGGGCCCGTGGCGCGCAGCGTCATCCGCTTCGGGCCTTCCGCGTGCATGCGCAGGGCCAGTTGCTTGATGTTCAGAACGATGTCGACCACGTCCTCGCGAACGCCTTCCAGCGACGAGAACTCGTGAACAACGCCGTCGATCTGAATGGCCGTGACCGCCGCGCCTTGAAGCGAAGACAGCAGAACGCGACGAAGCGCGTTGCCGAGCGTCACACCGAAACCGCGCTCGAGAGGCTCGGCGATCAGACGCGCCTTGTGCTGCGGGTCAGACCCGCCCTCGACTTGCGGTTTCTCGGGACGGATCAGCTCTTGCCAGTTTCTTTCGATCATAAAGTCCCTCGAACGGGTTTCGACGGCTCCGTGTTCTCACGTTCAGAACAACAGGAGCCGCCGGGAGAAGGGGTAGGCGGCGTGAACCTTAGACGCGACGGCGCTTCGGCGGACGGCAGCCGTTGTGCGGCATCGGCGTCACGTCGCGGATGGTCGTGATCGTCATGCCGACGGCCTGCAGGGCGCGCAGGGCCGACTCGCGGCCCGAACCCGGACCCGAGACGTTCACTTCCAGCGTCTTGACGCCGTGCTCAGCGGCCTTCTTGCCAGCGTCTTCCGCAGCCATCTGAGCGGCGTACGGCGTCGACTTGCGCGAGCCCTTGAAGCCCATGTGGCCGGCCGACGACCAGGAAATCGCGTTCCCTTGAGCGTCGGTGATGGTCACCATGGTGTTGTTGAACGAAGCGTTCACATGGGCCACGCCCGAGGTGATGTTCTTGCGTTCGCGGCGCTTAACGCGACCCGGTTCCTTAGCCATCGGTCAGGCCTCTCTCTTACTTCTTCTTGCCGGCGATCGGCTTGGCCGGCCCCTTGCGGGTGCGAGCGTTGGTGTGGGTGCGCTGGCCGCGGACCGGCAGGCCCTTACGGTGACGCAGGCCGCGATAGCAGGCCAGGTCCATCAGACGCTTGATGTTCATCGACGTCTCGCGGCGCAGGTCGCCTTCGACGGTGTAGTCGCGGTCGATGGTTTCGCGGATCTGCAGGATCTCCGCGTCGGTCAGCTGGTTCACGCGGCGAGCCGGCTCGATGCCGATCTTGGCCGTGATTTCCTTGGCGTTGTGCGCGCCAATGCCGTGGATGTACTGAAGCGCGATTTCAACGCGCTTGTTGGTCGGAATGTTGACGCCTGCGATACGGGCCACGAAATTCTCCAAGTACGCGTTAATCAGACGCAGAAACCGCTCCGGTCAACAGACCAGGAGCGTGTACGCCCTTCGCGGAAGGCCGCCCTTATACAGGGGATTCCCGATGCGTCAACGGGCAAGCGCCGTGAGCAGGCTGGCTCAGGGCCATTCGACCCCCACCCGGACCTCTCGACCATCAATCGGCGCTCCGTTCTGCGTCGCAGGACGAAAGCGGAAATAACGCGAGGCCGCAAGGGCCGCCTGACCGAATCCCATCCCCGGCGGCGATTCGTCGACCAGGCGGCAATCACTGAGCGTGGTGTCGAGGCGAACCCGGCAGGCCAGCGTCGCCTGGCCGCCTCGCCGCTGGCGGAAGGCCTCGCGCGGATGCAGCGTGCGCAGCTCGCCCACCGTGGGGCCGCGAATGATGCGCGGCGGGCCGTCTCCCACGCCAGGGCCGACGCCCGAGCCGCTGCCGCCCCCGCTGCCGGTCCCCTGCCCGCCCTGCCCCTGACCAGGCGTCGGGCCAGGTTCAGGCGCAACGCCGATCACCAGCGGCTGCTCCGGGGCAGGACGTGGCGGCGGGGTGACTTCCGGCTTGGGCGGTTCAGGACGAGGACGCGCCGGACGCACGACCGACGGCGCGGCTGGAGCGCCGCCCCCTTGAGACGATGCAGGTTCTGGAGGCGGCGGGGGCGGCGGAGGTGAGATCGGCTCCGGCCGAACCAAGTCGACAATAATGGGCGGCGGCAGCGCAATGAAAGGAGCCTCGGGCCGCCCTACGCCCAAAAGCACAAAGGCGCCGAGGTGCAGAAGGGCCACAAGCCCCGCCGCGCCCCAGCGCCATTGCTTCATTCGTTTCGGCCGCAACCGTCTCTCCCACGCAGGCTTCCGAACGCTAACGCTTCAGAAGTCGAGGGGATCAGACCGCGTGTCCGCTCAGGCGTCCAGCGCCGCGTCGATAGCGGCGGCCACGGAGGCGATGTCGCCCATGCCGTCGACCTCGGTCAGCTTGCCCTGGTCTGTATAGTAGGGAAGCAACGGCGCGGTCTGGCGGTTGTACACGGCCAGGCGGTCCTTGAAGGTCTCGGGGTTGTCGTCCGCCCGGCCCTGCTCGGCGAAACGCTTGCCGATACGGTCGGTCAGGGCGGCGTCGTCAACCTTCAGGCGGATGACGCTGTCGATCTGGGCGCCGCGCTTGGCCAGCATGGCGTCCAGGGCTTCAGCCTGAGCCACCGTGCGGGGGAAGCCGTCGAAGATGGCGCCGCCGGCGGCCTCGGCCTCCGGCAGACGGGCTTCGATCAGGGCGATGACGATCTCGTCGGTGACGAGGTCGCCGCGCGCCAGCACGTCCTTGACCTTCAACCCCAGCTCCGAGCCGGAAGCGATCGCCGCGCGCAGCATGTCGCCGGTCGAAAGCTGGACCATGCCCCGCTCTTCGACCAGCCGCTTGGCCTGGGTGCCCTTGCCGGCCGCAGGCGGCCCGAACAGGATCAGGTTCATTTTATATTCCGGGCTCCCCTACCCGATCAGCGACGGACAGGAGCGGAACCGCCCCGGCCACGGCCGCGCAACTTGGCCTTCTTGATCAGCCCTTCGTACTGGTGCGCCAGCAGGTGCGACTGGATCTGGGCGACAGTGTCCATCGTCACCGAGACCACGATCAAGATAGACGTTCCGCCAAAGTACAGGCTGTTGCCCAGGCTGCTGACCAGGAACTCCGGCAGAAGACAGACGGCGGTGATGTAGGCGGCGCCGATCACCGTCAGGCGCGTCAGGACATAGTCCAGATACTCGGCCGTACGCTTGCCCGGACGGATGCCCGGCAGGAAGCCGCCGTACTTGCGCAGGTTCTCGGCCGTGTCCTCGGGGTTGAAGGTGATCGAGGTGTAGAAGAAGCAGAAGAAGACGATCAGGACGGCGTACAGGATCATGAACACCGGCTGGCCGTGCGTCAGCTGAGCCGTCACCAGGGGCAGCCAGCTCATCCAGTCCGGCAGGTTCGCATTGGCCGTGAACTGGGCCACCGTCGTCGGCAGCATCAGCAGCGACGAGGCGAAGATGGCCGGGATCACGCCCGCGGTGTTGACCTTCAGCGGCAGGAAGCTGCGCTCGCCGCCCGTCATGCGGTTGCCTTCCTGGCGCTTCGGATACTGGATCAGAAGGCGGCGCTGGGCGCGTTCCATGAAGACGATGAAGACGATGACCGCCACCGCCATGATGGCGATGAACAGCAGGGTGAAGGCCGACATCTGCCCCTGCTGGGCTAGGCCCAGCATCCGCGCCACCGTCGACGGCAGAACCGCCACGATGCCCGCGAAGATGATCAGGGAGATGCCGTTGCCGACGCCGCGCGCCGTCACCTGCTCGCCCAGCCACATCAGGAACATGGTGCCGCCGGTCAGGACGGTGACCGTCGAAATGATGAAGAACAGACCCGGCTGGTCGATCAGGCCCGGCTGGGCGTTCAGGCCCACCGCGATGCCGAAGGACTGGGCCAGGGCCAGGAACACCGTCAGATAGCGGGTGTACTGGTTCAGCTGCTTGCGGCCCGACTCGCCGCCTTCCTTCTTCAGCTTCTCCCACGGCGGATACACAGCGCCCATCAGCTGGACGATGATCGACGCCGAGATGTAGGGCATGACGTTCAGCGCGAACACGGCCATGCGCTCGACGGCGCCGCCCGAGAACATGTTGAACATGTCCAGGATGCCGCGTTGGCCATCCGGGTTCTGGAAGAAGGCCAGGAAGGCCTCGCCGTTGATCCCAGGGATCGGAACATAGGTGCCGATCCGGTAGACCAGCAGCGCGCCCAGCGTGAACAGCAGGCGCTTGTGCAGCTCGGTCGCTTTCGCGAACGAGCCCATGTTCATATTGGCAGCAAGTTGTTCAGCGGCCGAAGCCATCAGGCGGTCCCCACGACTATGCCCGTCGTCAGATAGGCGGAAAGCGGCGCTCTTGCGAGGGCCGCTTTCGGAAAATCGTCATCCCGGTCCGGACGATCCCGGCGGAGGCGCGAAAGCCGCGCACCCGACGGGATGACGATATCGGATTTTAGGCCTTGGCGGCGGTGCGCTTGGCGCGAGCCGAGATCTTGTTGGCGTCGCCCTTCGGAGCCTTGGGTTCCGGCGCCTTGCCGCGAGCGGCGTTGCGCTTTTCGAGGCGAGCCGCAGCCTTGGCTTCGGCTTCGATGCGCTGCTGGGTGACCGAGCCGCCGGCGGCTTCGATCGCCTTGACGGCGCCCGACGAGGCCGACCACACGACCAGGTTCAGCTTGGCCTTCAGTTCGCCTTCGCCCAGGACGCGCACGCCGTCCTTGACGCGACGGATCACGCCGGCGGCGACCAGGGCCGCGCCGTTGATCTCGGCCTTGGCGTCCAGCTTGCCGGCGTCGACGGCCTCTTGCAGGCGCCACAGGTTGACTTCAGCCAGCTTCGGCGCGTTCGGCACGTTGAAGCCGCGCTTCGGCATACGCATGTACAGCGGCATCTGGCCGCCTTCGAAGCCGCCGATGGCGACGCCCGAACGCGACTTCTGACCCTTGACGCCGCGACCGGCGGTCTTGCCCTTGCCCGAGCCCGGGCCGCGGCCGACGCGCATGCGCTTCTTGGCGGCGCCTTCGTTGTCACGGATTTCGTTCAGCTTCATTGCCTGATCCTTTCGGGTTCTAGCGCCAGGTCCGCCAGGCGGTCCTGACTCGGCGTTGGATAAATTGAAGGGCCGCTGATTAAGCGACCCGCGTCAGCATCGCAAGATGCTTCCTTCATAAAGCGAAACGCCCTCCCCCGCGAACGGGAGAGGGCGAACCGTTTTACTTCTCGACCACTTCCACCATGTGGGCGACCTTGGCGATCATCCCACGGACGGAGGGGGTGTCTTCCAGGGTCGACTCACGGCCGATCTGGTTGAGACCCAGGCCCACCAGGGTGGCGCGCTGATCCGACTTGCGGCGGATCGGGCTCGCCGTCTGACGGACGGTCACAGTCTTGTTTTCGGTCTTGGCCATCTATCAGCCCTCCACGGCTTCCGGCGCCGAGGCGCCGTCATTGCGGCGGCCCATCAGGTCGGACACCTTCTTGCCCCGCTTGGAGGCGATCTGGCGCGGCGACGACTGAACCTTCAGAGCTTCGAAGGTGGCGCGGATCATGTTGTAGGGGTTCGACGAGCCGGTCGACTTGCCCACGACGTCCTGGACGCCGAGGGTTTCGAGGACCGCACGCATCGGACCGCCCGCGATGACGCCCGTGCCCGGAGGGGCAGCGCGCATCATGATCTTGCCGGCGCCCCAACGGCCCGAGCCGTCGTGGTGCAGGGTGCGGTTCTCGCGCAGCGGAACCTTGATCATGGTCTTCTTGGCTTCTTCGGTCGCCTTACGGATGGCTTCCGGCACTTCGCGCGCCTTGCCGTGACCGAAGCCGACGCGGCCTTTGCCGTCGCCGACGACCATCAGGGCCGCGAACGAGAACCGGCGGCCGCCTTTGACGGTGGCGGCGACGCGGTTGATGTGCACCAGCTTCTCGATGATGTCCGAATCCGGACCTTCAACGGGAGCGTTGCGGTTGTCGCGACGGTTGCGATCGCCGCCGCCGCGTTGGGGTTCACGAGCCATGCTTGCCGTTCCCTTAGAAGTTCAGACCGGCTTCGCGCGCGGCTTCCGCCAGCGCCTTGACCCGGCCGTGATAGATGTAGCCGCCACGGTCGAAGACGACGTCCGTGACGCCCTTCTCGATGGCGCGCTCGGCGATCAGCTTGCCAATCTTGGCGGCGGCTGCGACGTCCGAACCCTTGGAACCCTTGCCGCCTTCCAGCGACGAGGCGGAAGCCACCGTGATGCCCTGGGCATCGTCGATGATCTGAGCCGAGATGTTCTTGTCCGAACGGAAGACCGACAGACGCAGACGACCATTGGCCACCGCCTTGAGGCGACGACGGGTGCGCTCGGCGCGGCGCTTGGCTTGTTGTTGAAGAGAGAGAGCCATGACTTACTTCTTCTTGCCTTCCTTGCGCCGGACGAACTCGCCCTGGTAGCGCACGCCCTTGCCCTTATAGGGTTCCGGCGGACGCATCTTGCGGATGACGGCGGCGATTTCGCCCACAGCCTGCTTGTCGTTGCCCGAGATCTTGATCTCGGTCTGCTTCGGCACGGCGAAGGTGATGCCTTCCGGCGGAACGATGTCCACGTCGTGCGAGAAGCCGAGCTGCAGCGAGAGATCCTTGCCCTTCAGGGCGGCGCGGTAACCGACGCCGACCAGTTCCAGGGTCTTCTCGAAGCCGTCGGTCACGCCGGTCACCATGTTGGCGACCAGGGTGCGCGACAGACCCCACATGGCGCGAGCGCGCTGGGTGTCCGAACGCGGGGTCAGCGACAGTTCGTCGCCTTCCTGCTTGACTTCGATCTCTTCGGCGACGGTCCAGGAGCGTTCGCCCTTCGGACCCTTCACGGTGATGTCCTGACCGTTGAGCGTGACGGTCACGCCCTTCGGCACAGCGATGGTTTTCTTGCCGATACGAGACATATCAGTAGACCCTGCAGAGGACTTCGCCGCCGACGTTGGCGTCGCGAGCGGCGGCGTCGGACATGACGCCCTTCGAAGTCGAAAGGATCGAGATGCCGAGGCCGTTCTTGACCGGCTTAAGATCGCCGATGGCCGAATAGACGCGACGGCCGGGCTTCGACACGCGGGCGATCTCGGCGATCACCGGCTGGCCGTCGAAATACTTCAGCTCGATCTCGAACTGCGGAAACTCACCGGGGTTTTGAACCAGCGAGTAGCCGCGAATGTAGCCTTCGTCCTGCAGCACGTCGAGGACGCGCTGACGTAGACGGGAAGCCGGGGTGAGCACCGACGAACGCTTGCGGGTGGCCGCGTTCTTGATGCGAGCGATCATGTCGCTCAGGGGATCGTTGATCATCATGTCTGTTCGCTCCCCTTACCAGCTCGACTTCGTCAGGCCGGGGATCTGACCCATGTTGCCCAGCTCACGCAGGGCGACACGGCTCATCTTGAGCTTGCGGTAGTAAGCCCGCGGACGGCCCGTGACTTCGCAACGGTTGCGAATGCGGGTCGGCGCGGAGTTACGCGGCAGGGCTGCCAGCTTCAGGCGCGCGTCGAAGCGCTCCTCCAGCGGCAGGCTCTCGTCGTTGGCGGTGGCCTTCAGGGCTTCCCGCTTCGCGGCATACTTCGCAACCAGGGCCTTGACGGCTTCGTTGCGGTTTACGGCGCTTTTCTTAGCCATTGTTCTCTTCCCTTCCCGATCAGTTCACGAACGGGAACTTGAACTCGGTGAGGAGAGCCTTGGCTTCCTCATCGGTCTTGGCCGTGGTGCAGACAATGATGTCCATGCCCCACATCTGGTCGATCTGGTCGTAGTTGATCTCCGGGAACACGATGTGCTCCTTCAGACCCGTGGCGTAGTTGCCGCGACCGTCGAACGAAGTGCCCTTCAGGCCCCGGAAGTCCTTCACGCGCGGCAGGGCGATCGTGATGAAGCGGTCCAGGAACTCGTACATCTGGGCGCCGCGCAGCGTGACCTTGCCGCCGATGACCATACCTTCGCGCAGCTTGAAGCCGGCGATGGAGTTACGAGCCTTGGTCGGCACAGCCTTCTGACCGGCGATGGCGGTCAGATCCTTGAGGGCCGCGTTGGCCTTCTTGGAGTCGGCGACAGCTTCACCGATACCCATGTTCAGGACGATCTTGTCCAGCTTGGGGATCTGCATCTCGTTGGTGTAGCCGAACTTTTCCTTCAGGACGCCGCGGATGCGGTCCTGATAGTCGGTCTTGAGACGCGGCGTGTACTTGGTGTCGGCCATCAGATGACGTCTCCCGTCGACTTGGCGAAGCGGACCTTCTTGTCCCCTTCGACCTTGAAGCCCACGCGGGTCGCCTTGCCGTTGGCGTCGACGATCGCGACGTTCGACAGGTGAAGCGAGGCTTCCTTGTGCTTGATGCCGCCTTGCGGGTCAGCCTGGGTCGGGCGCGTGTGGCGCTGAACCATGTTGACGCCTTGCACGACGACGCGGTTTTCCGTCGGCAGAACCTGCATCACCTTGCCGGTGCGGCCCTTGTCCTTGCCGGTCAGGACGACGACGTTGTCGCCCTTCTTGATCTTGGCGGCCATGGTTACAGAACCTCCGGAGCCAGCGAGATGATCTTCATGTGGTTCTTGGCGCGCAGCTCGCGCGGAACCGGGCCGAAGATACGGGTGCCGACAGGCTCGTTCTGCTTGTTGACGATGACGGCGGCCGACTTGTCGAAACGGATGACAGAGCCGTCCTTGCGCTGGATGTCCTTGGCGGTGCGCACGACGATGGCGCGAACGACGTCGCCCTTCTTCACGCGGCCGCGCGGAATCGCTTCCTTCACCGAGGCGACGATGGTGTCGCCGATCGAGGCGTAGCGGCGCTTGGAGCCGCCCAACACCTTGATGCACATGACCCGGCGGGCGCCCGAGTTATCGGCGACCTCCAGGTTAGTTTGCATCTGGATCATGGGATCCGATCCTTCTTCTTACGAAGCCGAAGACGGGGAAATGATTTCCCAGCGCTTCAGCTTGGACTTGGGGGCGCATTCGATGATGCGCGCGATATCGCCGACTTTGAGAGCGTTAGCTTCATCGTGGGCGTGGTAGTTCTTGGACTTGCGGACCGTCTTGCGGAGCAGCGGGTGCAGCAGGGTGCGCTCGACCTTCACGACGACGGTCTTGTCGCCCTTGTCGGAGACGACCACGCCTTCAAGAATGCGTTTGGGCATCGGTGTTTCCTTACGAGGCCGCACGCTTCTCGCGCAGAAGCGTCGAGATGCGAGCGATGTCCTTGCGCACTTCCGAGACCCGGTGGGTCTTTTCCATCTGGCCGGTGGCGGCCTGGAAGCGCAGGTTGAACTGTTCCTTCTTGAGCTTCAGCAGCTCGTCGGACAGTTGGTCGACGGTTTGCGACCGGAGATCGGCGATCTTGGTCATTAGGCGGCTTGCTCCGTAACGATGCCGGCGTCCAGGCGAGTGACCACCTTGGTGCGGATCGGCAGCTTGGCGGCGCCGAGGCGCAGCGCTTCACGAGCCACGTCGTCCGGCACGCCGTCGATTTCGAACATGATGCGGCCCGGGGCCACGCGAGCGGCCCAGTGGTCCACCGCGCCCTTGCCCTTACCCATCCGCACTTCAGCCGGCTTGCCGGAAACCGGCACGTCCGGGAAGATGCGGATCCAGACGCGGCCCTGACGCTTCATCTGACGGGTGATCGCGCGGCGAGCCGCTTCGATCTGACGCGCCGTGATGCGCTCCGGCTCGACGGCCTTCAGACCGTAGGAGCCGAAGTTCAGCGAGAAACCACCCTTGGACGAGCCGTGGATGCGGCCTTTGAAGGCCTTGCGGTACTTGGTCTTTTTCGGTTGCAACATGGCCTATCAGCCCTCACGACCACGGCGCGGACCGCGATCACCGCGGGGGCCGCGCTCACGGCCTTCGTTGGACGACGGACCCGAGGCTTCCTGGGCCCAACGCTTGTCCTGGGCCATCGGGTCGTGCTCGAGCACTTCACCCTTAAACACCCAGACCTTCACGCCGATGATGCCGTAGGTCGTCTTGGCTTCATAGAAGCCGTAGTCGATGTCGGCGCGCAGCGTGTGAAGCGGCACGCGACCTTCGCGGTACCATTCCATACGAGCGATTTCGGCGCCGCCCAGACGGCCCGAGACGTTGATGCGGACGCCCTTGGCGCCCAGGCGCATGGCCGACTGCATCGAACGCTTCATGGCGCGGCGGAACGCGATACGGCGTTCCAGCTGCTGAGCGATGTTCTCGGCGATCAGCTGAGCGTCGGTCTCCGGCTTGCGGACTTCGACGATGTTCAGGTGAACTTCGCCTTCGGTGCGGGCCGAGATGTCCTTGCGGAGCTTCTCGATGTCAGCGCCCTTCTTGCCGATCACGACGCCCGGACGGGCGGCGTAGATCGTCACGCGGCACTTCTTGTGGGGGCGCTCGATGATGATGCGCGACACGCCGGCGGCCGACAGGCGTTCCTTCAGCCACGTGCGCAGCTTCAGATCCTGGTGGAGCAATTTGGCGTAGTCAGCGCCGCCGGCGAACCAGCGGCTGTCCCACGTGCGGTTCACGCCGAGGCGCAGACCGATCGGATTGATTTTCTGTCCCATCAGGCAGCCTCGCCGGCTTCACGGACCACGATCGTGATCTCGCTAAAGGGTTTCAGGATGCGCGAGGAGCGACCGCGAGCGCGGCTCGCGAAACGCTTCATCACCAGGTTCTTGCCCACGAAGGCCTCGGCGACAACCAGGTTGTCGATGTCGAGGTTGTGGTTGTTCTCGGCGTTCGAGATCGCCGAGTACAGAACCTTGCGGACATCGCCAGCGATGCGCTTGTGGCTGAATTCCAGCTCGTTCAGCGCCTTCTGGACCGGCAGACCGCGGATCGACGCGGCCACCAGGTTCAGCTTCTGCGGGCTGATGCGGACGTTGACCAGCTTGGCGCGGGCCTCGGTCGCTTCAACGCGACGGGGGTTCTTGGTCTGGGCCATGGATTACTTCCTCTTGGCCTTCTTGTCCGCCGCGTGGCCCGGGAAGTTCCGGGTCGGGGCGAACTCGCCGAACTTCATGCCGACCATTTCTTCGGAGACCGACACCGGCACATGCTTCTGGCCGTTGTGGACGCCGAACGTCAGACCGACGAACTGCGGCAGGATGGTGGAGCGGCGCGACCACGTCTTGATCACGTCCTTGCGGCCCGACGATTGAGCGGCGTCGGCCTTCTTGAGCAGATACCCGTCGACAAACGGGCCTTTCCAGGAGGAGCGGGCCATTCTTAGCGAGCCTTCTTCACGTGACGGCTACGGATGATGAACTTATCCGTGGCCTTGTTCTTGCGGGTACGGGTGCCCTTGGTGTCCTTGCCCCACGGCGTAACCGGGGTGCGACCACCAGAGGTCCGGCCTTCACCACCACCATGCGGGTGGTCGATCGGGTTCATGGCGACGCCGCGGACGTGCGGACGCCAGCCCATGTGACGCTTGCGGCCCGCCTTGCCCAGGTTCTGGTTCATGTGCTCGGGGTTCGACACGGCGCCGACAACGGCCATGCAGCCGTCCAGAACCATGCGAAGCTCGCCCGAGCCCAGACGGATCTGAGCGTAGCCCTGGTCGCGACCGACCAGTTGAGCGTAGGCGCCGGCCGAACGGGCCAGCTGAGCGCCCTTGCCCGGCTTCATCTCCACGTTGTGGATGATGGTGCCGACGGGGATCGAGCGCAGCGGCATGGCGTTGCCCGGCTTCACGTCGACCTTCTCACCCGCGACGATGGTGTCGCCGGCGTGAAGGCGCTGAGGCGCGATGATGTAGGTCTTCTCGCCGTCCGGGTAGACAACCAGGGCGATGAAGGCGGTGCGGTTGGGGTCGTATTCCAGACGCTCGACCGTGCCGACCACGTCGAACTTGCGACGCTTGAAGTCGATCTTGCGGTACAGCTTCTTGGCGCCGCCGCCGCGGAAGCGGACAGCGATGCGGCCGCCCTGACCACGACCGCCCGACTTGGTCAGGCCTTCGGTCAGCGACTTCTCCGGGCGGCCTTTGTGCAGCTCGGAACGGTCGACCAGCACCAGGGCGCGGCGGCCCGGCGACGTCGGATTGTAATGTTTCAGAGCCATCTTCTTAGAGCCCCGTCGTGACGTCGATCGACTGGCCTTCGGCCAGCGTCACGATCGCTTTCTTGATGTCCACGCGACGGCCCAGGATGCCCCGGAAGCGCTTGGTCTTGCCCTTTTGAACCAGGGTGTTGACCTTGAGGACGTTGACTTTGAACAGGCTTTCGACCGCAGCAGCGATCTCGTCCTTGGTCGCCGTGCCGGCGACGCGGAAGACGACCTTGTTCTGCTCCGACAGGATCGTGGCCTTCTCGGTGATCACCGGAGCCAGGATGGTGTCGTAGTGCTTGGCGGTGGGTTGAGCGGCGGCCATTATGCGGCTTCCTTCTCAGCGAAGCGCGCCTCGATGGCTTCAACAGCCGCCTTGGTCAGCACCAGTTTGTCGGCCCGCAGGATGTCATAGACGTTCAGGCCGGCGTTCGGCAGCACGTCGATGTGCGGGATGTTGCGCGCGGCCAGGCCGAAGTTGGTTTCAACTTCCGGACCCGCGATGATCAGAGCCTTGGTCCAGCCCAGCTTGCCGAAGGTCTCGCGCAGCGAGGCCGTCTTGGCTTCCTTGACCGAGACGCTGTCGACGACGACCAGGTCGCCGGCCTTGGCCTTGGACGACAGGGCGTGACGCAGAGCCAGGGCGCGGACCTTCTTCGGCAGCGAGTAGCCGTGGTCGCGGACAACCGGACCGAAGGCGCGCGAACCGCCGACGAACTGCGGCGCACGGCGCGAACCGTGACGAGCGCCGCCGGTGCCCTTCTGCTTGTACATCTTCTTGCCCGTACGAGAGTTCTCGTTGCGGGTTTGAACCTTGTGCGTACCGGCGCGGCGCTTGGCCAGCTGCCAGTTGACGTAACGGGCCAGCAGGTCGCCGCGGATGTCGGAGATGCCGAAAACGGCGTCCGACAGCTCAACGTCGCCAGCAGCCTTGCCGTCGAGTTTGATGACCGAGAGTTTCATTACGCTTCACCGCCTTCGGTCGCTTCCACGGCCGGCGCTTCAGCCGGGGTCGAAGCGGGTTGAGCAGCGGCCGACTTCACGGCGCCCGGGAACGGGGCGTCCGCAGGACGGGCCTTCTTGATGGCGTCGCTGATCTTGACGTAGGCACCGTCGTGACCCGGGACAGCGCCCTTGATCAGGATCAGGCCACGTTCAGCATCGACGCGGACGACGGTCAGGTTCTGGGTCGTGACGACTTCCTGGCCGAGATGGCCAGCCATCTTCTTGCCCTTGAAGACCTTGCCCGGATCCTGACGCTGGCCGGTCGAACCATGCGAACGGTGCGAAATCGACACGCCGTGCGAGGCGCGCAGACCACCGAAGTTCCAGCGCTTCATGGCGCCGGCAAAGCCCTTACCAATGGTATGGCCCTGGATGTCGACCTTCTGGCCCGCGAGGAAATGGTCGGCCGACAGTTCGGCGCCCACGTCCAGCAGGGCGTCTTCACCCACGCGGAACTCGGTTACATAGGCCTTAGGCTCGACCTCGGCCTTCGCGAAGACTTCGCGTTGAGCCTTGGCCGTGTTCTTGGCCTTCTTAACGCCAGCGCCCAGCTGAAGGGCGACGTAGCCGTCGCGCTCCTTGGTACGTTGGCCGACGACTTGGCAGCCGTCGAGCTGGAGCACAGTGACCGGAACGTGTGCGCCGTCATCGGCGAACACGCGGGTCATCCCCAGCTTCTTGGCGATCACGCCCGTGCGCATGTCGGATCCCGCCTCTTTCTTTCTTAGATCTTGATCTCGACGTCCACGCCGGCGGACAGGTCGAGCTTCATGAGCGCGTCCACGGTCTGCGGGGTGGGGTCGACGATGTCGAGCACGCGCTTGTGCGTGCGGATTTCAAACTGCTCGCGCGACTTCTTGTCGACGTGCGGCGAGCGGTTCACGGTGAACTTTTCGATCAGGGTCGGCAGCGGGATCGGACCGCGAACGGTCGCGCCCGTGCGCTTGGCGGTGTTGACGATTTCGCGCGTCGAAAAGTCGAGGACGCGATGATCGAAGGCCTTGAGCCTGATGCGGATGCTTTGATCCATATCGGTTGTTATTCCCATGCGGCCGGAGCCGCGTCCCTGTGAACCATTTCAAAGACCGAAGCCTCAGAGCGATAACTCGCCCCCAGGAAACGCAAATCCGCAAAAACGAGCGGCCCACGCAGTCCCCCGCGAAGGCCGTAAGTTCCCAAGAAGCTGCAAAGAACAGTAACTTAGGTCGTCCCTGCGGACCGCGTCTGCACCCGAAAGTGCACAGCCGGTCCAACAAGAGGGGTGCTTATGCCTTCCGATTCCGTTTCCGTCAAGCGCGGAAATCCCCGCCCCGTCAGGGTTTGCGACTCACGCCGCCCACACCCCTCTTCGCCCGCTGCAATGCAACATAACACGGGCCGACCGTTAGGGTCTGAGGCGGGAAAACGGCCAGATGAACGCCGCAGAAAGGCGCCGCCGCAATGCGCTCCGTATACTGACGCAGTTATGCCTTAATGCGTCTCTTTTGGGCAACATCAGCCAATGACGACGAGTTCATGACACGTTTGTAACGGTAAAAGGCAAAAGGGCGACCTATGTGTTGCCCATCGCCGGAGCGGCCAAGCTGTCCCGGCGGCAGTATATAAGGACAAAAAATGAAAACCGTCTTTCTCGCTTCGGTCGCCGCCGCGACCCTGATCGCCGCTCCCGCCTTCGCTCAAGACGCCATCGGCTCGGTCGGCATCGCCTACAACTACGCCGACGTCGAAGGCACGGACGTCAACCGCGGCGTCATCGACGGCACGGTCGCTTCGTCGGTGTTCGGCGACTGGACCGTCACCTTCAACGCTGAAGCCGCCTACACCGACGTCAAGCACGCCGGCGACGAAACCACCCTGGCCGGCGCCGTGCACCTGTCGAAGAAGATCGACGACATGCGCTTCGGCGGCTTCTACGGCGCTTCGGAATTCGGCAACACCACGCTGAACACCTTCGGTCTGGAAGGCCAGAAGTACCTGGACCGCGCCACCCTGACGGGCGTCGTCTCGTACGGCACCGCGGCTGACGCCGACATCTGGACCGTGGCCGGCGACGCCGCCTTCTACGCCACGCCGCAACTGCGCCTGAGCGGCGGCGCCGCCTACACCAACGTCGACGCCGACAACATCTTCATCGGCGCCGGCGACGTGGACGCCTGGTCGGCCGGCGTGGCTGCTGAGTACCAGTTCGCCGACACCCCGTACTCGGTCTTCGGCGGCTACGACTACGTCAAGTCCTCGGACCTGGACGTCGACGCCAACGTCTTCAAGATCGGCATGCGCTACAGCTTCGGCGGCGGTCTGCAAGCCCGCGACCAAGCCGGCGCCAACCTAAGCCGCACGCACAACGGCGTGGCCGCCCTGTTCGGCAACTAATCGATCTTCGCGGTCTTCGGACCGCACGGATCAACGAAACCCCGGCGGAGCGATCCGCCGGGGTTTTTGTTTGCCCGCACCTCATGCCTCCAGGCACGAAAAAGGCCCGAGGGGTTCCACGCTCCCGGGCCTTCTCCTTCAGGGGCTTGTCGGCGTCAGCGGCCGATGCGCAGATCCCCTGATCCCACGATCGAGCGCGAAACCGTGCCCGTGGCCTGGGCCACACGCACGTCGCCCGATCCGGCGATGGCCGCCGAGACGTCGCCCGCCGTTCCGCCGAAGTTTACGTCGCCGGAGCCGCCGATCGAGACCTCCAGGCTCGAGGCGCGGCCGCCACGCACCCGCACGTCGCCGGATCCGCCGATGGCGATGCGGGTCTCGCCGTCCACGCGCGCCACATCAATGCTGCCCGAACCGCCTACGCTGGCGTCCAGCTTGCCCGTGGCGCCGGCGAAGACCGAGCCGGACCCGCCCACAGCGGCCTCCAGATTGCGCGACGTGCCGGCCCTGATCGAGCCCGAACCGCCGACCGACAGATCCACGTCGCCGTCGACATTGGCCACCGTCCAGGAACCGCAGCCTCCATTGCCCAGCTCGACGGACCGGGCGCCGCGGCCGACCGAACCGAAGATGGCGCCGCCGCCGCTGACCTCGACGTCGCGCGGCGTGCGCAGGACGATCAGAGGAGCGTCCTCCATGCGGATTCGGCCCTTGCCCCGCACCTCGACCGTCGCGCCTTCGCCCGGCTGGCGCGCATCTGCGGGGCCGTTGTTGCAGGAGCCGATCTGACCGCCGTTGAAGCTCATGCCGCGCCCACGCCCCAGACCGCCGTCGATGCGGACCTGCGCGCCTCGGCGTTCGATGCGAAGCGCTGGTAGGCCGGCCGAGCCTTGCGTGATCTCGACGCCGACGTCGGAACGGTCTTCCGGGATGACGATGACGCGCGCCACCGCGTTGCGGATCGTCACGTCCTCAGCCATGGCCGGCGCCGCCAGAACGGCGGATGCAGCCAACGCGCTTCCCATGGCGGCGGCGATTGCAGCGGGTTTCATCAGCGGGTCTCCCTGTCTCTGTGTCCAGGAGAAACTGAGGGCCGCGCCCCGCAAAGTCAGTTTAAATCGAGGTCATGAACCCCTTTTAACCTAAGGCCCCTCAGGCGGCGGAACCGTCTGCACGATCGGGAGCCAAGGCCGCGGCGCCATCCGTCGCGCCGACAGCAGGTTCGAAATCCCGCTCGAACGTGGCGATGCGGCTCTTCATCAGGCCTGTGCGCTTCAGCGCCACCGACGCGGCCCACCGTGCGGCCAGCTCGGGCTTGCTCATGCGGTCCGTGGCGCGCGGCTCCCCTCCCCGGCTACGCAGGAAGGCGTTGGTGTAGAGGGCGCCGTTGCGAATGCGCGACGGCCAGCTCTGGAACTCCACCGACAGGGAGATGCAGAACCGATCCAGGTTCTCGACCCGATGCGGCGCATAGAAGGGCCAGGTCAGCGCCTGTCCCGGCTCAAGGTCGACGATGCGGGCGTCGTCCTCGAAGGCGCGGCGATAGGGAATCTCTTCGGTCGTTTGACGGGTGACGACCTGCTCCATGCTGCGTTCCGGCAGATGGGCTTCGTCGCCTGGATAGACGAACAGGCGTTTGCGCCCGCGCATGTGGAACAGCACCACCCCGCCGGCGTCGAAATGATAGGGCACGCGCGCCTTGGGCGACGACAGGATCAGTTGCCCGCTGGCGCTGGCCGCCTTCAGACCATAACCGCCCAGAATGCGCTCGAAATCGATCATGGCCGCGCGCCACAGCTCGGGCCAGCCTTGCTCGACCTTGCGCATATTGACCCACAGACGGCCCTGCTGGATCGCCTCCAGCAGTTCGGCGCCGTTCAGGCGTCCGCGCGCGCCGGTCCGCAGGCTGACCTGCCCCTCGTCGTCGTAGTCATACAGGTTGATGTCGAACAGGTCGGCCGGATAGCGGTCCAGCACCTCGGCCAGGGCCTGATCCTCGGCGAATCCGTCGGCGACCAGGGCATGAGGGTGGACCTCGGCCTGGGTGATCGGGCCCGCGTAGCGCGTCATGGAAGCCGTCATACCGCTCTCCTCATCAATCGGCCGAGCCGGCCGCTTTTTGTTTCCGGACCATGTCGGCGGCGGCGCGCAGCGCGCCCGCTGCCTGACCGGCCAGACTTGTCTCACACGCCTCGATCACGGACCAACGCCGCCGCGTGCTGAGACGCAGCCGGCCCGCCCGCGCGTGACCGAGCACGCCCAAGGCCGCGCTGGCCGTCGCGCACATCGCGTTGCCGACGCCTGGTCGAGCCACAACGCCTTCGGCGGTCACAAGGCCCCCGTCGTCGTAGTACTTCTTGTAGTTGCCGCCGACGCCGACGCCGTAATCGAAGATGCGATAGCCGCGTTCCGAGCCCAGCCGGATCGTCTCCTGCGTCAGCACGATGCCGGGCGACCAGCGCGCCACCTCCTGCTCATAGACCGGGAACCACAGGTGGAAATGACGCCCAGCGTGCATGGAATACTCCATGGCGACAACCCGCCCGTCCACGCGCAGCACAGCCATGGAGGCGCCGAAGCCGTCCTCGCCCTGACAGTCCATCAGGGCGTGAAGCACCTGTTCCGTCCACCCGCAGGCGAAGATGTCGTGATGTCCCGTGCGCCGGTACTGTTCGCTCTTCTCGATGATCAGGCGTTTGAGCAGGGCGTGGTCATGCAGCCCGATCTCGATCTCGACCGCTCTGAACGCACCGTCCAGACCACGACGAGAGCGCTCCTTGTCCTTAAAGTATTTCGGGAAGGCCTTCCGACGCCGGGCGTACCAGGCGTCGAATCCGCCCTCCTCGGGCACCACCGAGACCACGCTGTGATTGCGCCGCATCGTCTGCGGCGCCTCGCCGATCCAGGCGGCGGCGGCGAAGCGCGGCGCGCCGATCAGGGCCGCCGCCTCCTGCATCGAAGGCTTGTCGTCACGCGGACCGATGACGCCATGATAGTCGTTCATGGGCGCGGCCAGGGGCTGAACCGTCCCGCCTCGGCGCTGATGCGGATAATAGCCGACGACGCGGCCGTCCCGTTTGAAGACGGCGACAGCCGAACCGGGACAGATCGGCCCGGCCGTCCGTGCGAACTCCCAACGGAAGTACGGGCTGCTCAGATCCGGGTCCGCACGCGCCCACCTGTTCCATTGGACGCCCTCCTCGGCCGACAGCTCGGCGAGGTTGCGGATTTCTACTGATAGTGGTCCCGACATGACGCTCCCTTCGGAACGTTCCCAGCAAGTCCCGTTCCAACGCCCGCTCATACGGCCAAGCCCTTGAGGCCGGGTTAGCGTTCGGCGCCTTGCACAAAAGATCGGAGCTTCGCCGCCCACACCGCATTGAACTCCTTCAGGAGGTCCATATGACGAAACCACGCCCCAAGAGCCGCGAAACCGAGAACGAGAACCAGCGTCCCGACAAGGAGGGCAGTCCGCCTCGCCCAGCTACGGAGCCCAAGGGCGCCGAGGGCAGCAGCAACTCCGGCCGCACGGAAACCGATCCCGCGACCGGCGCGCCGAACCACTGAAAGCAAAACGGCCCCCGGATTTCTCCGGGGGCCGCTCTGTTACGCTTTACTGCGGCCTACCGCCCTTGCGGGCTGCTTGAGGCCGGTACGCTTACGCTACTCTTACTGTGCGGCTCGAAAGCCGCCCGTCGATATTACTCGACGATCTTGGCCCCGGCGGGAGCGAGCTCCCGCCTAGGCTTTAGTCTCGCGTGGCGAGGATCGTCGATTACT